>JBDTOR010000017.1:0-25350 GCA_039933175.1 Hyphomicrobium sp. | reverse complement strand
CACCTTTCGGCGAGGTGACCAGCGCGTCGGATCTTCGGATCCGGCGCGTTTTTTTTCTCGGCCGCCGCCGGCGGCATTTTCTTGGCCGCCGCAGGCGGCAATGGCCCAAGGGGCCCCGCGCCGAGGCGCGGCCATTGACTCACGCAACGGCAGTCGCAGGACTGTCTCCCGCCGCTCGTGTCAGGTAAAACTAAACCGTCGGCTCGAGGGCGCTGAGCAGCGCGCTCTCGATCATGCGGCGGCCGTCGGCGCCGCCGAGCGCCAGCTCGAACAGCCGCTCCGGGTGCGGCATCAGACCGACAATGCGGCCTGTTGCGTCGCTGATCCCGGCGATGTTGCGCTGGGCTCCGTTGGGATTGGCTTGCGGCGTGGCTTCACCCGCTTCATCGCAGTAGCGGAATACGACGCGACCTTCACCCTCGAGGCGGTCGAGCGTCTCTGCGTCGGCGAAGTAGTTGCCCTCGGCGTGCGCGATCGGCAGGCGCACGACCTGATCCTTGCGGTAGCACTTGGTGAAAAAGGTCTTGTCGTTGTCGACGCGCAAGGTGACGTCGCGGCAGATGAACTTGAGCGAGGCGTTGCGCATCAGCACGCCCGGCAGCAGGCCGGACTCGCACAGCACCTGGAAGCCGTTGCAGATGCCGAGCACCGGCGTGCCGGCCTTCGCCTTGGCGATGACGTCGCGCATGATCGGCGAATGCGCCGCCATGGCGCCGCAGCGCAGATAGTCGCCGTAGGAAAAGCCGCCCGGCAGCACGATGAGGTCGGAGGCGGGCACCGAAGCGTCGCCGTGCCAGACCATCTTGACCGGAAAGCCGGTGACGCGCTCCAGCGCGATCTTGACGTCGCGGTCGCAGTTGGAGCCGGGGAAGACGACGACGGAGGCGCGCAGCATTCGGTCAGCTCCTCGGCGTCAGGCGCGCTGCAGCTCGTAGGCGTAGTTCTCGATGACGCTGTTGGCGAGCAGGTCCTTGCACATGCGCTCGACCGTGGCCTTGGCCGCGTCCTCGCTCGTCTCGGCGAGTTCGACCTCAATGTACTTGCCCTGGCGCACATCCTCGACGCCGGAGATGCCGAGGGCTGCGAGCGCGTTCTGGATGGCCTTGCCCTGCGGGTCGAGGACGCCGTTCTTGAGCGTGATGCGGATGCGCGCTTTCATGGATCTCTCAGGCAGTAGGCAGTGGGCAGTAGGGTCAGGCAGCTACTGCCTGCTGCCCATTGCCCACTGCCCTCACTTCAGTTCGGTTTGCCATTGGCCGTGGGGTTCGATGCGACGAGCACCGGGCCGAGACCCTTGGCCGGACGATTGCCGGTGAACACACCGAGACGGCGCGCCACTTCCTGATAGGCTTCCAGCAGGCCGCCGAGGTCACGGCGGAAGCGGTCCTTGTCGAGCTTGTCGGACGTGGCGATGTCCCACAGACGGCAGCAATCGGGGCTGATCTCGTCGGCCAGCACGATGCGCATCTGCTCGTTCTCCCACAGGCGGCCGAACTCGACCTTGAAGTCGACGAGACGGATGCCGATGCCGAGGAACAGGCCGACGAGGAAGTCGTTGATGCGCAGCGCCATCTGCATGATCTCGTCGATCTCCTGGGGCGTAGCCCAGCCGAACGCCGTGATGTGCTCTTCCGAGACCATAGGATCGTTAAGCGCGTCGTCCTTGTAATAGAACTCGATGATCGACCGCGGCAGCTGCACGCCTTCCTCGAGCCCGAGGCGCGTTGCCAGCGAACCGGCGGCGACGTTGCGCACGACGACCTCTAGCGGCACGATCTCGACTTCGCGGATCAGCTGCTCGCGCATGTTGAGGCGGCGCATGAAGTGCGTCGGTACGCCGATCTCGCCGAGGCGTAGGAAGATGAACTCGGAGATGCGGTTGTTGAGCACGCCCTTGCCTTCAATGACGGCGTGCTTCTTGGCGTTGAACGCGGTGGCGTCATCCTTGAAATGCTGGATGAGCGTGCCGGGCTCGGGGCCTTCGTAAAGCACCTTGGCCTTGCCCTCATAGATGCGGCGACGCCTGTTCATTGAGCCTTTGTCCTTTGACTTGAAAACTGCGAGTGCTGCGATATTCGAAGTGACCTGCCGGCGAGAGACAAGCCTTTGAATTTTCGGATTGTTCTTGTCTGCAGGTGCCGCTTTGGGTGAGTGGCTCGCGAGGTTCGACACCCACCCCGACACTAGCCGAACCGGCCCCTCGAAACAATCTTAACGATGGGAAAGGTCGGAAGTGTCGCTAATGGTCGGGGATGGGTCATTGAACGCCGGGAAGGCCCGGGTTATGGCTCCCGCGGTCGGCTTTTCGACGGCGGCAGATGCAACCTTTCCAGCCGGCCGTAGGCCCTGCGGCGACACGCACTGGTGGAGAAACGGAATGACCACGTTTGACGACCGCGAGAAGGCGTTCGAGAGAAAGTTTGCACTCGATCAAGACCTTAAGTTTCGCGCCGAGTCCCGGCGCAACAGGCTGCTGGCCGAGTGGGCCGGCGCCAAGCTCGGAATTATGGGCGATCCGCTGCAGGACTACGTCCGCTCGGTCGTCAAAGCCGATCTCGAGGAAAAGGGCGACGACGACGTTTTCCGCAAGCTTCACAATGACTTCGCTGCCGCCGGCGTGAATGTGACGGATGTCGAGATCCGCGCCGCGATGGGCGAGCTACTGGCCAAGGCGGTGTCCGATATCGAGGCAGCCGGCAAGGCCTGAGCCTCAGTTTTTGAGGTCGGCCAGGAAGCGGCCGAACCGCAGCAGGCCGTCCGGCCAGGGGCCATGTCCCGACTGATCGGCTATGTGGCCGGCTTGCCCTACATCCACATAATTCGAACCCCAGGCGAGGGCCAAGGCCTTCGCCCGCGCCTGGGAGCAATAGGGGTCGTCCTCCGCCGCCAGTAGCAGCGAGGGGAACGGCAGCCGCTGCATGGGCACGGGTGCGAAGCCGAAGCTCTCCGGCGGCCAGGCGTTGCCCTGGTTCTCCGGCCAGCCATCCGTATTGTCGACGTCGGCCGGCGCCACGAGAAAGGCGCCAGCGACGCTGCCCGCCGGCAGTTTCGGCGCGGCGTAGGCGACGGCGATGACGCCAAGGCTGTGCGCTACCAGCACGGCCGGTCGCGACGCATTCTCGACCGCCTTGATGATATTGCCGGTCCACTCATCCTTGTCGGGCGCGTGCCAGCTGTCCTGCTCAATGCGCTTGGCGCTTTTGAGATTGCGCTCCCAGCGAGACTGCCAGTGATCAGGCCCGGAGTTCAGCCAGCCGGGGACGATGAGGATTTCGGCGTCGGATGTCTTCATGTGAACCTATGTAGGATCAACAACTGTGCTTCCCACGCAGTATGTGGGATTCGCGACTCACCGTAGAAGTGCAGAAGGGACTGCAAAAACGGTGGGAAGCCTATGGATAAGTCGCGCGCATCGCACCACTCGGCGTTGTTGATCGCCGCCGTCGTGGCGCTGGGGTTTGCGGCGCCGGCGCAGGCGGACGTTTGGCAGTCGGGTGAATCGGGCAGATGGGTGCCCGGTACGCCGATGACCGACGGGCAGAATGTCACCGACTGGAGCGGCATCTATATCGGCGGCAAAGTTGGCGGCGCCTGGAGCGACATCAACTGGACGCAGAATTTCGACGATTTCGAGGGCGGGGCCGTGCCGCCAGGTACGGGCGCAAGCTTTTCGCCGAGCAGCTTTACCGGCGGCGTGTTCGGTGGCGGCAATATTCAGATGGGGAATTGGGTCTTCGGCCTCGAAGCTTCCTTTGAGGGGCTTGGGCTGAACCAGTCGGTGGCGAGCCCCTACTTCCCCGCGACGGACGTCTACAAGACCCAGATCGATTGGATGGTGTTCGTGGAGCCGCGTATTGGCTTTAGCTGGGACCGCACGATGGTGTTCGTCAAAGGCGGCTGGGCTGGCGGCAACGCCACCCTTTCGGCGACCGGCCCCGGGGCGGACCCGACGAACGTAGAGACCGCAACGGCGGATGACTTCTTCGACGGCTGGACGATCGGCGGCGGCATCGAATATGCGCTGTTGCCCAGCTTCATCGTCGGCCTCGAATACCGGCACCTCGAGCTCAATCTCAGCACCGCGGCGGAGTGCGACCTTTGCCTGATCGGTATTGCTGTCGGTCAGCCCTCGGCAGCCTCCGGCAACGCCAACATCGATTCGGTGATGGCGCGGGCGAGCTACCTCTTCACACCCGAGGACTGAGCGTAGCGTCCGGCTCGCTGTCTCGGCGCAAACCCTGATCGAGCAGGATTGTCGTCGCCACCACGGTGGCGATAACGACTTGAACGCTGCCTAGCGGCAGCGCCGTCTGCAGTTGCGACTGCAGCAACTCCGCCGCCAGCGCGATCGCCGCCAGCACGCCCGCAATCGGCATGGCCGGTACGGGGTTCGGCTGGCCGGCCATGCGGGTGGAGCGCACGTACAGCCAAGTGATCAGGCCGACGACGGGAACGAGCACCAGGTAGCGGACCGGGCTGCCCGGCGCGGCCATGGCCATCGCGTTCTCGAAGCTGCCGAGAGTGATCACGAGACCGATGCCGATCAGCAGCCAGGCGAGCACCGCGTAGCTGAGCAAGGGCGTCCACACGCAGGCGGCTGATGTTGCCGCGGCGCCACGTGCAGCGAGGACGATGCCGACGATGCCGGCGACGGCGATGGCGGTGAACGCCGCGGCGCGCAGGATGGCGCCGAGCGAATATTGGCCCATGTCGTAGAGTTGCGCGATGGTGGCGAGGTTCTGCGGCAGCTCGGCGAGTGTGGGCGTCAGGAAGATCAGCCACAGCCCGCTGCCGAGGCCGGCGCGATCGATGACCGCCGCCAGCCCGATGACGAGCGCCGTGCCGGCCACCAACGTAGCGATCGAGACGATGCGGAAGGCAGCGCCGGGTTCGGGAACGAGACCACCCACGCCCTCGAGACCGCTCGACACGCCGCCAGCTTGCAGGATGGCGAAGAGCAGGGCCAAGCCGTAGACGACGTTGCGCACGCGGATGCGATTGGCCGATGCGGCAAGTTCCCAAGCGCGCACGGACGGCGCGACGATCTTCAGCAGCTCGGCGAGAATGAGCGCGTTGAGCAGCGGGTTGATGCCGAGCGCCAACAGCGATACTCGGCCGACGGCGGCACCACCTGCGCGGAAAATCTCGCCGACCATTTCGGGCGCTAGGCCCGGCATCGGTATGTACGTGCCGAGCCGGAATACGGCGAGCGCTGCAGCGGTGACGGCAAGCCGACGATAAAACGCGCGATCCAGCGTTGGCAGCATGCTCGCGGCTCCCTCATCCCGGTCTGGTTAAGCCAATCATCACATCCCACGCGCATTGTCAGGCACTTGCTGCCACGTTGGCTATTGCCCGCGGTTTTCAAACGAATTTCTTACTGCCTCCTATTGCCCATGAGCACGTTGCAAATGCTTCGGCTGGCTTGCGCTGTCGCGGTTGTGCTCGACCTCACGAGTGCCGCGGGAGCCTTTGACTGCACCGAGAAGTATTGCACGCAGATGTCGAGCTGCGCCGAGGCACATCACCATTTCACGGTTTGTGGCGAAGCCGAGCGCGACGCCGACAACGACGGCATCCCGTGCGAGAATGTATGCGGCAAGACGCTTGAAGAGTACCGACGCTTCCGCGGTCCGAATGCGCCGCCGTCGGTAGATCCCGTTCCTGAACAACAGTCCCCAGGCGTGAATGAGCATGGGATGTCGCCCCCGCCGCCGGCGCAGTCCAACCTGCAATGCGGCGGCAAGCGCAAGTGCGGGCAAATGGCCTCCTGCGAGGAAGCCCGATTCTATCTGTCGAGCTGCGGCGTGCGCTCGCTCGATCGCGATGGAGATGGCGTGCCGTGCGAAAGCCTGTGCGGCGGCCGCTAAACGCTAAGCCGTCCCGAACACGCGCTGGAAGATCGTATCGACGTGCTTGAAGTGATAGCCGAGGTCGAACATCGACTCGAGCTCAGCAGGCTTCAGTTTCGCCGTCACGTCCTTGTCGGCCTTCAGCTCGGTGAGGAAGTCCTTGCCCTCTTTCCACGTCTTCATGGCGTTGCGCTGCACCAGCGTATAGGCGTCTTCGCGCGAGGCACCGGCCTGCGTGAGCGCCAGCAGCACGCGCTGGGAATTGTGCAGACCGCCGAGCTTGTCGAGGTTCTTCTGCATGTTCTCGGGATAGACGACGAGCTTGTCGATGACGCCGGCGAGGCGGGCCAGCGCGAAGTCGAGCGTCACCGTCGCGTCGGGGCCGATCATCCGCTCGACCGAGGAATGCGAGATGTCGCGCTCGTGCCAGAGGGCGACGTTCTCCATGGCCGGGATCGAGTAGGCGCGCACCATGCGCGACAGCCCGGTGAGGTTCTCGGTGAGCACCGGGTTGCGCTTGTGCGGCATCGCCGATGATCCCTTTTGGCCGGGAGAGAAATACTCCTCGGCCTCCAGCACTTCGGTGCGCTGCAGGTGGCGGATCTCCGTCGCCAGCCGCTCGACCGAGGAGGCGACGACGCCGAGCGTGGCGAAGTACATGGCGTGACGGTCGCGCGGAATGACCTGCGTAGAGATGGGCTCGGGCACCAGCCCCATCTTGTCGGCGACGTAGGCTTCGATGCGCGGGTCGATGTTGGCGAAGCTGCCGACGGCGCCCGACAGCGCGCAGGTCGCCACCTCCTTGCGCGCTGCGATCAGGCGCTGCTTGGCCCGGTCGAACTCGGCGTAGGCGTAGGCAAGCTTCAGCCCGAAGGTGACCGGCTCGGCGTGAATGCCGTGGCTGCGTCCGATCGTCGGCGTCATCTTGTGCTCGAAGGCGCGGCGCTTGAGCGCGGCGAGCAGCGCGTCGACGTCGGCGATGAGCAGATCGGCGGCGCGCGTCAGCTGCACGTTGAGGCACGTGTCGAGCACGTCGGATGATGTCATGCCCTGATGCACGAAGCGCGCTTCCGGGCCAACGATCTCGGCCAGGTGCGTGAGGAAGGCGATGACGTCGTGCTTGGTCTCGCGCTCGATCGCGTCGATGCGCGCGATGTCGAACTTAGCGTTACGGCCCTTGTCCCAGATCTTCTTCGCCGCGTGATGCGGTATGACGCCAAGCTCCGCCATGGCGGCGGCGGCGTGTGCTTCGATTTCGAACCAGATGCGAAAACGCGTCTCGGGGTCCCAGATGGACGCCATCTCGGGACGGCTATAGCGCGGGATCATATTTTCAGGGCCTCGCGGAGGGGCAACGCGCGGAGCCGTAGCAGACGCGGGGCATAGGCTTCAATCGCAATGCTGCGCGCGAATGGCTTGCGCAATACTTTGAGCTGCAAGTGCAGTGAAGTGATAACGGGCCGAAAGTCCACATAGCCGTGCCAATTGTGCAACGCACACAAGAACTATTGGCGGTCTAACAGTAATTACACAATGACGGCCAGAAGCAGCCACAATTCGTATGGGCTAACGCTGCTCTGCAGCAATGGAATCTGTGGGCACTTTGTCACGGTTGCCACATTTTCCGAAGATGTACTCTTGATAGTGCACGAGTGAAACAGAATGTTACTTAGAGATAGCCATCGGATTCTTATACGAATGGCTTCCCGAGCCGGACTGATCGGCGCGGTTGAAGGTAGGAAAGCGCCAAAACAACGAGGGCAAAGGCCACGTAATGTCGAACCAAATGCAAGGCGAGATTGAGCAGCTCAATTCCGAGCTCGAAACGTCCGACGATCCGCGCGAGTGCTACGCCAAGGTGCAGGCCAAGATTCGTGGATACCGACAGGCGGGAATCAAAGTGCCGGAGGATCTGGCGCTCATCGAAAAGCGGTTGGTGCACGAGTGCATGGCCGCTTCCCAGGGCCGCGACTGAACGTCAGTCGCCTTGACGGCCATGCCGGCGGCGGTCGCCGCCATCACGAAGGGAGATAGCGATCTCCCTTCGCTCCAATCTCGCACATACAGCCGAGTGTACGCAGCGCGGCAGCAGCCTCGTTCTGCGGCTAGTTCTGCACGTAGGTGATGCGGCCGTCCGGCTGCTTGACCCACGTGTACATGACGTAGCCGACCTGCTTGATGTCACCCTTGTCGTCGAAGGCGATGTCGCCGATCACCGTGTTGAAGTTGACGCCGGTGCGCATGTAGGCGGCGACCGTCTTGGGGTCCTCGGACTTTGTTGCCTCGATGGCCTGCTTGAGGATCTGCACGGCTGCATAGCTGTAGAGCGTGTAGGCCTCGGGCTTGTACTCGCGCGCCTCAAACCGCTCGATGATCTCCTTGGCCTCGGGGCGCTTCTGCGGGTCGGGACCGAAGGTCATCAGCGTGCCTTCGGCGCCCGGGCCGGCGATGGCGGCGAACTCGTCGCTGGCGATGCCGTCACCGGACATGAACACTGCGTTGAGGCCCTGATCGCGCATCTGGCGCAGCACCAGGCCGCCGGCGGTATGCACGCCGCCCCAATACAGCACCTCGACGCCGGCGTTCTTGAGCTTGGAGACGAGCGCGGCGAAATCCTTCTCGCCGGCGCTGACGCCTTCGTAAAGCACTTCGGTCACGCCGAGATTGTTCATTGCCTTCTTGGTCTCGTCGGCGAGGCCTTTGCCGTAGGTGGTCTTGTCGTGGACGATGGCGACCTTCTTGTCCTTGAGATGCTCGGCGATGTACTTGCCGGCGACGCCGCCCTGCTGGTCGTCGCGGCCGCACGTGCGGAAGACGTTCCACAGCTTGCGCTCGGTGATCTGCGGGTTGGTCGATGACGGCGTGATCATCAGGATGCCGTTGTCGACGTAGACTTCGGAGGCCGGCATTGAGACGCCGGAGTTGAAGTGGCCAACCACGAAGTGAATGCCGTCGCCGAGGAAGTTGTTGGCGACGGAGACGCCCTGACGCGGGTCGGCGGCGTCATCGCCGACGGTCAGCTCGACCTGCTTACCGTTGATACCGCCGGCGGCATTGATGTCGGCGACGGCCTGCTCGGCGCCGTTCTTGAGCTGCGCGCCAAAGGCCGCGTCCGTGCCCGTCATCGGCCCTGCGACGCCCAGCTGCAGCTTTGCCGGTCCGCTGTCACAGCCGGCGAACACAGCGACGCACGCGAGCGCCAGCGCGGCAATGATGGTGGTTGATTTCATGGGTATCCCCTCGAGATGACGGCGGGCGCTCCGGGGCGCTCCGTGAATAGGCCCGGCATGTTCGTCCGAAACGGTCGAAAAGTCATCCCCGCGGCGAAGCGGGCGTTTCCTGGCGCCGGCGCCACCAGAACCAGCCGGCGCGCTCGTACGCCCACGGATACTGCTCCACCATCTGGCGCACGCGCGTCATGCGGTAGCCATAGCCGCAGGCGAGGGCGACAACGATGTAGTCGACGACGAAATTCTTTAAAGAAAGCAGGGGTTCGTAGAACAGCGCGTAGTGAAAGAAGCGCACGGCGAACGTGAGCAACAGGGCGGCGCCGAGGATTTGCCACGGGGGACGCCACGTCGAGGCGATGGCGGCGCCGGTAGAACGCGCGGCGGACCCGCCCATCAGAACCGTGACGAGCAGGAAGATCCAGAGTCCGTTGCCGCCGGTGTCGTAAAAACTCATGGGTCCGCGATCCTACTCCGCTTGTTAGTGGCGCCCGCCCTCGAGGTATGCCGCTCGCACCTCCGGGCTCGCCAGCAGCTCCTGGCCGCTACCGCTCAAAGTGATGGCGCCATTGACCATCACGTACGCCCGGTGAGCAAGGCGCAGGGCATGAAACGCATTCTGCTCGACCAGGAACACGGTCAGCTTCTCGCGCGCGTTGAGTTCGGCGATGACGCTGAAGATCTGTTTGACGATGAGTGGTGCCAGACCCAGCGAGGGCTCGTCCAGCAGCAGCAACTTGGGGCGGCTCATCAGAGCACGCGCGATGGCGAGCATCTGTTGCTCGCCGCCGGACAGCGTGCCGCCGCGCTGATGCAGGCGTTCCTTGAGGCGAGGGAAGATGGCGGTGATGCGTGCGAGGTCGCGCTCGTAGTCGTCATTGCCGGCGAACTCGGCGCCCATGCGCAGGTTCTCTTCGACCGTCATGCGGCCGAAGATGCGTCGCCCTTCCGGCGAGAGGGCGAGGCCAAGGCGGGCGATCTCATGCGTCGGCAGCTGGGTGATGTCCTGTCCGTCGAAGACGATACGCCCGGTGCGGGCGCGCGGATTGCCGAAGATGGTCATCATCAGCGTCGACTTGCCGGCGCCGTTGGCGCCGATCATCGTGACGATCTCGCCGGCCGGCACCTCGATGCTCACGTCGTGCAGGGCATTGATGTTGCCGTAGCTGGCGGTGACGCCCTGCAGCGACAGGAGGGATGCTGGCGCGATCACAAGCCGACCTCCGCCGCCACTTGCGCCACTTCGTCGTCCTCGACGCCGAGATAGGCGGCGATGACCCGCGGATCGTTGCGCACGGTGTCGGGTGTGCCGTCGGAGATGCGCAGCCCGTATTCCAGCACGACGACGTGGTCGGATATCTCCATGACCACCGACATGTCGTGCTCGATGAGCAGAATGGAGGTCTCGTGCTCGTCGCGGATGGCGCGCAGCAGCACATTCAGCATGGCGCTTTCGCGTGGGTTCAGACCCGCCGCCGGCTCATCGAGGCACAGCAGCACCGGATCGGTGCACATGGCGCGCACGATCTCCAGCCGCCGCTGGTCGCCATAGGGGAGCGCGCCGGCCGCATCGTCGGCGCGGTGCGTCAGTTCGATCCGATCGAGCCAGTAGCGCGCCACGTTCACGGCGGCCTCCTCGGCCTGCTTGTAGACCGGCGAACCGATGAGGCCGAGCAACGACCACCCGGAGGCGTGCATCAGCGGGTTGTGCTGCGCGATGATGAGGTTCTCTAAAACCGTCATGCCAGGAAACAGGCGGATGTTCTGGAACGTGCGGGCGACGCGCGCGCGCCGGGCGATCTCGAAATCGGGCATGCGCTCGAGCAGGAACAGCCCGTCGGCACCCATGTGCTCGCCGCGGCATACGTAGCGCCGGCTCGATGCCGTGAGATCGGCGACCGCCTGCGGCTCGATAGGGCCGCCGGTCGATAGCGCCATGAGGCCGCTGGTCGGTTTGTAAAAGCCGGTGATGCAATTGAAGACCGTCGTCTTGCCGGCGCCGTTGGGGCCGATGAGGGCGGTAATGTCGCCGCGGCCGACGGAGAACGACAGGTCGCGCACGGCGACGAGGCCGCCAAAACGCATGGTGAGGCCTTCGACGACGAGCAGCGGGTCACGCAGCCAGCGCATCAGCCGTGCCCCTCCTTGACGTGGGCGCTGGATACCGCCTTGGCCTCGTTGAGCGCGATCGACGGCTCGCGCGCGGCGATCAGACCGCGCGGGCGCCACACCATCACCAGCACCATGGCGAGGCCGAAGATGAGCATGCGGTATTGGCCAGGATCGAAGTCGGGACCGAAGATCGACTTCATCCAGTCGAGCTCGCGCAGCAACTCGATGCCGCCGATGACAACCACCGCCGCGACCGCGACGCCGGTCAGCGAGCCCATGCCGCCAAGCACGACGATGGCAAGGACGGTCGCCGATTCCATGAACTCGAACGAGCGCGGTGTGACGAAGCCTTGCCGCGCCCCGAAGAAGGCGCCCGCGAAGCCGCCGAACAGGGCGCCCATGGCAAAGGCAGTGAGCTTGGTGTTGACGGTGTTGATGCCGAGCGAGCGGCAGGCGATCTCGTCCTCGCGCAGGGCTTCCCAGGCGCGCCCGATAGGCAGCCGCCGCATGCGCTGGGTGATGAAGGCAACCAGCAGCGCCAGGCCTAAGATCACGTAATAAAGGAAGATGACGCGGTGCAGCGTCGGCGAACCGGGCACGTGGAACACGTCGGCGAACGTCGTCTCGCCGGTGCGCGAGGTGAACGGCAAGCCGAAGAAGGTGATGTATGGGGTCTGCATGCCGACGTTGCCGTTGGTCAGCGCGACCCAGTTGATGAGCACGAGGCGGATGATCTCGCCGAAGGCCAGCGTGACGATGGCCAGATAGTCGCCGCGCAGCCGCAGCACGGGCATGCCGAGCAGGATGCCCCAGAAGGCGGCGAGGATGCCGGCGATGGGCAGGCAGACCCAGAATGCCCACGGCCCGAGCGCCGGCAGCGTCGCGGGGATCACGTAGGTGGCGATGATGGCGTAGGCGTAGGCGCCGACCGCATAGAACGCGACATAGCCGAGGTCCAACAGGCCGGCGAGGCCGACCACGATGTTGAGCCCCCAGGCCAGCATCACGTAGATGAGGATCTGCACGCCGAAATTGTCGATCCACTTGATGGCGCCGGCCTGCCCGGTCAGCGTCACCGCCGCCCAGGGAAAGATCAGCAGCGCGGCGAGCCCGAGACGCGGCAGCCACGCCTTATGGTGAGCGCCGAGGGCGAGAGGCGGGAAGAGCACGCGGGGGGCGGGACGCGGATGCGCGTAGAGGCGCCACAGCAGCCGGCCGGCGAATACGGTGAAGACGAACAGCGCGGTGAGGTAGGGCCGCACGTCGAGAACGGGCTGGTGGGAGAAGTTCAGATCGGTGCGGAAGGCGATGAGCGGAAAGCACAGCCCGAGCGCGACCAGCGCCCACATCGCTGCGTCCTTGATGATGTCCCGCATGGGGATCGATGCGGGCGGCAGCCCGCCCTGGCCGCCCAAGCTCATCGATCAGACCTTCTCGACGTCCGGCCGGCCGAGCAGGCCGGAGGGGAGGAAAATCAGCACAACGGCAAGAATAGAGAACGCAGCAACATCCTTGTAGTCGATTGAAAAGTACGCCGACCACATCGTCTCGATTAGGCCAATCAGCAGACCGCCAATGACGGCGCCCGGCAGCGAACCGATGCCGCCGAGGACGGCGGCGGTGAACGCTTTGACGCCGGGGGTAAAGCCGTCGGAGAAGTTCACGACGCCGTAGTAGGTCATGAACATCATGCCGGCCACCGCGGCCAAGGCGCCGCCGATGACGAAGGTGAGCGACACGGTGCGGTTCACGTCGATGCCGATGAGCGCCGCCATGCGCCGATCCTGCTCGCAGGCGCGTTGCGCCCGGCCAAGCCGCGTCTTCTGCACCAGCGCCCAGAAGGCGACGAGCAGCACTGCCGTGACGACGAAGATGAGGAACTGCTTTTCCGAGATCGTGACGCTGCCGCTACCGACCGGGATGCTGATCACATCGTTGAGCATGGGGGGCACCGGCTTGTTGCGCGGTCCCTGCGCCACCTGCACGAAGTTTGACAGGAAGATCGACATGCCGATGGCCGAGATGAGCGGCGCCAGGCGGAATGATCCGGCCAACGGCCGGTAGGCGATGCGCTCGATGACCCAGCTCCACAAGGCCGTCAGGGCCATGCCGAGCACGAGCACGATCAGCAGCGCGAGGCCAATGGAGGTGAGCCCGAGGATCTGCGTCAGGATGAGGAACAGGATGAGGGCAATAAAAGCGGAGACCATGAACACGTCGCCGTGGGCGAAGTTCACCATGCCGATGATGCCGAAGACCATCGTGTAACCGATGGCGATGAGCCCGTAGATGGAGCCGAGCGTCAGTCCGTTGATCAGCTGCTGAACGAAATAATCCATGCGTCCCCCGTCGCCCGAACTCCTCGTACCCTAGAGCAAAAGATGCGATCCGTCGCAGAACGGCTCGTCGTCGGTCTGCTTGCAGCCGCAGATATTGAAGGTGCCGGTGTGATCGACGACGAAGCGCAGGGGCTCGATGCCGGTGCCGTTGTGCGTGCCGTCGCAGAAGGGCTGCTTCTGGGAGCGCCCGCAGCGGCAGTAGAAGTAGGGCTTTCCTTCGGTGAGTTCGACCTGATAGGGCCCCGCCTGCGCGACGATCGCCTCTTCTGCCATGGGCGCCTCTCCTTGCCTGCGTGGCGCCGCCTTTCGGCGTCGCCCGTCGAACCATTTCTAGATGGCTAGCGGCTTCGGTGCAGCGCGACAAGCCCGGCGCGCTGATGTGCGTCGCTTGATTGCGCGGCGAATCGCGCACCGACGTGCCTTGCCGGTCACACATGCGCCCGGCGGGCGGGGAAGGGCGTGTGCGTAGCGCCGCTCGGCGCACCGGCATGGCGGCGAATCGTGCGAATTCTCAGCCTCGGTGCGCGGCCGGAAACAGATGGAACGTCGCGGCGCCGTCGCGACTCGTGGGGCGGATTTGGGGGTTGGATTGGGAAGGCGGAATGGCGCGTGAGGGGGACGCTGCTCGCAAGTTCGACGCAGCCGCCGGGCCGCGTCCGCGCTTGGCGTGCCCTCTTGCCCTGCCGTTAGCCGTCGCGGCGCTCATTTTGAACGTAGCTACTGCCGCGGGGCAAACGGTGGAGCAGGAAGGCGACCGCGTCCCCGGCATCCCCGAGCCGTCGATCGCCGTCAACTTCCCAACTTGGTTCGGCGACCCGGGCGGCATCCGCTCGACGCTGGCCCGCCGTGGTGTCACGTACGCCGTCAACTACATCGGCGAGACGTTCGGCAATCCCACCGGCGGGTTCGCGCAGGGGACGTTCTATGACGGTCGTCTGGAGGTTGCGGTCACCGTCGACATGGAGAAGGCGATCGGCTGGGACGGGCTCACATTGTTCGCCAACGCCTACGATATTCACGGCCGCAGCATCACCGCCAATAACCTCGGCGCCCTGATGACCGTGAGTTTCATCGAGGCACTCCCGTCGACGCGCTTGTTCGAGCTGTGGCTGGATCAGAAGGTGCTCGACGATCGGCTTTCGTTCCGGTTCGGGCAACTCTCCGCCGACAGCGAATTCTTCGTCAGCGACAGTGCCGGAGCGTTTCTCAACGCCACGTGGGGCTGGCCGGCAATCGCCGGCGTCAATCTGCCCGACGGCGGACCCGCTTATCCACTCGCGGCCCCCGGCGCGCGGCTGGCCTTCAATCCCAATGATCAGCTTTCGCTGCTGATGGGCGTCTATAGCGGCGACCCGGCGGACGATTGTCCGGAGGGGCTGCCGCAAGTCTGCAATCCGCACGGGCTCGACTTCAATTTCAGCTCGCCGCTGCTCATGGCGGAGATGGGGATCAGCTACAATCAAGGCGAAGGCGAACTCGCCGGCACGCTGAAACTCGGTGGGTGGAAGCTCTACGGTTCGTTCGTGCAGCAGGCCACCGGCAACGCCGGCCTGCCGATCGGGCTGCAGCCGGTGCCCGGGGTGCTCGATGAGCACGATCACGCGCTCTACATCATGCTCGACCAGATGATTTATCGCGTGCCGGGCGAAGGCGATCCCAAGGGCATTACCGTCTTCGGTCGCATTATCGGTGCGCCTTCGGAAGGCAACATGATCGATCACTATTGGAGCACCGGGATCGTTTTCGACGGCCTGTGGTCGGCGCGGCCGCACGACGTCCTCGGTATCGGCTTTTCCTACACGGGCGTCTCCTCGCAGGTCATCGACTACAACCGGGAGCAGGGGTTTCCGGTGATCCCGAGTTTCGAGGGCATGCTGGAGGTGAGCTATACGGCGCAGATCATGCGCGGTCTGACGTTGCAGCCGGACTTCCAGTACTTCTGGAATCCCGGCGGCCATTCCGCCAACCCCGATAATCCGTATGTGCCGACACCCAACGCCGCCGTGTTCGGCGTGCGCTCGACCATCAATTATTGAGCCGCCTCGAACCTTGATCGCGCGCCTCCCCACAACCGTCATCCCGCTGAAGAGCGGGATCCACGCCAGCTTCAGGACGCTCCTTGGTGAAGAGCGGTGGCGGGCGTGCTTCTTGCGCCTGCTGCGCAATCTCATCGTCTTCTTCGCCGATACTTGCGTGGGTCCCGGCCTGCGCCGGGGTGACATTTAAAGGTCGTCGACGGCGGATGATGGCTGCGGGGCACGAGGTGCGCTAGGTCTCAGCGCATGAGCGACATGCGTCCCATTCTCATTGCCGGACCGACGGCCAGCGGCAAGTCCGGCCTGGCGTTGCGCCTCGCCGAGCACTTCGGCGGGGTCGTCATCAATGCAGACTCGATGCAGGTGTATCGCGAGCTGCGCATTCTAACCGCCCGTCCGGGGCCGGAGGAGGAAGCGCGCGCCCCGCACGCGCTCTATGGTTTCGTGCCGGGCAGCGAGAGCTATTCGGCCGGGCGCTACGCCGCCGACGTATCGCGCGTGCTCGAAGACGCGCGCCGCGAGGGCCGCCGTCCGATCATCGTCGGCGGCACGGGGCTTTATTTCAAAACGCTCACCGAGGGGCTGTCGCCCATCCCGGCGGTGTCGGAGGACGTGCGCGCGCGCTGGCGCACCGCAGCGGCGGAAAAGGGCGCCGCGCACCTGCATGCGGAGCTTGCGGTGCGCGATGAGGAGATGGCGGGGCGTCTTGCTCCCGGAGACACGCAGCGTGTCGTACGGGCGTTGGAGGTGATCGACGACACCGGAATGTCGCTCGCCGAATGGCAGCGGCTGCCGCGCCATCCGGTGCTCGACCTCGCCGCGACGATGCCGCTCGTCGTCGACGTCGACCGCGATGTGCTGGCGGAACGCATCGAGGCGCGTTTCGAGCAAATGTTGGACGAGGGCGGCCTCGAGGAGGCTCGGCAACTCAAGGCGCTCGGCCTTGCGCCGACACAGCCTGTGATGCTGGCGCTGGGCGTCGGCCCGCTGCTGCGCCATATCGACGGCGAGCTGTCGCTCGAAGAGGCTATCGTTGCGGGCAAGGCTGAGACGCGGCAGTACGCCAAACGGCAGCGGACTTGGATGCGCAGTAATATGATTGCGTGGAAGCCAGTTACAACGCAACAAATGCAACAATCATCCGGCTGTTTTGTTTCTTTTATTCAATCTGCACATTGACCCTTCACCATGGCGGCCTTAGGTTCCGCGGCAACCGGACCGGCCCGGCGGCCGTATGACGGCGCCGCATTTTTGGAGTTGGCAATGGCACGTACGATGACGGGCGCCGAGATGGTGCTTGCGGCGCTCAACGATCAGGGCGTCGAGCATATTTTCGGCTATCCCGGCGGCGCCGTGCTGCCGATCTATGACGAGCTGTTCCAGCAGGAGAAGATCAAGCACATCCTCGTCCGCCAGGAAGGCGGCGCGCTGCACGCGGCAGAAGGCTATGCGCGCTCCACCGGCAAGGTGGGCGTCGCCCTGGTCACGTCCGGGCCCGGCGCCACCAACTCGGTGACCGGGCTCACCGACGCGCTGATGGATTCGATCCCGCTGGTGTGCATCACCGGGCAGGTGCCGACGCACCTCATCGGCAATGACGCGTTCCAGGAATGCGATACGGTCGGCATCACGCGACCCTGCACCAAGCACAACTGGCTGGTGAAGAACGTCAACGACCTGGCACGCGTGCTGCACGAGGCGTTCTACATCGCCAAGGCGGGCCGCCCCGGCCCGGTGGTGGTCGACATCCCCAAGGATATCCAGTTCGCTTCCGGCAACTACGTTGGTCCGTCGAACATCGCGCACAAGACGTATAAGCCGCGCGTCAAGCCGGACCAGGACGCCGTGCGCGAAGCCGTCGACTTGATGGCGCGCGCCAAGCGGCCGGTGTTCTACACCGGCGGCGGCGTCATCAACTCGGGACCGAAGGCGAGCCAGATACTGCGCGAACTGGTGCGCCTCACCGGCTTTCCCATCACCTCGACCCTGATGGGCCTTGGCGCCTATCCGGCGTCCGACAAGCAATGGCTCGGCATGCTCGGCATGCACGGCACGTACGAGGCCAATCTCGCGATGCACGATTGCGACGTCATGATCGCCGTCGGCGCCCGCTTTGACGACCGCATCACTGGCCGCATCGACGCCTTCTCGCCGGACTCGCAGAAGATCCAGATCGATATCGACCCGTCGTCGATCAACAAGAACGTCAAGGTCGACATCCCCATCGTCGGCGATGTCGGCTACGCGCTCGAGGACATGCTGCGCATCTGGAAGTCGAAGTCACCGCAGGTCGACAAGGCGGCCCACAAGGGCTGGTGGAAGCAGATCGAGCAGTGGCGGGCGAAGAAGTCGCTCAGCTACAAGAAATCGCGCGACGTGATCATGCCGCAGTACGCGGTCGAGCGGCTTTACGAGCTGACCAAGGACCGCGACGCCTACATCACGACCGAGGTCGGCCAGCATCAGATGTGGGCGGCGCAGTTCTACCATTTCGAGGAGCCGAACCGCTGGATGACCTCCGGCGGGCTGGGCACCATGGGCTACGGCCTGCCCGCCGCCATCGGTGCGCAGATGGCGCATCCCAAGTCGCTCGTCATCGACATCGCCGGCGACGCCTCGATCCTCATGAACATCCAGGAGTGCTCGACGGCGGTGCAGTACGAGTTGCCGGTGAAGGTGTTCATCCTCAACAACCAGTACATGGGCATGGTGCGCCAGTGGCAGCAGCTGCTGCACGGCAACCGCCTGTCGCACAGCTACACCGAGAGCCTGCCCGACTTCGTCAAGCTGGGCGAGGCCTACGGCTGGAAGGGCATGCGCTGCGAGGATCCGGCCGAGCTCGACGATGCGATCCTGGAGATGATCAACACCAAGGGCCCCGTCATTTTCGACTGCCGCGTCGCGACGCTCGCCAACTGCTTCCCGATGATCCCGTCGGGCAAGGCGCATAACGAGATGCTGCTGGGCGACAACACCGACGAGGAAGTCGAGAACGCCGTCAGCGCCGAAGGCAAGGTGCTCGTTTGATGCTGCCTGCTCCCCGCCAGATGGATGCTCGACGCCCGCGGGATGCGCAGGGCCCAGGCGTGCGCTTTGCGCTGGCGCTTGCCGCGGCCGGCGTCATCGGCATGCACACGACATCGCTCGTCGCGGCGCAGGATCCCAAGTGGAATCAGGTTGAAAACATCAAGGAGGCGGCGACGCACCTGGCGAGGCTGCAGCGCACGCAAGGGGCCACCAAGGCCTTCACTTTTATCGACGCGTGCTATCGCACCCACAGCCTGTCGTCGGAATACACCAAGGCGTTCGAGGCCTGCATCGCGCAGGACTATCTCGAGACGCAAATACTGGCGCTCATCTATTCGCGCATGTCGCCCGAGGCGTTGAAGCGCACGGGTGCACCGAGCCCGCAGATGCTGGCCGATACGATGAACCGCCGGGTGAGCGGGGCATTCGCCCAATACAAAGTCAGCAAGGAACAGATCGCGGAGTTCAAGCGCAACGTGGACGAGTACGGATTTCCGCTGTTCTTCCAGTCGCTATTCCCCGACGCCAAGATGCCGGTTCCCAAGACCCTGAACCCGTCCAGTCCCGCTTCCGAGAGCGCTCCGAGCGCGCCGCCAGAGAAGAAATAACAACATGGCCAAACCTCTCCCCAAGAGCCACTACGTCGGCCCCGGCATTGCGCAGGCCATCGTGTCACGAACGCTGTCGGTGCTGGTCGACAACGAGCCGGGCGTGCTCGCCCGCGTCATCGGCCTGTTCTCCGGCCGCGGCTACAACATCGACTCGCTGACGGTGACGGAGACCGAGCACGAGAAGCACGTGTCGCGCATCACCATCGTAACGAGCGGCACCCCGGATGTGATCGAGCAGATCAAGCATCAGCTGGAGCGCCTGGTGCCCGTCCACCGGGTGCGCGATCTCACGGTGGAGGCCGATGCGCTGGAGCGCGAACTCGCCCTGATCAAGGTTTCCGGCAAGGGCGAGAAGCGCATCGAAGCCCTGCGCATCGCCGAGATTTTCCGTGCCCAGGTGGTCGACACCTCGACCGAGCATTTCGTGTTCGAGTTGACCGGCAAACCCAGCAAGCTGGAGCAGTTCATCCAGATTATGACCGAGCTGGGGCTTGTCGAAGTGTCGCGGACCGGCATTGCCGCCATTGGCCGCGGGCCCGCGACCGTCTAAAGGAACTGCCAGAATTCACCCCGGCCGCGAAGCGGCCGGTCCCGCCCGCCGCCGCTGCGCCAGCAGCGCCGCCACAGCCGCACAACTCCGAGCGAGAAGAACAGAGGAAGCCATGCGCGTTTATTACGATCGTGATGCCGACATCAATCTCATCAAGGGCAAGAAGGTCGCGATTGTCGGCTACGGCAGCCAGGGTCACGCGCACGCGCTGAACCTCAAGGATAGCGGCGTCAAGGACGTGGCCATCGCGCTGCGCAAGGGCTCGGCCACGGCCAAGAAGGCCGAGGGTGCCGGCTTCAAGGTGATGGAAGTTGCCGAAGCGGCCAAGTGGGCCGACGTCATCATGATGCTGACTCCCGACGAGCTGCAGGGCGATATCTACAAGGACCACCTCGAGCCCAACATGAAGCAGGGCGCGGCGCTGATGTTTGCGCACGGCCTCAACGTCCACTTCAATCTGATCGAGCCGCGCGCCGATCTCGACGTCGGCATGGTCGCGCCGAAAGGCCCGGGCCACACCGTGCGCGGCGAATACCAGAAGGGCGGCGGCGTGCCGTGCCTCATCGCCGTGCATCAGGACAAGAGCGGCAACGCGCACGACCTCTTCCTGTCGTACGCCTCCGCCGTCGGCGGCGGCCGCTCGGGCATCATCGAGACGACGTTCAAGGAAGAGTGCGAGACCGACCTGTTCGGCGAGCAGGCCGTGCTGTGCGGCGGCCTGGTCGAGCTGATCCGCGCCGGCTTCGAGACGCTGGTCGAGGCGGGCTACGCGCCGGAGATGGCCTACTTCGAGTGCCTGCACGAGGTGAAGCTGATCGTCGACCTCATCTACGAGGGCGGCATCGCCAACATGAACTACTCGATCTCCAACACCGCCGAGTACGGCGAGTACGTCTCGGGACCGCGCGTCATCACTCCGCAGACCAAGGAGGAGATGAAAAAGATCCTCAAGGACATCCAGACCGGCGTCTTCACCTCCGAATGGATGCGCGAGTGCCGCGCCGGCCAGGCGAAGTTCAAGGCGACGCGCCGCATGAACGACGCTCACCCCATCGAGGAGGTGGGCGCCCGCCTGCGCGACATGATGCCGTGGATCAAGTCTAAGGCATTGGTCGACAAGTCAAAGAACTGAGGCGCGGCTGCCACCATAACGCCCGCCCGCTGGCGCATACTGGTGGCCCCGACAAGTTCCAGGGGCCATCAGGGAGTTCAGCCATGTTGCGAGTTCTGACGTCCATTGCTATCGCGGCGCTCGTCGCGGCCGCGCCGCTGGCACTGTCGGCCGGTACTGCCGCAGCCGCCAAGAACGCCACCAAGATCTGCAAGCACAAGACGGCAAGCGGCAAGATCAAGACCTGGCGCTGTGGCGCCGATCAGCCGTGCTGCTCGGCCGAGATGATCAACTACTACACGTGCGGATCGAAGACGCTCGGCTGCCTCTAGAGCAGCGGCGGTCAGCCAGAAGACCCGCGCAGCTTGCTTTGGGGAGGTAGCTTGAGGCTACAGCCGCGCGAGCCTTCCAGGCGACAGCTCTGCCGCGGAGCGACGCTCCGCTATCAGAGCACGCAAAGAAACGGACGGCGGAGAAGCGGGGACCTCCACCGTCCGCTCCAGCGGCGTCACGTGAGTGACGCCGCCGGATTCTGAATTGGGCGCCCGCACGTGCGGGTTACGGGCGCATACGTCGCGTGACGGCTCGCGTGGCGAGCAAGCACGTTCGTCCGTCTACGTGATCGGCTGTGCAAGTTTGTGCAAAGTCCCCCTCGGCACCCTCTCGCTTTCGCACCCCAAGATCACACCTGCATCGTGGAATGAGCGTGGTTTGATCGGGGCGAAACTAAGATTTCAGATTACAGACGGAATTTGATCGGGCCGTTCCGATTATCCATTTGGGGTGGGTGGACGCCATGGGCATGCAACCAATTTCGGCCGAACCGCGATGCGTGCGCCTTGCAACTTGCGCCTTCCGCGTCGCCGATTGGACGTGGCCGCTGGCCCTCGAAGAGTCCCACGACATCGCCCGCGACTGGCAGCATCGGCAGGCACAGACGCCTGAGTTCTTCAACGGCGCGGTCTATCTGATGCACGACCATTCCATCGACGGCGATGTGCTGAGCGGCACATTCTTCAAAACCGATTTCGCTACGTTCCTCTATTGGCGGGAGCGGGCTTCGCCGGCAACGCAGATTGTCCGCGAAGCCTTCGGCGCGTCGATCATCCGTTCGGCTGAAGGCTATGTCCTGCTGGGTCGCCAGGCGCCGGGGCAGCTCAACTCGGGACGCGTCTATCCGCCGAGCGGGGTCATCGACGACGGCGATGTGCGTGACGGCATGCTCGACCTCGACGCCAACATCTGCCGCGAACTCAGAGAGGAGACCGGCCTAGACGCTGGATCGGTGCAGCGTCAGCCGGGCTACATCGCCGCGCTCCTCGGACTGGAAATCGCGATCGGCGTTGAATGGCGGAGCGAGCTGCCGGCGCTGGCGCTGCGGGAGCGCATCCTGGCGTTCACGTGGGCGCAGAGGAAACCCGAACTCGACGACATCGTCATCGTCCGCACGCAGGCCGACATCGACGAAAGCACCATGCCGCGGCATGCGCGGGTGCTATTGCGGGCGCTATTGCCTGCTTGACCGGCCCCCATAATTGGGCAGAGTGCGCCGGCCTCCACGGGGATCATGGGTCGCATGGCGCTGCCGCTGCACACGCTCGACGTATTCACCGATCGCCGTTTTTGCGGCAATCCGCTGGCCGTCGTGAGCGACGCCGACGCCCTAAGTACCGAGCAGATGCAGAGCATCGCGCGCGAGCTGCACCTATCCGAGACGGTTTTCGTCGTGAAGCCGCAGAACCCCGCCCACTCGGCACGCCTGCGCATCTTCACGCCCAATCGCGAGCTGCCCTTTGCCGGACATCCGACCATCGGCACGGCGATCCTGTTGGCGCAAGCGCGCACGCCGCTCGTCAACGGCGAGAGCGACGTCATCATCGTGCTCGAGCAAGCGATCGGGACGGTGCGTGTCGGTGTGCGCCTGCGTGATGGGCAGCCGCCGTTCGCCGAGTTCGATGCACCGAAGCTGCCCGAGAAGGCCCCGATGGCGCCGCCGTCGCGCGATCGCATCGCCGACGCGCTGGGCCTGCTGCCGCGCGAGATCGGTTTCGAGAACCACACCGCCTTGTGCATGACGGCGGGCAACACGTTTGCCTTCGTGCCGGTGCAGACCCTCGAGGCGATCGCCAGGGCGCGCATCCAGCCCGTCGGCTGGGCGCAAGCGTTCTCCGGCGACGGCATGGCGGGTGTCTATCTCTATACGCGCGAGTGCGTGCACAACGGCTCGGCGTTCCACGCCCGCATGTTCGCCCCGCAACTCGGGGTCCCGGAGGATCCGGCCACCGGGTCGGCCGCCGTGTGCTTTGCCGGGGTTGTGCAGGGCTTCGACGGGCTGACCGACGGCACGCACCGGCGCATCATCGAGCAAGGCCACGAAATGGGTCGGCCGAGCACCATCTCGCTCACCCTGATCATTGCCGGCGGACGGCTTGAAACCGTGCGCATCGGCGGCAGCGCGGTCCGGGTCATCGACGGCACGATCGCCCCCGAGACCCAGCCCAAATGCTGGCAGTAGGCGCCACTCGGCCGGGTCGCCGGCCTTGGCCGTCCGGCTACGCACTAGCCTTAATTGAGGCGATGTACTAAGAGTTGGCGCATGCGCCAGACACTTGGCATTGACGGCGATTGCTTTATCCGCACGGGGCTGATCCGCCGCGGACCGTCGGCGCGTCTTCTTCAGCTCTTGAACCTCCTTAGCAGCCCCTGAGCCTTCGATAGGTTCCGGCCTCGCCGGGACGATCGCTCAGGGGATGACAAGTCGAGCAAGCTGATGGTTCAACGCCGCTCTTGATGAGCCGGCCCCGAGCGAAAGAAGAAGCCGATGACCACCAATCCCAGCAATACCGACCGTGTCGTCATCTTCGACACCACGTTGCGCGACGGCGAGCAATGCCCCGGCGCCACCATGACGTTCGAAGAGAAGCTCGAGGTCGCCGAGTGCCTCGACAGCATGGGCGTCGACATTATCGAGGCCGGTTTTCCAATCGCGTCGGACGGCGATTTCGAAGCCGTGTCGGCCATTGCCGGCCGCGTGCAGAACGCGACGGTGGCGGGTCTCGCCCGCGCCATCAACGCCGATATCGACCGCGCCGGCGAAGCCGTAAAGCACGCCAAGCGCGGACGCATCCACACTTTCGTCTCGACCTCGCCCATCCACCTTGCACACCAGATGCGCAAGACCGAGGCCGAGGTGCTGGAGATCATCGCGGCGACCGTCGCGCGGGCACGCAATCTCGTCGACGACGTCGAGTGGTCCGCGATGGATGCCACGCGCACTGGGATCGACTACCTGTGCCAGTGCGTCGAGGCCGCGATCAAGGCCGGCGCCACCACCATCAACCTGCCCGATACCGTCGGCTACGCCACGCCGGAGGAATATGCCGGCATGTTCCGCGCCGTGCGCGAACGCGTACCCAATGCCGATCGCGTGATTTTCTCCACCCACTGCCACAACGATCTCGGGCTAGCGGTGGCCAATTCGCTGGCGGCGCTGAACGGCGGCGCGCGGCAGATCGAATGCACCATCAACGGCATCGGCGAGCGGGCGGGCAATGCCGCGCTGGAAGAGATCGTCATGGCGATCAAGACGCGCGGCGATAATCTGCCATACGAAACCAGCATCGATTCAACGATGCTGTCGCGGGCCTCGCGGCTCGTTTCGGCGGTGACCAACTTCCCGGTGCAGTACAACAAGGCCATCGTCGGCCGTAACGCCTTCGCGCACGAGAGCGGCATCCACCAGGACGGCATCCTGAAGTATCAGCAGACCTACGAGATCATGACGCCGGAGTCGGTCGGCGTCGGCAAATCCTCGCTGGTGATGGGCAAGCACTCGGGCCGCAATGCCTTCCGCTCCAAGCTGAAGGAGCTGGGCTACGAGCTGGGCGAGAATGCCTTCGAGGACGCCTTCGTGCGCTTCAAGAGCCTCGCCGACCGCAAGAAGCACGTCTACGACGAGGACATCGAGGCGCTGGTCGACGAAGGCATCGCCCACATGCACGACCGCATGAAGGTGGTGTCGCTCACGGTCATCGCCGGCAACATGGGGCCGCAGTCGGCAACCCTGACGCTCGACATCGAGGGCGTGCAGCACACCGTGCAGTCGACCGGCAACGGTCCGGTCGATGCGCTGTTCAACGCCATCAAGATGCTGGTGCCGCACGACGCCAAGCTCGATCTCTACCAGGTTCACGCCGTCACCGAAGGCACCGACGCGCAGGCAGAGGTCTCGGTTCGCCTGGAGGAGGGCGGCCGCATGGTAACGGGCCGCGGCGCCGATACCGATACGATGGTTGCCTCGGCGCGCGCCTACGTTTCGGCGCTCAACAAGCTGCTCGTTAAGCGCCAGAAGACCGCGCGTGTGCAGCAGCAGGCGCTCTAGCGGGCGCCAGCGGCGTTGCTGCAACTCCCAGCAGCGACGCCCTCACTGGAGCGGATTGGCGTGCGCGGACGAATGCGCGTAAAATCGCCCCGGTGCGCGGCCCA
>JBDTOR010000016.1:0-25509 GCA_039933175.1 Hyphomicrobium sp. | reverse complement strand
GGCCATTCTTGACAACCCCCGACGTGCATGCGCTTTTCCCGCAACTTCATGACAAATCGCGGCACCGGGACGGGCAGTACGATGGCTGATGCCAAGGCGAAGAAGCAGTCGAAGACCCTGGTCGAGGGTGGCGCCCCACTGCACCGCTACCGCTCGCACACCTGCGGCGCGCTGCGCGCTTCCGACATCGGCAACGGCGTGCGCCTGTCGGGCTGGGTGCACCGCGTGCGCGATCACGGCGGCCTGCTGTTCATCGACCTGCGCGACCACTACGGCATCACGCAGATCGTCGCCGACCCGGACAGCGCCGCCTTCAAGGCGGCCGAGGCGGTGCGCTCGGAGTGGGTGATCCGCGTCGACGGGCAGGTGCGCGCGCGCCCCGACGGCACGGTCAACAAGGAGCTGCCGACCGGCGAGGTCGAGCTGTTCGCCACCGAGATCGAGGTGCTGTCGGCGGCCAAGGAACTGCCGGTGCCGGTGTTCGGCGAGCCGGACTATCCCGAAGACCTGCGGCTGCAGTACCGCTTCCTCGATCTGCGCCGCGAGACCCTGCACAAGAACATCATGCACCGCTTGGCGATCACGTCGTCGATCAGGAAGCGCATGACGGAGGCGGGCTTCTTCGAGTTCTCGACGCCGATTTTGACGGCATCGTCGCCCGAAGGCGCGCGCGACTTCCTCGTTCCCTCGCGCATTCACGCCGGCAAGTTCTACGCGCTGCCGCAAGCCCCGCAGCAGTACAAGCAGCTGCTGATGGTGTCGGGCTTCGACCGCTACTTCCAGATCGCGCCGTGCTTCCGCGACGAAGATCCGCGCGCCGACCGCCTGCCGGGCGAGTTCTATCAGCTCGACGTGGAGATGAGCTTCGTCGAGCAGGACGACATCTTCACCGCAATGGAGCCGGTGATCACGGGCGTGTTCGAGGAGTTCGCGGGCATTCATGTCGGTCTTGCCGGAGGCGAGCAAGGAAGCGCCAAGAAAAGTGTCACTGAGGCGTGGCCGCGAATTCCCTACGACGAGGCGATCGCCAAGTACGGCTCCGACAAGCCGGACCTGCGCAACCCGATCGAGATGGCCGACGTGACCGAGCACTTCCGCGGCTCGGGCTTCAAGATCTTCGCCGGCATGATCGACAAGGATCCGAAAGTGCGCGTGTGGGCCATCCCCGCACCGGGCGGCGGGTCGCGCGCCTTCTGCGACCGCATGAACTCGTGGGCGCAGGGCGAGGGTCAGCCGGGTCTTGCCTATATCTTCTATCGCGAAAACGAAGCGGCCGGTCCGGTTGGTAAGAACCTCGGGCCGGAGCGGTCGGACGCGATCCGCACGCAACTTGGCCTCAAGGAAGGCGACGCCGTCTTTTTCGCCGCTGGCAACCCGGCGCGCTTCTATCGCTTCGCGGGCGACGCACGCACGCGCATTGGCGAGGAATTGAAGCTGATCGATCAGTCGAAGTTCGCGCTCGCCTGGATCGTCGACTTCCCGTTCTACGAGTGGAACGAGGAGGACAAGAAGATCGACTTCTCGCACAACCCCTTCTCGATGCCGCAGGGTGGCCTCGAGACGCTGAGCGCTGCCAAGGGCGATGAGGACTACCTCAAGATCAAGGCGTTCCAGTACGACATCGTCTGCAACGGCTTCGAGATCGCCTCGGGCTCGGTGCGTAACCACCGCCCCGACACGATGGTGAAGGCGTTCGAGATCACCGGGCTGACGCAGGCCGATGTCGAGTCGCGCTTCGGCGGGCTTTATCGCGCCTTCCAGTACGGCGCGCCGCCGCACGGCGGCATGGCGGCCGGCATCGACCGCATCGTCATGCTGCTGGTCGGCGCCAAGAACCTGCGCGAGATCTCGCTGTTCCCGATGAACCAGCAGGCCAACGATCTGCTCATGGGCGCCCCCTCGGAGGTGCAACCCAAGCAGCTGCGCGAGCTGTCGATCCGCGTCGTCGCGCCGGAGAAGAAGGACTAGGCTTTATCTCGCGCCCGGCGGCCGGCTCTCCGCCGGGGAGTCGCCGGGCGCAAACAGAGATCCAATGGACTGGGGCAAGGTCTACAGCTATTGCGAGCGCGGCGGCGACCCGGCGTTCTGGGCCGAGCCGCTGAATGCGATATCGAACGGCGCCTTCGTCATCGCCGGGCTGATCGCCGCCTGGCAGCTCATGCGGTCGGCGCGCCGCGACCACGCGCTGTTCGAATGGCTGCTCGTCCTGCTGGTCGTCTGCATCGGCATCGGCAGCTTCATGTTCCACACCTACGCGACGGTGTGGGCGATCCCGTTCGACACGATCCCGATCTCGCTGTTCATGCTCGCCTATCTCGGCTACGCGCTGCGTCGCTTTGCCGGCGTGCCGTGGATCCTCGTCATCGCGGCACTCATCGGCTTCTATCTCACGGTCCGCTACGCGCAGGGCATTCACTGCTCCAACGAGCTGCTGCCGATGACGCGCGGGGCAGGCAAGCGCTGCTTCAACGGCACGCTAGGCTATACGCCGGCGTTCGGCGCCCTGGTGCTGGTGGGGATGCTGCTGCTCGTGCAGGGCCACCGCGCGGCGGGCTACATGTTCGCCGCGGCATTTCTTTTCCTCGCCGCCATGACGTTCCGTACCATCGATCTTGAGGTCTGCACGTGGACAGTGCGGGCCGGGCGCGGCGTCGGCACCCACTTCTTATGGCATACGCTCAACGGGCTGCTGCTGTATGTGCTGCTGCTGGGGGCCATCCGCCACGGCGCACCAAAGGGTGCCTAAAAGAGCGGATGAGCGGATTGCACGCCGTTTCCTCTCGGCCCATAACGGCGCGGCGCGGACGTGGTGGAACTGGTAGACACACAGGACTTAAAATCCTGAGGCGGCAACGCCGTCCGGGTTCGACTCCCGGCGTCCGCACCACCTGCAACACGCAGCAAGCGTGCGATGCGCCCCTCCGGACCGGGGGTGCCTACCGAAAATAATTGAATGCTACAAGAATCCATGTAGTGTTAATCATGGACTCGAAACAGGCCGTCGTCACCCTTGCCGCTCTCGCCCACGCGCAACGTCTCGCCATCTTCCGGCTGCTCGTTCGCGCGGGCCCATCGGGAGTACCGGCGGGCGAAATTGCCGAGGCGGTGGGTGCCGCGCCGACAGCCGCCTCGTTTCATCTGAAGGAACTCGACCGCGCCGGGCTGCTGCATTCCACGCGGGACGGCCGCTACATCCGCTACGCCGTGCATTTCGATGGCATGCGCAAGCTGCTCGACTACCTGACCGAGGATTGCTGCCAAGGGCAGCCCGAGCTCTGCGGCACGGCGTTCAAGAAGGTGAAAACGCTTTGTACCAGTAAGGGAGGCAAACGATGACCCAGCCGCTCAACGTGCTTTTTCTCTGCACCCACAATTCGGCGCGATCGATCATCGCCGAATGCGTCATCAACCGGCTGGGGGATGGAAAATACAAGGGCTATAGCGCCGGCAGTCAGCCGAGCGTACGCGTGCATCCCCATGCGCTGGATCTTCTGCGCCAGCTCAACTACGACACGAGCAACTTGCGCTCCAAGTCGTGGGAGGAGTTCGCCGCGCCCGGCGCACCCCGGCTCGACTTCGTGTTCACCGTCTGCGACGACGCCGCCGGCGAAACCTGCCCCGTGTGGCCGGGCCAGCCGATGAGTGCGCACTGGGGGTTGCCTGACCCTTCGGCAGCGACAGGGACCGAAAGCGAGCGCCGCTTCGCCTTCGCCGATACGCATCGCATGCTGTACCAGCGCATCGGCATCTTCACGAACCTGCCGTTGACATCGCTCAGCAGGCTTTCGCTGCAGGAGCGCCTCGACTCCATAGGCCGCACCAGGGCGGGCACACCGGAGCCGACACAATGAGCGCGCCGACCTTGGCGCAACGGCTTGTGGCTGAGTTCACCGGCGCGGGATTTCTGCTCGCTACCGTTATCGGGTCCGGCGTCATGGGCGAGCGGCTGGCCGGCGGCAACGAAGCGCTGGCCCTGCTCGGCAACACCTTGCCCACCGGCGCCATCCTCGTGGTGCTCATCACGATGCTCGGGCCGATTTCCGGTGCGCATCTCAATCCGGCCGTCACCGGGGTTTTCTGGTGGCGCGGCGACATCGGCGGGCGCGATGCGGCACTCTACGTTCTGGCGCAGGTGGCGGGGGCGTTGGTAGGCGTCTGCGCCGCGCACGCCATGTTCGATCTGCCGCTCTGGCAAGCCAGCGTAAAAATGCGCAGCGGGCCCGGCCAATGGCTCGCCGAGGGCGTAGCGACCTTCGGCTTGCTGCTCACGATTTTGGCGACGCTTCGTGCCAAGCCCGACGCCGTGCCGATGTCGGTCGGCCTCTACATCATCGCAGCTTACTGGTTCACGGCGTCAACGTCCTTCGCCAATCCGGCCGTTACCGTCGCGCGGGCGTTTTCAAATACGTTTGCCGGCATCCGCCTCGGGGACGTACCTGCCTTCATCGCGGCGCAGCTCTTCGGCGCCCTGTGCGGGCTGCTGTTGGCGCACTGGCTCCTGGCCGCGCGGAGCAACAGGGCGATCTCCACGAGCAAAACGCATCAGGCAGCCGAATGAGCATCACGATCTACCACAACCCGGCTTGCGGTACGTCGCGCAACACGCTGGCGATGATCCGCCAGAGCGGCGAGGAGCCGGCCATCATCGAGTACCTGAACACTCCGCCGTCGCGCGCCGAACTCGTCGACCTGATCGCGCGTATGGGCATCACGCCGCGTGAACTGTTGCGCCAGAAAGGCACGCCTTACGAGGAACTCGGGCTCGCCGACGATAAATGGAGCGACGACCAATTGATCGACTTCATGCTGCAGCATCCGCTCCTCATCAACCGGCCGATTGTCGTCACACCGTGGGGCGTGGCGCTGTGCCGCCCATCGGAGCGGGTTCTCGATATCCTGCCCAATGCCGGCATCGGGTCATTTACAAAAGAGGACGGTGCGGTCATGGCACAATTCCGTGAGCGGCGATGAGCAAGAACGGCGCCGGCGACGGCCTTCCCAACATCTCGCACCCGCATCTCGAAATTCCCGCCTCCGGCAAGTTGGCGGTGGAGGCGCCTGCCGAACACCGGCCGCGCATCCTGCTGCTCTATGGCTCCCTGCGCGCGCGCTCATACAGCCGGTTCCTGACCTTTGAGGCCGCACGCCTGCTCGAAGCATTCGGCGCCGAGACGCGCATCTTCGACCCGCACGAATTGCCGCTCCCCGACGGTGCGCCGGACACTCACCCAAAGGTGCAGGAGCTGCGCGATCTCGCCGCTTGGTCGGAGGGCCAAGTCTGGTGCTCGCCGGAGCGGCATGGCGCCATGAGCGGCGTCATGAAGTCGATGATCGACTGGATACCGCTGTCGGTCGGCGCCGTCAGGCCGACGCAGGGCAAGACGTTGGCCGTTATGCAGGTCAACGGCGGATCGCAGTCGTTCAATGCCGTGAATCAGATGCGTGTGCTCGGTAGGTGGATGCGGATGATCACCATCCCGAACCAATCCTCCGTTGCCAAGGTCTTCCAGGAGTTCGACGACGAGGGCTGTATGAAGCCCTCGGCCTACTACGACCGCGTCGTCGACGTGATGGAGGAGCTGGTGAAGTTCACGCTTCTGACCCGGGATCGGGCCGGCTATCTCGTCGACCGCTACAGCGAGCGCAAGGAAAGCGCCGAGGAGCTGTCGCGGCGTGTAAATCTGTCGTCGGCGACCGCACCGACAAAGTCGGACTGAGAAAATCGCAACGAGCGTCGGGGCGCTACCGCCGCTACCAGCCGCTGAACGGCCAGTTCTGCGCGGCTTCCTTGGCAGCGCGCCGCTTGCGTGCTGCTCGGGCGTTGGCATCGCGGGCGCGCTTGGCCTCGGCCTCGGCCTTCTCGGCGGGAGGCGCCGGCGTGGTGCCGGTCGTCAGCGGAGCCGCGGCGGGCACGACGATGGGGGCGGTCGCGGTCTTCTTTTCCTCGGCCAACTGAGCGGCGAGGGCGCGCTCGCGTGCAAGTTCAGTGCGCGCCGTCGCCGCGTCGCTTTCGGCCTGCGCGCGTGCGCGGCGCTCTCGCTCCAGCTCCTCACGCGCCGCGATCGCACTCTGTTGCGCGGTGTAAACAGCAGATCGTGCGGCCGCCTCCGCCGCGCTCTTGGCCTCCTGCGCCTGCGAGAGCGCGGCGCGCAACTCGTCGGCGCTTCGTTGCAGAGCATCGCTCGCATCGCGCGCCCGTTTCAGGTCGAGCGCATTGTCGCGGCGCTCGACGACGGCAGGGACCGCAATGGGAATTGGATGGGCACCGTCGATGCTGGCCTTGCTCACTGCCGACACGGGCGGTGCGGCGGCGACGGACGGGGCAACGTCGTTGCGGTGGTAGCGCCACAGCGTTCCAGCCGGCGTCACCGTGGATTGAAACGCCCCCGAACGCTGGTCCGGCGGGTGCTTACCCTGCTTGAGCATGTAGCGCATGTCGTTGAAGATGACAGGGTTGGTCACGTAGAGATCGTGGTTGAGCCCCAGGAAGCTCGATCCCGCGTCGGTGGTATCGATCGTCTCGACGCCGGAGAACACGGTGGGATCGACGCGGTCTCCCCAGATCCATCGCGACAGCGCGATGGCGCGATCGTTGCTGGCGGTATAGAGCGTCGCCCCGCTGCCGAGGTCGCTCACCTCGGCCATCACCTGGCTGAACCGATCCTTGGCGACGTCCGGCGAGTGCAGGATGATTTCGGCGAACTCCGCACCCGAGTCGTGCCGCGCTTCGCGCTTGATCTTTAGCTTCTCGAGCGTGTCGAGCAGCACGACGCTCCCCATGCTGTGCGCGATGAGGTGGATCTTGGTTGCCCCTGTCTGCGCGACGATCGTCTCCAGGAACGCCATCAGTTGATTGCCCGCCTCCCGCGTTCGCTCGCTGCTGTAAAGATAGCTCATCAAGCCTCTGCCCGAAGGCCAGCTGAAGAGGACGGCGGCGCCGTCGAAATCCACGTCGTAGGCAATCTGCGCCGCGCGCCGCAGGGCGTTCTCGAAGGACACGTTGAACCCCGGTACGAACACAAACACCTGCTTCTCGAACGCCTTGCGGCTTTGCGGCGACGTCCAATCGACTCCTGTAGTGATCGTGTGGATCGCCAGCCGCGCCACCTCCGTGACCTCGACGCGCGGCGCTTGCGCGACCTGGGCACCCTCAACGAACGGCTCGCTGGAGAGTGTGCGGCCAGCGGCGGAGTTCGGATTGGTGACGATGACCTTGGCCAGCCCAAACGTCAGGCTCGGGGCGGGGAGGCTGCCGAAGGCGACGGTTTTCGCGCCTTCGACGGGCGCACGATTGGTCGCGAAATAGACGTCGATCTCGCGGGTATTTTCCTTGTGAATGGCCAGCGCGCGCAGGAAGTACGCTTCAGCCGCGTCCGACTTGCCCTGCGTGCGGTAGAGGTCTCCCAGCTGCGTCAGCACGCTGGCGAGCTTCGTATTGGCGCGGCCGTATACCCGCTCCTGGGTGTCCAGCGCCTGCTTCAGCAACAGCTCAGCCTCATCAAGCCGGCCGAGCGACTTCAACAGTCCGCCGAGATTTTCGCGCGTAGCCGCCACGCTCTCGTGGGCGTCGCCAAGCGAAGCTTCGAGTATTTCCAGGGCGCGGCGATAGCTGGTCTCGGCCTCGCTGACCCTGCCTTGTCCTTCATGGATTTTCGCCAGCGTGTCGAGCGCTCGGCCGTAGTCCGCCTTGGTGCCCAGTGACTTCTCGATGAGGTCCAGCGAGCGCATTACCAGCGGCTCGGCTTCCGCATATCGCCCCTGTCCCTGGTACAGCCACGCGAGATTGTTGAGGTCGCGGCCGATGCTTGCCGGATCCCCCGTACGCTCGCTGATGGCGAGAGCACGCTTGCATCGCGGCTCGGCCTCATCGAAGCGGCCCTGAACTTGGTAGAGCTGCGCCAGGGCCCCGAGATCGCTGGCGAGATTGGGATGGTCGGGCGGCAACTCACGCTCGTCGATAGCGATTGCTTCGTTCACATAAGACTCGGCTTGGGCGAAATCGCCCTTGGCTTGGTAGAGCCGGGCAAGTACGCCGATCGCCGCCGCATATGGTGGCGTATCCTTGCCAAATCGTCCTTCGATTGAGTTCCGAAGTTCATTCGCTAACGGTATCGCCGCGTCGTAGGTGCCCTTTTCATACAGCTCGACGATTTGCCGATATTGCGCGTTGAGGGCACCGTCCGTGTCATCGAAACCGGGCGGCATCGGCATCGGCATCGTCGGCATCTCCGCCGCCGGTGCACTCGGCATCGGCATCGGCATAGGTACAAACGTCGGCGTCGGCATCGTGGGCATTGTCGGCGCCGGGGCGCTCGGCGCGTGCATTTGCGCATGCGCCGTCGATGCGAAGGCAGTAATCGCCAACCACGCGGCCACGCTTCTGGTGAACTGCGCTGAGCGCATTCCCCCCTCCCTAATACGGCGGGAGATTACACTCTCTTTATCGGCGTCACCGTGAAATGCGTTTGAACGCTGATCAACACGCCCAAAAAGCGTGCAAATGAGGCGCCTCACGCGTCGTTATAGGCGCGCTCGCCATGGTCGGTGAGGTCGAGGCCAATGCGCTCGCTGTCGTACGTCGGGCGCAAGCCGATGGTGAGGTCGAGCACTAGGTAGATGATGGCCGAGCCGAAGCCGGACCACACCAGCGTCAGCAGGATGGCTTTGCACTGGGAGATCATCTGCGTGGCCATGTCGTAGGTAGCCACCGCCTCGCCGGGGCGCGACACGTAATCGGCAACACCGGTGCCGCCGAGATGTGGATTGACCAGCAGGCCGGTACCGAGCGCGCCGATGATGCCGCCGATACAATGGACGCCGAACACGTCGAGGCTGTCGTCGTAGCCGAGCGCGCTTTTCACGGCGGTGCAGAAGAAGAAGCAGACGACGCCGGTGACGACCCCAAGCGCCAGCGCACCCATCGGTCCGGCAAACCCCGAAGCTGGCGTCACCGCCACCAGGCCGGCGACGGCGCCGGTGATGAGCCCGAGCATTGTCGGCTTACCCTTCGTTGCCCACTCGGCGAACATCCACGCGAGCGCCGCCGTTGCCGTGGCGCCGAACGTGTTGCCCATGGCCAGCGCCGCGGTGCCATTCGCCTCGAGGTTCGAGCCGCAGTTGAAGCCGAACCAGCCGACCCACAACAGGGACGCGCCGACCATCGCCAGTGTCAAGGAATGCGGCGGCATGGGCTCGCGCCCGTAGCCTACGCGCGGCCCGAGGATCAACGCCCCGACCAGCGCGGCGATGCCCGCGTTGGTGTGCACGACGGTGCCGCCGGCGAAGTCGATGGCGCCCCATTGGAAGGCGAGGCCGGCATCGCGCAGTACGGTGGAGAGGTGGCTCTGCGCGTCGACCCTGGCGAGGCCGGTGGTCTGGGCCACCTCGCGCGCGGCGTTGGCGATGGCATCCGGGCCCGCCCAGTACCAGACCATGTGCGCGATGGGGAAATAGACGAACGTCACCCAAAGGATCATGAAGAGGATCAGCGCCGAGAACTTCATGCGCTCCGCGAAGGCGCCGACAATCAGCGCCGGAGTGATCGCGGCGAACGTCATCTGGAACCAGATATAGGCGTACTCGGGCACGTAGACGCCGTTGGAGAACGTCGGCGCTTCCGAGCTGGGCGTCACGCCACGCAGGAATGCCTTCGACAGCCCGCCGATCCAGTCATTGAACTGGCCGCCGTTGGTGAACGTGAGGCTGTAGCCGTAGAGCATCCAGATGATGCAGACGATGCAGACGATGGTGAACACTTGCATCAGCATGCTGATGGCGTTCTTGGTGCGCACGAGGCCGCAGTAGAACAGCGCCAGGCCGGGGATGGTCATGAGCAGGACCAGCACCGTCGAGATCATCAGGAATGCCGTGTCGCCCTTGTCGGGCGCTGCCAGCGCTGCGGTCGGCGCGATGCCGAGTGCAACGCTCAGCAATCTTGTCGCGGTCGATGCGTTGACCCGCAGCAGCATGTCTTCGTCTCCCCCGAGGCGCGATACGCAACGCTGACCTTAGCCGCGTGCGCGATTAGAAACGACACCCACCACTGCCCGCCGATTGAGCACGCTGCATTAAATGAAGTCAGCACAGCAACTTACCGCGGCCACAATTGCAACGACGAATAGTTTTGCACAGGCGCGAACTTTTTTGTTACCGATTTCATTGCACCATTCGTGGTGGGAAACAGCGTCGGACGTTTCGCGACGCGCTGATGGGACAAACGGCATGGGGCGCCGTGAGGAGCCAGATCTAGACGAGCTTTCGAAGCTGCTGCGGCGGCTCGAGACGATGGACGCTGCGCCCAAGCACGAAAGCGCACGCAAAGCAGAGACGGACGAGGCGCAGCCGCAAGCCGAATATGTCGGCGCCTTGCGCGGTGCCGCGCACGCCAAAGTTTCCGACGGCCGCAGCGGACCTGCACACGATGTGCGTTCGTATCGTGCGCACGATAGCCAACCGACGGTCGAGAAGCCCCCCCGGTCGTCGAGCACCTCGGCAATCGTCATCGGTGCCGTGACCGCGGCCGCGGTGTCGTCGGTTATCGTTGCCGGATTGGTGCTGTGGACCGGCGGCCAGCAGAGCGATGGCGAACGCCGCCTGACCTTCTATGCGCCGGCCGAACCGGCCCGTGCTACGCAGCGGCCCGACCCCGGGGGGAGCGCCCCGGCAGTTCAGCCGGCCACGGATGCCGCCCCGACGAATGCCCAGGCGCTGCTGCAGCGCGCCGATGTCTACCTGCGTGGCGGCAAGCCCGGCGAGGCGCGCGTTGTGCTGGAGCAGGCCGCGCAGCTCGGCTCGGGCGTTGCCGCCCTGACGCTGGGCGCCATGTATGACCCCGGTCGTGCCACACAATTTACCAATCTAGGGCTTAAAGCCGATCCGACCATCGCGCGTGTCTGGTACGAGCGGGCCAAGGATCTCGGTGTTGCCGAGGCAAATGACCGCTTGGCGGAACTCGCCGCGCGATGACGCAGACGGGGTGATCGGGCCGCGGGGACGTATCGGCCCGGTCGTAAATTGACGCCATTGGTTCGGAGTTGGCGCATGGGGGAAGGTTACATGAACGGCGCGCGTGCGCTTGGCCTCGGGCCGGCGGTGCGCGTGCCGCGCCCGTTCGAGGCGGATGGCGTGGGCGCGGCTTTGGCGTCGGCGCAGAAGCAGATCGTCAACTGCGGGCGCTCGCTTGCAGGTCTCGTCGAGCCAGCCGGCCAGGCGCTCATCGGCGAGGCGATTAACCGCCTCGATCAGCAGGTGTTCCGCGTCGCCGTCGTCGGGCAGATCAAATCCGGCAAGAGCTCGTTCATCAATGCCTTCGTGCGCCAGCCGCGGCTGCTGCCCACCGATGTAACGCCGTGGACGACCACCGTTACGCACCTGCACTTCGGCGAGCCCTCGCCGGGCGCCGCCTCGTTCCAGTTTTTTTCCGCCGCCGAATGGCATGATCTCGCCAACGGCGACCAGCGCGTGCGCGAGCTGGTGAAGCACCTCGATCCGAACTTCGAGCCGGATCTGCTGCGCCATCACGTCGAGGCGATGAAGCAGCGCGCCGTGATGCGTCTTGGCGCCAATTTCGCCGAGATGCTCGGCAGCTCGCACAGCTTCGAGAGCTTCAACACCGAGTTGCTGGCCCGCTACGTGTGCTCGGGCGACTTCGCCGGCAAATCGACGCTCGGTCAGTACGCCGACATCACCAAGCAGGCCGATCTCTTCTTCGACCAGGGGCCATTCGCCTTCCCCGTCACGCTGACGGACACTCCCGGCACCAACGATCCGTTCCTCATTCGCGACGAGATCACCCGCCGCAGCCTCGAATCCGCCGATCTCTACATCGTCGTTCTCACCGCGCGCCAGCCGCTGTCGGACGCCGACGTCAATCTTATGCGCCTGATGCACGGGCTGAACAGCGACCGCATCGTCGTGTTCGTCAACCGCGTCGATGACTTCGCCGACGTCGGTTACGACCTCGCCGAAGTGATCATGTACGTGGAGAAGAAGCTGCAGGTGAACTTCCCTGGCGCGCGCATTCCGATTGTTGCGGGCAGCGCCGCATGGGCCAACGGCGCACTCAAGGGCGACAACGAAACCCTCAGCCGGCTGCTCGAGCGCTCATCCTCGCGCTATCTCGCCGACCTCGGCCTCGTGCAACCGCAAGATCTGGAGTTCGACGCGCTAGACGATGCCGCCGCCCGCGAGCGGTTGCGCAGCGCGCTGTTCGCCGCCTCGGGGCTGCCCGCGATGTACCGCGTGGTGGCCGATGCCATGGGCACCAGCCAGGCGGCGCTCAACCAGATGCAGACGGCGCAGTGGTTCGGCGATATGGCCAGTGCCAGCGCCAAGGCCGCCAACTTCGAATTGGAGTCTTCGCGCGCCGAGCCCCCGCAGGCCGGTGAGCGTGGTGCCGATGACCGCGTGGCGTTGGAGCGCGAGACAGGCGTTCTCAACGAGGTCGCCGCCAATGTGGAGCGATCGGCCAAGCACATCGACGCGCAGTTCTCGGCGATCATCGGCGAGGAAATGACGTCTCTGCGCCGGTCGCTGCAGGTGGTCGTCGATTCCCATGCCGCCAAGGAGCGGGACGTTCTAATCGCCACTTTGGAAGCCGGGCGCGCGCCGCGCACCTGGACTCTGGAAGGCGTTGCGCTGCGCCGGGCGCTCGCGGCGGAGTTCAAGGATTGCTTCGACCGCGCTGCGGCGCGCGTGTTGGAACTGCAGGCCAAGGTGGCGCCGGAGCTGGCGCAGCTGATGGGCCTGATCGCACCCGAAATAGCCATGCCGGCCGAGCCGGAGAAGCGGCTGTTGCTCATTGCGCCGCCGTCGATGGCAGCACTCAGCCGGTTCGTCGCCCTCGACATCGAGGATTCCTGGTGGTCGTCGCTATGGAAAGGGCGCACCAGCGCGAGCGCCTACGGCGAGCAGATCGAAAGCCTGATCAAGACGGAATTCCAGCCGGTCGCCGACGGTCTTGCCGAAACCGCCGAACGCGTGCTGGCCAGCTACGCGACAACCTCGTCCAAATGGTCGTTCGGCCTGTGCGTCAACATCATCCAGGCTGTCACGCGGCGCCGCGTCGAACTGATCGGCAAGCTCGGCAGCGATGATCGCGCCGGCGCGGCTGACATCGATCGCGCGCCCGAGCGCAAGCAACAGACGCAGTCCCTCACGGACAGGCTGAAGCGCTGCGGCGCCCTCAATCATCAGCTCGAGATCATCGTCCACGATCTCGGCACCCGACTGCAGCGTCCGGCGGAGATGGCGCAATGAGCAGCAGTGCGCACGAATTTCTGACGGCACTGCGTAGCGCACGCGAGCAGCTGGAGGGTCTCCACCGATACGATAAGGCGCTGGCGGTGTGTGCCGCCGGCTTGGCGCGCATGCAGGCGGTGCTGGCGCGGCCGCCGCGCGTGGTCATCCTCGGCGAGGTCAACTCTGGAAAGACATCGGTCGCCGATCTGCTGCTCGGCGTCGGGCTGCTGCCGTCCAGCGTCGTCGCCAATACGCGGCTGCCGGTGCTCATCCGCTATGCGGAGGAGACTGCGCTGCATGCCGTCGCGGGCGACACGCGCTGGCTCGTGACGGGAGAAAGTCTCGACGGGCGGTCGGCAGGGCCTGAGGTGACGGCGCTGGAGATTGCGTTGCCGAGCGAGCGCCTGAAGGAATTTGAGATCCTCGACACGCCGGCGCGGGCCGATTGGAACGGTGCCAGTACCGACGGCGACATCCGCATTTGGTGCACGGTGGCGACGCGTGCCTGGACGGAAAGCGAGCGCGTCTACTGGTCGGGGCTGCCGCGGCGCAACTGGCGCAACGCGCTGCTCGTCGCCACGCACAAGGACGCGCTCGAGGAAGCGAGCGATGCCACCAAGATCGAATGGCGCCTGCGCGCCGCGGCCGGCGAAATGTTCCGCGACATCCTCCTCGTATCGGCCACCGACGCGGGGAAGTCGCGGCGCACCAACGGCCGCCCGTCGGACGCCAGTGCCGTTACATTGCTCGGGCAGGTGCGCGTGTGGGCGGCCGAAATCCGCGAGCGCCGCGCCCGCAAGGTCGAGAAGATCGTGCGCCGGCTGGCGCGCTTGACCTTCCATCGGCTGGCGCGCGGAACGCTGCGCTTGACCGAGGCGCGCATCCTGAGGGAATGGGAAGGCGATTGCAGCAGCCTCATCGATGGCATGGGCAGCGCTTCAGGCGATCTCGCCAGCGTCATGCGTGAATTGCTGCGCCGGTTCGCCCGCGCGATGGAACTGGCCCGTTCCGGCAGCATCGAGCGCCAGATTCGCTGGCCCGGCGCAGCCACTGACGCCGGCACGCCGCAGCGCGGGGCGCCGTCGCGCCGTTTCGTCAAGCTAATCGCCGCCGACCTCACCACGTTGTTGCGCATTGAGCTGGCGCGCGGTGGCTTGCGCGATCCCACCCTCTTTGCCGATTACGAAGCCGCGCAGCGCATACTGCTGCCGCTCGCCCGTCTCGATCTCGAGTTCGACGTCGTGGAGAGCCTGCTGGCGTCCGGCCGCCCCCTCGAGGCCGCGGTCGCCGCTCCGTCCATCGAGCAGGTGCTGCTGTCCCTCTCGCGCGCCCGCTGACGCCAAAAAAAATCCCGACTGCGCACGAGGCGCGGCCAGGATTGAGTGTCGGCATGAGTAGGTAAGACGGGTTTGCCGACTCCCACCGTCCACTTTTGAATTGTCACACACCACTCGGCAACTCGTCGCAGGGGTGCGCTGCGACGGCTCGATCATCGGCCCCAGCCACGCTCATGACGCGCATTTTCTGTGGTGCTGCCGAGGCTAACGCCGTCCGAAAACTGTCATCGACAATCAATAGGCTGGGGTCTGATCCATCGAGCACCGCGGCCGCGCGCCGCGAACGGAGTAGCATGGCCACGCACCAAGTCCTGCCGGTCGGGTCAGCTCGCGTTTCGTCCACCGAAGGTCAAGCTCGTGCGGTGCGCCAATTCCGGCAAATCGTCCTGTGGCCCATCCAGATCAGCACGGCGGGCAAAACCAACCGCCGCGAGACCGCCGACGCGCTATTTGAGCGATTGGCCGGAGACGCGTGGACGCTCGTCGACGACGAGTTCGGCAATGCCGGGGCCGCGTTCCAGGAGCGGCACTACCGCGAGTTCGTGAGTTTCCTGCCGCACGTACAGCGGTTCCTCTACGGCGACGCGCCGGGACCAGTGCGCGGTCTCCGTAACGGCGATGCGCCACTGCGCGTTTACCGGCGCACGGATGTTTCGGCGGTACGCATGGTGCTCACCGAAGGCGCCGCTCCGGTGACATGCCACGTCGCCCACGTCGACTTGCATTTCTTCCATGATGTCGACGCCGTCATCCTCGCCGTCGAGTTCGCCGCCGCCGACCTGCCGCTCTCCGTCGTCCACGAGATCATGTACCGCTTCGGGCGTGCCTATCCCGCCGGCTGGACGGAGGCCGGTGAGCCGCTGCATTGCCCGGTGCGGGTCGAATGGCTCGATGCGGCCGGCCGCGTGCTGGCGACGTCGGACTACGAGAACCGCGAGCGCTACCTGTCTTTCGTCGGGCACCAACGCACGCCGTGCTTCGCGGCGCACTGGGAGTTCTTGCTGAAACCGCTGGTCGCCGAGAACGCCGGCGGCGCCGGCCCGCTGCGCTTCCGCCAGATCGAATACTACCGCATGCCGGTGATGACCTATCTGACGCTCGATCGCCTGTGGGACGTGCCGCGCGCCGACTTCATGCGCCTCGCCTTCGCAACCGGGCCGAGCGCCAATGGCGATGCGCCCTATGCCGAGCGCTTTCTGCACGATTTCGAGCAGCGCAATTGCTACGATCGCTACTACCACGAGGGCAGCGAGACCTCGCGCGTGAACACGCGCTTCCTGCTCTCCGGTCACGCCTTCACGGTCGTCGCCGACGGAACGTCGCCGGAGCTGGAGGACAATGAGCGCGGGCTGCTCGGGCAATTCCGCCATCAGTATTTCCTGCTGTTCCTAATCGGCCATTTCCACAAGGCGGCGCTGCTGATGCTGTCGGATCGCATCGTCGCGGCGATCAAGCGCCTCGAGATCAGGAGCGCGCGCTCGGCTGGAGAATTCCGCCGCGAGACCTACCGCCTGCAGGAAAACTTTATGCGGTTCACGCAGCGCTACTGGTTCACCGACATCTCTGACCAGGCGCAGACGCGCGACATCTTCCGGCTGCAGCGCACGCACCTTGGCAACGAGGACCTCTATAAGGAGCTGCGCGGCGAAATCTTCGACATGGTTCAGTATCTCGACAGCGACGTCCTGCGCCGGCAGAGCGGCACCATGCATCGTCTGACCGCGGTGACCATCGCGGGGCTGGTCGGCACGACGGCCACGGGGTTTCTCGGCATGAACCTGATCGCCGAGGCTGAGGCCCCGATGGGCATCAAGCTCGGCTACTTCGCCCTGGTGTGCGCCGGCGTCGTCGCCCTGACGATAGGGGTGGTGGTGTTCTCGCGCCCGCTCACCGCCCTCCTGGACCGGCTGTCCGGCGAGCGGCCTTGAGAGAAAACCTTTAATTGTCAGGTTCTTATCGAACTCTCCGGCCCGCCGCCGCGCGGCTGCTGCAACCCAGCCTTTCTCTCGCCCCGACTCTCGCAGTACGAATGGTCCGACGGAAGACCACTGCGGAATCGCAAGTCCCGCGAAGCACATCGCGCACCTTGGGGGAGCGGCTATGTGGGTTGGGCATCGAGTGCCTCAAGAAAAGCGGTGGGATGAGCTCCGCAGGGTGGCGCTCGCGTCGGCGGTGGGTCTGCTTTTCCTGTGGCCCGCGGACGGGAGCTTCGCGCAGCAGGCCAAAAAGACCGACGGAGGATCCGCCGCCGCGGCAGCGAAAATCGCCGACATCTTCAGCCAGGTCGGCGACCAGATCTACGAGGACTGCATCTTCGAATTGTCGCAAGAGCAGGTCGACGTGCAGCAGGCGCTGATCCAGGCCTACATCCAGCAGGGCGCCGACGGCGCTCTCGCGCGGCAGCTCGCCGTCAAGCAGATCCAGCCGCCGAAATTGTCGTCCGACTGCGAACAGGTGCGTCGCCAGCCGCAAGCCGCGCCCGCCTCGCCGTGGGAGACGACGCTAGTGGCGCCGAAGAAGCCCGCCGCGAAGGCCAAGCCGAAACTGCAGCCCGAGCCGGCGCCCTCGCCCGAGCCAGCTGGGCCGTCCATCGCCCTCGCCGACATGAAGGGCGTGCCGCAGTGGGACTGCGCCCCCAACGTCGACTTCGTCACCATCAGCCTGAACGGCTTCAAGCGTAAGCTGACCGGCGGCGAGATTTGCAATCCCTACGAGGATGTCGTGCGCGAGGTGCCGGCGGCAGCGGGCAACTTCCGCCTCGGCTACACGATCCGCACCGGGCGGATGTTCGTCGTCTCCGACGACCCGGCTGTGAGCGGCAAGACCATCGCCTGGGCGATCTCCGGGCGCGATGTTTGCCGCAACAATCCCGATCCCAATTGTTTTGCCGCAAGAGCCATCGGTCCCCTCCCACCGGGAGAATATTCTTTCGCGGCGGAGGCGGAGCGGCGGGTGAGTTGGGGGCCGAAAACCAAGCGCAACGTGGCCGGCATCTGGCTACGCAAACTCTGGAACAAGGACCGGTTCAACCGCGAGCAGACCAAGGCCATCCTGGCGCGCGGCAACATCGCCATCCACGTGCGTCTGAAGGGCGAGATGTCGGAAGCATGCCTCGGATTGGAGCCGAAGGCCTGGAACTACGTCGCCTCGCTGATCAAGGAAGGGCGCGCCACCGGCGTCAACGTCTACATCGACGAGCCGCATCCGCAGATCGCCGAGAACCCGCCGGTCATCATCGCCTCCTCGTTCTCCCTCACCTCGCTGTTCAAGTAGCGCGTCAGCGCGCGACGACGGGCGCGAAGGTGACCGATGTGTCGCCCCAAGATGGCGCCGAAGGCGCGGCCGGCGCGGGAGCGTCGATGGAACTCGTCGTTCCCCAGGAATCCGCCGCCACAGCGGCATCGGCTGCGACCGGTACCGGAACGCGGCCATCCGGAACTTGGACACGGACGCGCGATCGCTCGGCAGGTCGAACAGGTGTTTCGGTGCCGGCCAGCCCGGCTTCCCGATAGGCGCCGGCGCGGTTTCTGGCGGCAATTTTGAGATCCGCCTTCGACAGCGCGCCTTTGGCCGCCATCGCCTTCGTCAAGTCCGCAATGGCTTGGCCCGGCTTGCCGAGTTCGCGGTACGCCATGCCGCGATAGTACAGCGCTTGCGCGGTCTTCGCTTCGGAGAGATTTCCCTGCTGGAGTGCGTCGCTCAAGGTCTCGACCGCAACTTCGATCGCACCGTCTTGGTAGGCATCAATGCCGGCCGCGAGAGAGTTCGTGCCCCTTGGTTCTGCCAAGGCATACGAGCTGGCGCATACCGCAAGGGCGAGAAGTCCAGCTGCAGCCGGCACAGAACCCGCGATCAAATTTCTCAATAGGCGTTTAAGGCAGCGCATGGGTGCACACTCCGCGAACGCCGCCAGCAAATAGCGATTCGCACCACAGGCAGCGGGCGCCAAAATGCCGATCAACAGCTAAAGCGATTTCATCCAAAGGAACGTTGCCCGCGCCGGCCCTAACTCTGCCCCGCCATGTTCGCCTGCGGTGCGATGCGCTGTACCGGAGATAGCGCACGCACGAGCTAGTGCGTTGTGCGTGCGTTCGGCTTATGGTCCCGCGCGGCAACGCCGGAGAGTTCGGCTCCATCGGCGCGCCAGCGATACGAATTTCTCAACGAGGTAGGATAATGGCCGCAAGGAAGCGCGAGCTCATCGAGCCGCACAAGGGCGACAAGCGCTACGTCCGTCGCAACAAGAAGGGTGAGTTCAACGAGGTGGTCGACGTCGGCCGCTCGCTGGCCGCCGATCGCCGCAGCAAGTCGAAGACGATCGCCAAGCCCGGTCAGGGCGACAAGGGCGACCGCGCGCCGGCGAAGAAGCCTGCCGCCAAGAAGGTCAAGGTGAAGGTCAAAGCCAAGCCGAAGGTCAAGGTGAAGCCAAAGGCCAAGGTCAAGACGAAGGCGAAGCGCAAGTAGCCTTGCTGCCTCGCACCGGCATGCGACCGGACAAAGAAAAAGCCCCGGACCCTTTGAAGGGGCCGGGGCTCTGGTCGCCGCGGGAGGGCGCCTGTGGCGACCGAAATTGAAGCCGCGGGGGGTCGGCTTCCTGCCTAGTCAACGTCGCTCCCCCGGATGCGTTCCAGGGTTCGGAAGGATTTTTACCGGGGTGGAGGCGACTGCGGCGGCTCGACCGCAGGGGGTGGGGTTGTGTCCTTGGCGGGTATTTCCCCCATCAGCGCCTTGAGCGCCGTATCATAGTGCTTTCGCGCCTCCGCGAGGTGCCGCTTGGCCTCGTCATTTTTGAGGAAAATCGCGTTCTGAGCCGCTTTGCGCAGCTCATTCTCGAGGTCCCAAAGCGGGCGCAGCGAGGGGTGCAAATTGTCCAGCCAGTCGGCCATGGCGCAGTCCTCCAGATATCTGCAACGCAGAACTAAGCAGCGCGTCTTGCGGTTCCCACCGGCCGCCGGCGCCTTGCCCGAATTCTGCTCCGGAGAATCAGATATCGCTCGGCAATGCTCGAACGCTTGCAAAGCTTTGATCTGGGGCGCCTCGAAGGCTTCCTTTTCGATCACGCTCTGTCGCTCGCCGTCTTGGCGATTATCGGCTGCACGCTGCTCGCGCTCGTCGTCATCGTCGCGGTGGTGGCACGGGTGCGCGGCCGCGGCGCCGAGATGGAATTCGCCGAGCTGAAAGGCCGGCTGTCGGTGATGGCCGAGCTCGCCGCGCAGCAAAGCTCCGAGCAGGCGCGCACGCTCAATGAGCGCATCGACACGCTGGCGCGGCACCTGTCGCAGACGCTGGACACCAGCGCCGCGCGGCTCGGCGACAATCTCAGCGAAGCGGGGCGCCGCACGTCGGAAAGCCTGTCGACGCTGAACGAGCGGCTGGTGCTGATCGACGAGGCGAAGCGCAGCCTGGCCGAGCTCTCGACCGAGGTCGGCTCCCTGCACGGCGTGCTCGCCAACAAGCAGGCGCGCGGCGCCTTCGGGCAGATGCGCATGGAGACCGTCGTGCGCGATGCCCTGCCGGCCGGCGCCTACGACTTCCAGCCGACCCTGTCGAACGGCAAGCGGCCCGACTGCGTCATCCGGCTCCCGAACGGGCAAGCAGCGCTGGTGATCGATTCCAAGTTCCCGCTCGAGGGTTTCGAGGCGCTACGCATCGCCCAGACGGCGGACGACACGAAAGTCGCCTGCGTGGCGATCCGCGAGGCTGTCGGACGGCACGTCGCCGCCATCGCCGACAAGTATCTCATTCCCGGCGAGACGCAGGAGACGGCGCTGATGTTCGTGCCGTCGGAATCGATCTGCGCCGACCTGTTCGAGAAATTCCCCGACCTGGTGCAGGGGGCCTACCGCGCCCGCGTGATGATCGTGGCGCCGAACACCCTGATGCTGGCCGTGCAGACGGTGCAGGCGCTGCTCAAGGACGCCAAGATGCGTGACCACGCCGACGTCATTCAGCGCGAGGTGACGCTGCTACTCGGCGATGTCGGCCAGCTCGTTGACCGCGTCGCCGATCTCGAACGGCATTTCGGTCTGTCGGGCAAATCGCTGGAGAAGGTATCGGCATCGGCCGGCAAGATTCTCAGCCGTCGCCAGCGGCTGACCTCGCTCGATCTCGATGCGATGCAAGGCACCGGCGGCAACGTTGCCGCGCTGCCCGAAACGGATGCGGCCCTCGCAGCCAAGCGCAGTCGCGGGCGCTAGTCGACTGCTTTAAGATTCTGACATGCGAACGCCGGCGCCACAGGCGTGACGCCGGCATTCGCAAAAGTCGCTAAGAGGCGACCTTACTTGGCGGGGCCAGCGGTACCGCCGGCTGCACCCGGGACGCCGCTGTCATCGCTGCCGCCGGTGCCGGTCGAAGCACCCTCGTTGGCGGAAGGAGCGGTCATCGAAGAACCGGCGGCATCCGGGGCCTTCGTTGCGGGCCCCGACTTGCTGTCCGGCAGGCCGTCCTTGCCAGCCTTGGAGACGCCGCCGGTGCCCGGCTGAATGTTCTGATTGGTCGGGGCCTTCTGCGCCGGATCGCTTGGGGGCGCCTGGGCGAAAGCCGGACCAGCGATAAGCAATGCAGCAATAAGCGGAATAGTACGGATCATTTTTTGAACTCCCTTTGGGCATGTCGTTGGAGCCCTGCGGCTCGGAAGGGCAAACGACAAACCACCAGCGGGGTTCCCACCTCTGCGACACAACGCGCCGCTTATCCTCACTGTGGGTTCTGCTCCGCAACGATGCCGCGCACGATGCACACCACCAATGCCGCAAGTGCGAAGCCGGCGAAGACGTCTGTCACATAGTGCACACCGAGATAGACGCGCGACAGCCCGATGGCGGCGATGATCGTGCAGGCGAGCACCCACACGGCGGCCCGCTGCCAACCTTTTTCAAGGTGCGCCACGACGAGGCCGGCGGCGACGCTGAAGAAGCACGCCGAGAACAGCGCATGTCCGCTGGCGAAGCTATAGGTGTCGGGTGCAAGGCCGAAGAACGCCTCGGGACGCAAGCGGGCGAACGTCAGCTTGACGGCGTTGTTGACGATGGTGGCGAGGCACATCACCAGCAACAGCAGCAGCGCGGCGCGCGGGCGTCCGCCGATCCACAGCCCCGCGGCGACCACGGCGGTGAACGTAAACAGAAACGCCACGGAGCCGATGAAGCTGGCGGCCTCGGCCAGCGCGGTGAGGTTGGGTGAAGCCCAGCCATTGAGGCCTGCGCGCGTCGCGGCATCGAAATTGTCCGTGACGCCGAGCACGACGGCCACGGCCATGGCTCCGAACAGCAGCGACGAGACGATGAGGCAGGAATAACGCCACTCGGTTCGCTCTTCTTGGCGCGCCATGCGTCAGCTCGCCCGAACGGTCGAAGCGGCAGCGGACGGTGTGGGCAGCCAGCCGCCCTCGCCGAGCTGGAACGTATCGCGCAGCGTCGTCGCAAAGGCTTCGCGCTCGGCGTCCCATGTCTGCCGCTCGATGGTCACCTCCGGCCGCTCGATGCGGATGAGGTTCCACGAGTTGGCTTCCTCGCGCTGCCGCGTCGAGGTGGCAGTCCCGGCTTGCACGAGAATGGCGGCGTGGCCGAGCGCGCCATAGCGCTGCGCCCAGTTGCCGGCGTGGCCGATGTGAAAGTGTCCAGATAGGATCATATCGACGCGACACTTGTTGAAGGCGGTGACGGCCATTTCGGCCCTCCCGACCAGGCTGCCCTCGTGCCCGTCGCCCGGCAAATCGAAAGGATGATGCGTGACGACGATGCGGGTAACGCCGGGGGCGGTGGCGGTGAGCTTAGTGCACGCGCGTTCGACCTGCACGTGGTTGATGCGCCCGTTCTTCCAGGTCAGCGAACGAGCGGTGCTCAGCCCCTGGATGGCGATCTCGTCGTCGGCATAATACGGCTCGATGTCGCTGCCGATGTAGTGGCGGTATTTCTCCAGCGGCGCCAGCCACCTGCGCATGACGTCATGCAGCGGCACGTCGTGGTTGCCCGGCACGACGACTTGCGGAAACGGCAGCGTGTCGAGGAATTCCCGCGCCTCCACAAATTCTGCACGGCGCGCGCGCTGCGTCAGATCACCGGACACCACCACCGCGTCGGGCTGAACCTGCAGCAAGGCCGCACGCAACGCCGCGGGCAGGAGAGGATTGATGCGCCCGAAGTGCAGATCGGAGATGTGGGCGATGGTGCGCATCGGCTACGCGGCCTCTGTCTTGCCCGCCGGTACGATGACACGCAGCGCCTTCGGGCGAATGCGATAGTGCAGTGGCGCCGCGGCGGTAAACACCTCGCCGTCGTTGGCGACGTGGACGTGGCCGCTGCCGCGCGTCTCCACAAAAAGCTCCTCGGCTTCCAGCACCTTCAGCTCTCCCGGGGAGGCGCGCCCGAGCAGCGCGCGCACTGCCAGGCGAAGCAGTCCGGCGCGGTTGGCGCGCGGCGCACTGCATGCCCATAGGCGGCCGGTGTCGAGTTGGCGACGCTCGCCGATTTCGAGGCCGCGCGTCTCGTAAGGGTTGTTGCCGACGAAGATGAAGGGCGTGCGGTCGGTGCCGTCGTAATGGCCGTCGGCGACGAGTCCGGCGTGGAAGCTCGGCAGGCGCCGCAGCACGCTATAGGTGGCGCGCGCGAAGGCGGCCCACTTGCTTAGTCCGCGCCGCTGCTGCGCGCTGCGTTCATGCACGATGGCGGGGTAGAGCCCGATGCTGGAATTGTTGATGAAGATGCGGCCGTTGAGCTCGCCGACATCGACGAGCTTCGGCACACCGTGAATGATGGTGCCCACCGCCGCATCGACGTCGAGCGGGATGCCGACATCCTTGGCGAAGTGATTGAGCGTGCCGAGCGGGATGATGCCGAGCTGGGCTTGTGTGCCGACGAGCGCGGCGGCGACCGAGCTGACCGTGCCGTCACCGCCGGCGGCGACGATGATCCGGTGGCCGTTCTCGGCGTAGCGGCGCGCGATCGGCGTCAGATCACGGCCATGCGACACGACCACCGTCTCCGCCCTGACGCCGTGCTCGCGGAACAGCTCGGCCACACGATCGGACAGCGTGCCGGCATTGTTCGATCGCGCCTGCTTGTTGACGATGCAGGCGAGGACGGATTGGGCTGCTAGCTGATCCACGGCGGTCACCCTCCACGACTGTGGGCGGAAACACGCCGGGCGCCGACTTGTTCCGCTTGCGCGGATAAGTACGCCTAGACCATTAATTCGAGATCCAGTCGGCGCACTTCACGGGAGGTGAGGTCTCGCCCCATGGGCTGATGGGCACCGCCGAGGTCGAATTCTCCGGGCTGCCCTCGATGATCTTGTCGGTGTAGGTCATGTAGACGAGCACATTGCGCTTCGGGTCGCAGCCGCGCACGATCTGCATCTTCTTGAAGATCAGCGAGCGGCGCTGGCTGAAGGCCTCATCGCCCTGGGTCAGCTTCTGCTTGAACTTGATGGGTCCGACCTGACGGCAGGCAAGCGAGGCGTTGGACAGCTCCTCGGCAAGGCCGAGCCAGCCGGTCCAGCCGCCCTTCTCCGGCACCGTGAAGTAGCAGGTGACGCCCTCCACCTCCGGATCATCGATGGCGTAGGTGCCGAGCTTGTGGTCGGGCGCCAGCAGCTTCCACACCGTCGTCTTCTTGAAGATGAGGTCGGGATCCTCGGCCGCGGCGGGTGCCAGCAGAAGCAAAAGGCCAACGAAGGCGGCGATCACGCGCATGGCAGTCTCCATCAGTCGCGGCCTCGATACCGCATCTAGTGTGATGATCGAGAAATTCGCCATCATGAGCAGCAAGGTTTCGAGCGAATTTCTCGATCTGAATCACACTAGCTGGGCTGGCTCTAGTGTCCCTTATGATTCCGAAGTTCGCTCCCGTCCCAGCCGCGCGCTCTGGCGAACTTCGGAATCGGGACACTAGATGCGAGCAAATGGCCCCGCGCGTCCCCGAGTGCAAGCATGCTGCATTGAAAGTTCGCCGCTCGCCGCGGTATTCTGCGCACGAAGCGTCGCGACAAGCGGCGGAGGGCTGGGGAGCCGACGTGGCCAGACGATCGATCAACGACGCTGCGAAGGTGTTTCTGGCCGCCTTCGTCCTGGGTCCGCCCATCGGCGGCGTCGCCTTCATGGCGCTGCTGCAAGTCGTGCCGTGGTTCGCCACGGGCTTCACCGCCCCTGCGCCTCAGGTCGGCGCCCTCTTCAAGTCGCTGCTGCTGATGGTGCCATTGTCCTACTTTGTCGGCGGTATGGCCGCTGGGCTGGCGGGCCTGGCGCTCGCCGCCTACTTCGCCTGGGGCGGTCGCATCACCGTGTGGGCGTGCCTAGCGGCGGCGCTGATTTATCCGGCGCTGCTCGCGGTGACGGGCGCCATCGCCGTCAGGGATTCGCCGCAGAGCATGCCGCCCGTGCTGCTCAACGCCGCGATGATCGCCATAGCGTCGGTCTCTGCGGCGCTCGTTTGCTACCTCCTGCTGCGCAACACCAGGCTGGTCCAAGGCTCCGGCGATAGGACACAGGGAATTCCTTCATGACCTCCATCGATCCGGGGCCGTCGGCGGGCGCATGGTTACGGAGGAGTTCGATACCAACCAGGACACCGGCATGTACGGCGTGATGGCGGCCGACCGCGTGATGGTAAAAGCCGATGGCCGTGAGGGCGCCAGCGCCGACGAAATGCGGGCCGCGGTCGAAAGCGTCGATATGAGCCGGGTCGAGACCCTCGCGGGGAAGTGACGGCGCGAACCGATGTGCTACAAGGCGCGCAATGAGCACCGTTGAACTCGAGCAGCCACCCGCCGACGAGCTTCCGTTCTGGGAGACCAAAGCCCTGACAGCGATGACCGCCGAAGAGTGGGAATCGCTGTGCGACGGCTGCGGGCAATGCTGCCTTATCAAGGTCGAGGACGAGGATACGTCGAACGTCTACCTCACCCGGCTCGGCTGCCGCATGCTCGATACCCA
>JBDTOR010000015.1:0-26166 GCA_039933175.1 Hyphomicrobium sp. | reverse complement strand
CAGCCCCTCGATTGGGTGCTGACGCCGTCAGGCCCGCTGCGCTGCTCAGGGCCCTGAATGCGTTTGCTATTTCTCGGAGACATCGTGGGCCGCACAGGCCGCAAGGCCGTGGTCGACGCGCTGCCCGGCTTGCGCCGCCGCTATGCGCTCGATTTCGTCATCATCAACGGCGAGAACGCCGCCGGCGGCTTCGGCATCACCGAGGCGATCATGCAGGAGCTGGTCGAAGCCGGCGCCGATGCCGTCACGCTCGGCAATCACGCCTTCGACCAGAAGGAGGCGCTCGTCTTTATCGAGCGCTACCCGCAGCTCGTGCGCCCCATCAACTATCCCAAAGGCACGCCGGGGCGCGGCGCCTCGCTCATCAAGACTCCGGCCGGACTGGAAGTGCTGGTGATCAACGCCATGGGCCGCATCTTCATGCCCGAGCTCGACGATCCGTTCCGCGCCGTCGATGCCGAGCTCACTGCTTGCCGTCTAAAGCAAGGCGCCGACGCCATCGTCATCGACTTCCACGCCGAGGCGACCAGCGAGAAGCAGGCCATGGGCTATTTCGCCGACGGCCGCGCCACCGCCGTTATAGGCACGCACACGCACGTGCCGACCGCCGATGAGCGCGTTCTGCCGAACGGTACCGCTTACATTTCCGACGCGGGCATGTGCGGGGACTACAATTCGGTGCTCGGCATGGACATGGAGGAGCCGATCAACCGCTTCGTGACCAAGATCCCGCGCCAGCGGTTCGAGCCGGCACTCGGCCCGGCAACGCTGTCTGGCCTCGCCATCGATGTCGACGACAAGACCGGTCTTGCCACGGCCTGTGCGGCGCTGCGCATCGGCCCCCACATCGAGCCGGCCACCCCGTCGTTCTGGGCGGCGTAGCCGCGCGCGGACTTGACCGGGAGGGGGTGCCTCGCGCAATTAGGCGGCGAGTTTTACAGTTGCGAGAGCAAGATGGCCGGCCATTCAGCATTCAAGAACATCATGCACAAGAAGGGTCGCGCTGACGCGGCCCGTGCCAAGACGTTCTCCAAACTCGGGCGCGAGATCACGGTGGCGGCCAAGATGGGCATGGCCGATCCCGACATGAATCCGCGTCTGCGCCTCGCCATTCAGGCGGCGCGCGCCGAGAACATGCCGAAGGACAACATAGAGCGCGCCATCAAGAAGGCTGCGGGCGGCGATGCCGAGACCTACGAAGCGATCCGCTATGAGGGCTACGCGCCGGGCGGCGTCGCCGTCATCGCCGAGGCGCTGACCGACAACCGGAACCGCACGGGCGGCGCCGTACGTGCCGTATTCACCAAGTACGGCGGCAATCTCGGAGCGACGGGCTCGGTCTCGCACATGTTCGCGCACATCGGCGAGATCACCTTCCCGGCGAGCGTCGGCTCGGCCGATGCGGTGCTGGAAGCGGCGATCGATGCGGGTGCCGACGACGTCGTCTCCGACGCGGACGGTCACGTCATCGCCTGCGCCTTCGAGAGCCTCGGCACGGTGGCCGGCGCGCTCGAGGCGAAGCTGGGCGAGCCGCGGACTGTCAAAGCCATCTGGAAGCCGAACCTGTCGACGCAGGTCGACGAGGATAACGCGCAGAGCATCTTGAAGATGATGGCCGCGCTGGAGGACGACGACGACGTGCAGAACGTCTACGCCAACTTCGACATCTCCGACGACGTCCTCAAAAAACTCACCGCCGCCTAGGTCAAAGCTACGCCGAGTGGCGCTGTTCGCGCTCGTGCTTGCGCGGAGGGGTGCTGCGGCGCGGTGCGGCGGGTGCCTCGGCGCGTTTGGGGGCCAGCTCGTTCATCACCGCGCGGAACACCGGCGGCGCAAACAGCACGTTGCGGTGTCCGAGGCCGGCGAAACCCATGAGCCGCGCCGCCGGACTGGAGACCGTAATAGCTTCGGCATTATGGAACGGGACTTCGGCGTCGTCCCGGCCGTGGAGCAGCAGCACCGAGGCGTCAACGTGCTGCAACAGCTCCGACACCGAGAACGTCGCAACCGAGCGATGCCCGACGCGCTCGACATGCCGCTCGTAGGCGCGCTGGGCTTGCGGCCCGAGATTCAGGGCGGCGCCGAAATCGAGCGTCACCTCCGACAGCTTGTTGGGACACGAAATCAAGACAAAGCGGCCGATCGGATGGGCGTGATGCATCGGCGGACCGCCCTCGGCGACGAGCAGCGAGACGAAGCCGCCGAATGAATGCGCCACGACCGCATCGATGGTGCCGTAGTGATCGCAGACCGCCAGCATCGAGCGCGCGCAGTCGGCGAGATTGGTGCGCCGGCCGGGACTGAGACCGTGCGCGGGAAAATCGAATGCGACGACGCGATAGCCGGAGCGCCGCAGCGGCTCCATAAAGGCCGTCATGAACGCGGCTTCGCTGGTCCAGCCATGCACGAGCATGACCGTACCGCGCGGCTCGCAATCGGGCTCGAAGACGTAGGCCTGCACTTCGCCGGCCGGTGTCGGCACTCGTTCCCACTTGGCATGCCGGAGATGGAATCGGGCGCGTGCCGTCAGCTCGTCATGGTCGTGTGTGCGATGCTGCGACAGCTCGGGCGTACAAAAAATGCGGAAAGCTACATCGCCAGCCATCGCCGGCGGCAACGTGTCGAGTAGCGTTGCGGCGCGCGGGTGGGGGCAGCGCAACGCCAACGAACGTTTCTTCTGGCGATCTCTAATCACGGCGTACGGACTCGACTGATGCGTGAGGCCTGAAAACTCCGGAGGATCTACCCGGTGGGCCGCGTCGACTGCGATCAGTGACGAATAGTTTAAAAGCATAAATGCCCCGTGAAATTACGCCCGCAGATGCGATGGATCAACGCCTATGGGGGCCTTCGGTGCATGCGGCAGCTCGCCTCGGGGGCTCCGCCGACGCCTCGAACTCCCTGAAATTCCAGGCAATGCGGTGCCCTTTAATCACGTCAACGAATCGCTTCGGTGGTATGCGTGCCGCCCATGGGGACAACCATGACGCGCATCATCGGAATCGACCCGGGGCTGCGCCGCACCGGCTGGGGAGTCGTCGACAGCGACGGCGTGCGCTTGAGCTACGTGGCGAGCGGGCTCATCACCTCGCCGGCCGACGCCGAACTGGCTTATCGCTTGCGAGAGCTGTTCGAAGGCATCGCCAGCGTCATCGCCAGCTTCAAGCCGCAGGAAGCGGCGGTGGAGGAGACGTTCGTCAACGACAACGCGCGCTCCACGCTAAAGCTGGGGCAGGCGCGCGGCATGGCGCTGCTGGCGCCGGCTATGGGCGGGCTGCTGGTCGCCGAATATCCTCCCAACCTCATCAAGAAATCGGTGACCGGCGCCGGCCACGCCGAGAAGCGGCAGATCGAAGCCATGATCGGCTTCCTGCTGCCGAAAGCGCGCGTGCAAAGCGCCGACGAGGCGGACGCGCTTGCCATCGCCATCTGTCATGCCAATCATCGCCAGGCGCGGGTGAAGATCGCCATGGCCGTCAGGCAGTAGCCGACCGCGACGGGGTGCACATGATCGGAAAGTTAAAAGGCAAGGTCGACACGATCGGCGAGAGCTTCTGCATCGTCGACGTCGGCGGCGTTGGCTACGAGGTGCAGGCCTCGGCGCGCACGCTGCGCAACATGAAGATCGGCGACGACGTCGCCCTTACGATCGACACGCACGTGCGCGAGGACGCCATTCGCCTGTACGGCTTTGCCAGCGAGGTCGAGCGCTCGTGGTTTCGCACGCTGCAGAGCGTGCAGGGCGTCGGCGCCAAAGTAGCGCTCGCCCTGCTGGGCACGCTCAGCCCGCAGGACCTCGCCAACGCCATCGCACTCGCCGATTGGGCCAGCGTCGAGCAGGCACCCGGCATCGGCAAGAAGCTGGCGCAGCGCATCGTCGCCGAGTTGAAGGACAAGGCGCCGGCGTTGTCCGTCGCCGGCATGCACTTGCCGAGCGGCAGCGCACCGGGCAGCGCGCCGGCCCAGGGCAATGCAGCCGCCGAGGCCATGTCGGCGCTGTCCAACCTCGGCTACCAGCCGGCCCAGGCATCGGGCGCCATCGCTGTCGCCATGAAAGAGCTGGGCGCCGACGCCGACACCGCCAAGCTCATCCGCCGCGGACTGAAGGAACTGGCGCGCTAGGCGCCGGTCGTCGCGCGCAGTGTTGATCTGCCGCAGCTTATCGGGCGCGCGGCGCATATTTCCGCCACGGCGCCGGATGTATTCGCTGCATTCAAACGTGATAAGGCTTCGGTCCGCCGCGCTTCGATCAACTCTCGGTCAGGGACACGATGATAACCAACGGCCAACGCGCCCTGTGGACGTTCCTCATCTACGCTCTCGTGGGGCCGTTTTTTGCCGCGCTCGCGCTCATCATCATCATCGCGCTCGCCTCGCTGTTCGGGCTCTCCGGTCTGCTGCCCGCCGAGCTGCCGCCGCTTCCGCAGGTCGGCCTCGCGACATTTGTCTGGTCGACCGTCCCGGCGGTGCTGACCGCACTCGTACTGGCCACCGTCGTGTGGCGGACCGGCGACTTCAATTGGCTGGTCGCCGTCGTCGTCGCGGTCATCGCGTTTGCCATCGCCGCGATGCTGCTACCGCTCGATCTCGACCACGCGCGGCCGTACCTCGCCTTCCTGGCCGGTATCGTTGCCGGCATGGTTCGCCAGGTGCTGGTGCAGATCGACGTCATCGCCGCCTGAGCGGCCGCCGCGCAACCAAAACTCGCTCCTGAGCGTTTCCCTCGCCCTTGATGCGGAAAGGGAGACCTCCAATGCGCTGGGCGATCGCAGCAGTACTTTGCCTGGGAGCCATGCCGGCGTCCGCCGCCATGACGACCGACGTCGGCGTGTTGACCTGCACGCTTGCCGAGCATGGGCAGAAGGGCACCGAACCCGAAAGCCAGACTCGCGACATGCTTTGCTCGTTCAAGCCGAAGGGTGCCGGGCCCGAGGAAAGCTACACCGGCGAAGTGAAGAAGGTCGGCTCGCAAACGGAGCTGACCGGCAAGCTAGTGCTCATCTGGGCTGTCATGGGGCCGTCCGATCGGCAGCTGAAACCGGCAATACTCGAGCAGACCTACGTCGGCGAGGTTGCGGACGATACGAGCGGCAAGTCGAAAACGCCGAAGCTTCTCGTCGGCGAAAGCGACAAGGCCTACGGGCTGCAGCCGATCACCAACGAACTACACGAGGCGGATGCCAGCCAGAGTGTCACGGTGGTGCAGCTGCGTATCCGGTCGACACCTGGCTGATCACGCGCCGTCGGCGAGAACGGCGATGGCTTTGTCCAGCTGCGGATCCTTGCCGGCGGCATAGCGCACATCGAACGGCACCTCGACCGACGGGGCAACGCCGACTCCCTCGACACGCTGGCCGTCGACGGCCGCGTCCTCCACGGCCATGATCAGCAAGCTGCCGTCCGACAACATGAACGCCGTCCCGGCGAGCAGCGCACCGGCAGTGCGCTCGCCGATCACCTGGCCGAAGCCGTTCTTCTTGAAGCCGTAGGCCAGCACTTCCTTGCCCGAGCGCGTGCCGCCGTTGATCAGCATGGCGACCGGCTTGCCCCACCGATAGCCGACGAGGTGGGTCGAGCCGTTGCGGCCGGTCAGCGCCAGCGTCGGGCCGTAGGTGTTGAACACGCTGAGGTAGCGCGGATGCGCGCCGCCCCATCCGTCGCGCAGATCCCAGATCACCGCGTCGGCATCCTTCAGCTTGCCCTCGCTCAGCACTTCCTCGAGCTGCTGCTGATATTCGTTGCCGGCATACGACCAGATGCGCACATAGCCGATGCGCTTGCCATTCGCCTCGATGATGCGGGCACTGTCGCGCAGCGCAGCCTCGAACGCTTCGCCCGGCTCGATCCATTGCGGCTCGACCGTCACGGCTTTGGGCTCCGCGTTGGCGTCGCGGCGCACCTGCAGCGTCACCTTCTCGCCGATCTTGTTGCGGAACGATCCGATGGGCGCGAACGGCGCGTCGTCGGCGGCGATGATCTCGTCGCCGGCCAGCAGCCCGGCGCGCGCCGCGGGCATGCCGGGGTACACCGCAGTGACGAAGGTCTTGCCTTCGATGTCCTTTGTGAACATGCCGATACCAGCGTAACGCACCTTGCCGCCGGCGAAGTGTTTGGGGATGTCGCGGCGCAGCGGATACGAAAAGATGTCGGTGAGCTCGTAGTAGGCGGGCTCGTCCTTCGTGTAGTGGTGGGTGTGCGAGGCATTAAGCTCGCCGAGCAGCGCGTTGATGGCGGCGGAGCGCTGCGCATCCGTCTTGGCGGCGGCGTAGGCGAAGCGGTGCTTGTTGCCCAACGTTTCCCAATCGAGGCCCTTCATCTTCGGGTCGTAGAACTTGTCACGCGCCAGCCGCCAGACTTCTTCGTAGACGGCGGTCGTTTCGGCCTTGGGCTCGTAGGCGCGCGCCTCGGGGAACGGCAGTACCTGGGCGCCGGCGACAGCGACGGCCACAGCTCCGGAGCGGACGAAAGCGGGCGCACGCATGTGATGACCTCACGCTAGCAACTGATGCCAGCAATGTAGTTATCCAAATCGACGATGCGAGGACGAATTGCGTGTCGATGCCTCTGCGGCACCTTACAAATCAGCAATCTTTGAACATCGAAGTCACGCACAGCCAAGTGTTATGCATATTGCGCTGTGCCTTCTCGAGAGCGCCAATCTCGTAAGTCTCTTCTCCGGCCGGCGTCAGCGCGCGCTGATAGTCCGTAACGGTCACGGTGCGCGGCAAGCCCTCGCACGTGCCGCCCTCAGGCACCGGCAGGAGGGCGCACTTTTTGTGCGGCCCCTTTTGCGCCAGCACCTTCGAGCAGATCTGCTCTTCGAGGACCTCGCCGAGCGCGTACTTCTCGGATGGCGACTCGACGGTGCAGCGATAGCTGGCCGCCGGCTCCTGGCAGGCGACGCAAAGCTCTGCCGCCCGGGCCGACAGCGCGGCGGCGGCGCAGAGACACGCAACGAAGACGGCTCGATACATCCTGCTACTCTTGGTCTTGTGGTCTTGATCCGGTGTCCCGCTCGATCCCCCGCTAAGGCAACGCTAGACCCATCTGCTAAGCCTGTGAAGTGCCGAGGATTTGGCCTTGCGAATTGCGGCGGCGCAGCATGACGTCAGAGCACGGTTCTTGACGGCGGCGGCGAAGCAGCTCACCCACGCGTTATGAATGCCGCGCAGAAATCTCCGGACACGTATAGTTCCGAGCGACTGCTCGCCTTCACCGACGCAGTGATGGCGGTGGCGATTACGCTACTTGTTCTCGATCTGAAGCTGCCCGAAGGCCTCAGCGACAACGACCTGTTCGCCGCCATTCCGGCGCTGGCGCACAACCTGTGGTGCTACGTCCTGAGCTTCGTCGTCATCGGCGTTCTGTGGATGGCGCATTACAATCAGTTCGCGCACATTCGCCGTGTCGATGGCGCGCTGATGTGGCTCAACCTGTTCTTCCTCATGGCCGTCGCGTTGATCCCATTCGTGACCAGCGTCATGAGCGAACACAGCAATGCGCTGCCGACCATGGCGTATGCCGCGGTGCTGATGATGAGCTGCCTGATGTCGGCTGCCATGTGGGCTTACGCCTGCTTCCGGCCCGAGTTGATGGCCGAGGACGTGACGCCGGTGATGCGCCGCGCTGGACTGATCATCCCATTGCTTATCGCCGCCGTCTTCGCCGCGTCGATCGGTGTGGCCTACGTTGTCAATTCCGCCGACGGTCAGTGGACGTGGCTGCTGGCTGCTGTTGCCGGACCGGTCGGCCACCGTCTTTCCCGCCTCTGACCCGGCCTTTTCCTTGACGCGGGCTGCGAAGCAAGTCAGGAACAAACCATGACCGATCGGCTCGTCACCAGCGCCAAGCGCGACACCGATACGACGGAAGCTTCGTTGCGGCCGCAGTCGCTTGCCGAATTTATCGGTCAGGAGCAGGCGCGCGCCAACCTCAGCATTTTCATCAAGGCGGCGCGCGATCGCGGTGAAGCGCTCGACCACGTCCTGTTTGCCGGTCCGCCCGGTCTCGGCAAGACGACACTGGCGCAGATCATGGCCAAGGAGTTGGGCGTCGGCTTCCGCGCCACCTCCGGCCCGGTCATCGCCAAGGCTGGCGACCTTGCCGCGCTGCTGACCAACCTCGAAGACCGCGACGTCCTTTTCATCGACGAGATCCATCGCCTCAGCCCGGCGGTGGAGGAGATCCTCTATCCGGCGCTCGAGGACTTCCAACTCGATCTCATCATCGGCGAGGGCCCGGCGGCGCGCTCGGTGCGCATCGACCTCGCCAAGTTCACACTCGTGGGCGCGACGACGCGGCTCGGCCTGCTGACGACGCCGCTGCGGGACCGTTTCGGCATCCCGGTCAGGCTGAATTTCTACACGGTCGAGGAATTGGAACGCGTCGTCACGCGTGGTGCGCGCGTGCTCGGCGTTGCCGTCGGTGCCGACGGCGCCCACGAGATCGCCCGGCGCGCGCGCGGTACGCCGCGCATCGCCGGCCGGTTGCTGCGCCGTGTGCGCGACTTCGGAGCCGTCGCCGGTGCGCCGATCATCGACGCGACGTTGGCCGACAAGGCGCTCACGGCGCTCGAAGTCGATTCCGAGGGACTGGACTTACTCGATCGCCGCTACCTCGGCTGCATCATCAAGGGCCACGACGGGGGCCCCGTCGGCATCGAGACCATAGCGGCGGCGCTGTCCGAGCCGCGCGATGCGCTGGAGGAGATCGTCGAGCCGTATTTGTTGCAGCAGGCCTTTATCAGCCGCACGCCGCGCGGCCGCATCGCCACCCTCAAGGCTTACAGGCACCTTGGCCTCTCTGGCCCGCAGCGGTCCTCCAGCCCTCAGGGCGCCCTGTTCGACGTGTCGGATGAGGACACGGGCGAGAACGGCGGCAATGGCACTTCGGGCATCGGATAAATGTCGCGCCCCGCGCAGGCGGTATGCCGCAGGCGCCATCAAGCTTTGGCACACCTTTTGCGTCGAAATAGGCGTACGTCCGCTTCAAAAGGTCCGGTCGGCAATCCAAGTGATCACGCGCAGACAGCTATTTCAGGGCCTCGGCGCCGCTACTGCCGGGGGCATAGGCTTCGGCGGCCTGGCGCTGGCCGAGCCGTTCGGCACCGGCGTCACGCGCTATCGGCTGTCGCCGCCGCGCTGGCCGGCTGGCCTCAACGTCAAATTGGCCGTCATAGCCGACCTGCACGCCTGCAAGCCGTGGATGGACGTCGAGCGCATCGAGGGCATCGTCGCCCACGTCAATGCGCTGAAGCCCGACTGCGTGCTGCTCCTCGGCGACTATGTCGCCGGCCACAAGATGGCCCGCTACTCCGAGGCCGTTGCCCATAAGGATTGGGCTGGTGCGCTCGGCCGCCTGTCGGCACCGCTCGGCGTGCACGCGGTACTCGGCAATCACGACTGGTGGGAAGACGAGGCCGTGCAACGGCGCCGCGGCGGGCCCACCAAGGCCGGACTGGCGCTGCAGGACGCCGGCATCACCCTCCACGAGAACACTTGCCAGCGGCTGGTGAAGGACGGGCACCCGCTCTGGATCGCCGGCCTGGGTGACCAGTGGGCCTACTGGCCGGTGTCCTGGAAGGGCCGCGGCGTCTACCAGGGAGTCGACGATCTAGCCGGCACTCTGGCGCGCATAACGGATGACGCGCCCGTCGTGCTCATGGCGCACGAGCCCGACATCTTCCCGCTCGTCCCCGACCGCGTCGCGCTGACCATCGCCGGTCACACGCACGGTGGCCAGGTGCGTCTGCTCGGCTATGCCCCGATCGTTCCCTCGAAGTACGGCTCGCGTTACGTCTACGGCCACGTCGTCGAGCAGGGCCGCAACCTCATCGTCTCGGGTGGCCTTGGCTGCAGCGGTTTGCCGGTGCGGTTCGGCTCGCCGCCCGAAATCGTGTTGATCGAACTCGGCGTCCCCGAAGTCGGTGCGTGACAATACCGTTGCGATTGGTTCTCCTCGCGCCATGAGCACCTCCGACAATCGAGAGACCAACTGGCCGGATCTCGCCGGCCGTCTCATCGAAACGCCTGGTGGGCGCACGCATGTGCTGCCCGTGCGTGTCTACTTCGAGGACACCGATTTCTCCGGCCTCGTCTATCACGCGAGCTACGTGCGCTGGTGCGAGCGCGGACGCTCCGACTTCCTGCGCCTGCTCGGCGGCGATCACCGCCGGCTGATCGACGGCTCGGATGGCGCCGAGCCGGCGGCCTTCGTCGTCCGCCGCATGGCGTTCGATTTCTTGAAGCCGGCGCGCATCGATGAATTGCTCGAGGTGACGACGCGGGTGAAGAGCCTCGGCGCCGCCAGCCTGACGCTCCTGCAAAGCGTTAGGCTTTTGGAAACCACGCTTGTGGAGGCCGAAGTGACGGTCGTTCTGATCTCTGTTTCCGGCAAGCCGCTGCGTATATCGAGCGCCCTACGCGAGGTTCTCGGCGAGGGCTAGCGGCGGGCCCGCGATGGCTTCCACACCGCCTTAGCTGTGCACCGACACGCAGAAAACGCTTGATTCCAGCCCTTATCCCGCATATTCGCCCTCGTCCGACGGCACATTGTGCGTGCATCTCGTGTACCATCCGTCCGGCTGAACGATTCTCTCAAGGAAACAACCGATGGCTGAAAAACCCGCAGCGAAGATCAATACCATCACGCTTCGCCAGATCGGCGCTGCACTCTCGGAAGCGCACGACATCCCCAAGAAGCAGGCGGCTGCCGTACTTGAGGATCTGGTGATCATGATCACCAAGCATCTCAAGAAGGGCGACAAGATCCGCATCGGCGGTCTCGGTGTTCTGCAGGTTCGCAAACGCCCCGCCCGCATGGGCCGCAACCCGGCGACCGGCGAAGCCATCAAGATCAAGGCATCCAAGAAGGTTGCCTTCCGCGCCGCCAAGGATCTGAAGGAAGCCGTCTGAGCTAAACGCTCACGCTTTCCTTCAATCGCGAGATTACTGCGCGCCGGTGCTCGTCATCGGCGCGCAGTTGCTTTATGCGCCGCGCCATCGCGGAAGCCAGGTGCCGCGCGGTCACCAAAGTGTTGCCATCTACGCGCCTCAGACTGCGAATCGGCTATCTTCGAGCAATCCAAGACGATGGAGGCGACATGTCTGAAAAGACGATCCTCGTTGTACCCGGCAAGAAGCTGTCGGTGCCGCGCCCGCTGAAGCGCAGCCTGCAGATCCTCGCCGCGGTCGCGCTCACCGCGGGCGTAGCGCTCGCCATCCTCATCGGCAACGGGCTGCTCGTGCCGCGCGGACATCTGTTGCAGGGCTGGGATACCTGGCTGACTTTCATCAACCGCACCGACATTCTCGCCACCATGGTGCTGACGGCGCTGGTAACGGTGCTGTTCGTCTACTGGCAACGCGATCAAGAGCGCGGCAAGTAGTTGAAGCTGCCGGCGCCTGAAATACAAAAGCCCGCAAAAGGTGCGGGCGTGCGAAACACATTTCGTTTCTATCGGGAATAAGATCGGGAATAGGCAAGGGAGGACACGGCTATCACCGCGTCCTCCGCTTGTCAGCAGAGAGCTACTTGCCGATTAGCGGCAGCAGCAACGCTTGCGATAGTGCTTCACAGCGGCAACGGTGCGGTACGAGCGAACGCGCTCGAAGGACACCTTGCGGACCATCGAAACGGTCGGCTGCTGGACGGCGACGCGGCGGTAGAACTTGCGGCAGCCGCAACGGTCGCTATAGGCCTTCTTCACCCAAACGGTGCGATAGCTGCGCACGCGCTCGTATGACACCTTACGCACCAGCGTGGTGGTCGGCTGGCGGTAATAGACCCTCTTTGCAACGGTGCAACAGCCGCCGCGATTGAAAAGATGTGCTTCCGCAGAAGTCGTCACAGCCATGCTCGTACCGGCCATCACGCCCGCGGCAACCAGAACTCCAAGAAGCCCACGCATTCTAAAAACTCCCAATTCACCCACGTTCGATTATTCGGTGTTTGACCTTTCGGTAATAAACCGAATACGTCAAACGGCACGCGAAATGGATAACATCACCCATTGTAAAAATTGGTTAGGTGCAAAAACAAACGAGGTGCATTTCGGCGTATGGTTAATGAACGGCAGCGATGGCCGTTTTTCCGTCTCAAAACGACAAGAAAGGCTGGGAATTGCGGGGGCTCTACAAGTTAATCGGGGCGTAGGTTGTGCAACTATTCATTTCAGTTCAAAAGATAAGAAAGCGCATGCCGATAAAACTAACGATTAGACTTTCAATGACGCCGCGAAAGTAAATGCAAAACAACAATTGGCCGCACCATTTCCTGGCAACGGGAAACGGGCCGTTAGCTTATGGAGCCCCCCGGAAGATGGGGTGCGTCTGGTGCCGGATTTTGGGGTGGGCACGCCGAGCCTGGCGATAGGGCAGCTGGGCCTACTAGCGGCAGCGCTCGGTGTGCTCGGCGTCTTTCTTGATCACCTGGCCGATGGGGTCGACCGAGCCCGTCGTCACGTCCAGCGGATCGGTGCAGCGCCAAGCCGACAGCACTTTCGGCTGGGCGGCGGCTCCGCTCTTAGGTGTCGGCAATGCGGGCGCCGAGGCGGTAATCGTCGCCGGAGCCTTCGGCGGCATGCGCGCCGGCACCGGCCGCGGAGCGATCGGCGTCTGCTCGGCCGTGGCCTTGGCAAAGCAGCGATCGAGGTTGGCGCAGCGGCGCTTGGCGGAGGGGTGGGTGTCCGTTTCCGGAGCCCCCTCGAAGCTGTCGCACACCTCATTGAGGCCCTTGCGGTCTAGCCAGCGGTCGCTGACGCCCCGCTTGACCGCAAAGCAGTCGGCGTCGAGTTCGCTGTCTCCAACGGAGATGTGCCCGCACTCATGGGTGAAGACGAACAGGCGCACCGTCGGCGGCTGCTGGTTCATCATGTCGGGGTTGAGGATCAGGATGGTGTCTCCTGCCCCGCCCTCGCTCGGCAGGTCGCGGTCGACGTAGATGTCGGCCTTGCCGCAGGTCACCTTGCGCCCCGCCAGCGTAACGCTGCGGCCGACGAACTTCTCCTCGGCGTGTGCCGAGAAAGTCGACGGGACAGCCGCCGCCAGGCCCAGAAGAGCCGCCGGAAGCATAAGCAGGATGCGCAACTTGACCATCTACCAGGCTCGCTCGGCCCCCCGGCTCCCTCGGCCACGGGAATTAAGTGGCTGATTTAGCCCGAATTAGGACGCCCAACGTTGGCGCCCGCCGGCCACGGCCAACACTACGGGGAAGGCCCCAACAATTTATGCATGGGCCGCTCGCTGCGCTTCGGGCGCGTCGCATCGACAACTGGGCGCCCGGTAACCATGATGCGGCCCGGGCAGCCTATCGGAGGGGATGAGCGTGGCGCAGGAGAGGGACGGCGATGGGATCGACGTCGACATCAAGGACGCGAAGGAGGGCCACGAGCGCTTCCGGGCGCAATTTGAGAAGGATCGGGCCTTCTACCAGGGCCTGGCCGTTGCCAAGCAGAAGCCCCGCCTGTTGTGGATCGGCTGTGCCGACAGCCGCGTCGTGCCGGCGCAGATCACCAGCGCCGACCCGGGCGAGCTATTTGAGGTGCGCAACATCGCCAATGTCGTGCCGCCGGCCAACGCCTGCGACGACGCGGTCGGCGCCGCCATCGAATACGGGTTGGGGCACCTCGGCATCGACGACATCGTCGTCTGCGGTCACACCGGCTGCGGCGGCATCGCCGCGCTGTTGGAGCCGATTCCGCCCGACCGCGAGGCGCACCTAGGCCGCTGGGTCGAATTCACCAAGCCGGCTCATCAGTTGATCGCGGCGGCTCAGGTGCCGGAGGCCGAACGTCTGACGGCCACCATCAAGGCGCATGTGCAGTTCCAGCTCGACAATCTGATGACCTACCCGATCGTGCGCGATGGCGTGGCCGCAGGAAAGATTTCCGTACACGGCTGGATCTACGACATGGAGCAGGGAACGCTTTCCGCCTACGACTCCCAGTCGGGCGAGTGGCGCGGCCTGCTGGACCCGCCCTGATGGCGCCCGCGGCGACGGCCGCTTGCGGCCTAAGGTAAAATGCTGGCCGGGCGCCCGAGTCGCGGGCGTCGGCGCCGCCGTTTGGTCATATTGCGAGGCAACATGCCCTCTTGGGGATGTGGGCGAAGCACGTCACACTCGGGCTTCGGTTGCGCACGACCGGCAGCGTCGGCCGTAAGGCGCCTCTCTTGCGACCGCCCGAGTCCCGGGCTCATCCCACGTCACGGATAAAAAAATGAACCCCACCGATCTCGCCCAGGAAGCCATCGGTCCCGCGACGATGGGCGGCTTCTCCTTTCTCGAGCTCTTTCTGCACGCCCACATCGTGGTGCAGCTCGTGATGGGAGGGCTGCTCATCGCGTCCATCTGGTCGTGGGCGATTGTCATCGAGAAGTTTTTCGCCTTCCGCCGCGCTCGCGTCGAATCCGATCGCTTCGAACACATGTTCTGGTCGGGCCAGTCGCTCGACGAACTCTACACTGCGCTGTCGCGCACCAAGCCGATCACCATGGCGGCGCTGTTCGTTGCCGCGATGCGCGAATGGAAACGCTCCGTCGAGGGCAATATCCGCGCGCTCGGCGGTATTCAGCTGCGCGTCGAGAAGGTGATGGACGTCACGATCAGCCGCGAGATGGAGCGCCTCGACCGCCGCTTGCTGTTCCTGGCGACCGTCGGGTCGACCGCACCATTCGTCGGCCTGTTCGGCACCGTCTGGGGCATCATGTCGAGCTTCCAGGCCATCGCCGTGTCGAAGAACACCAACCTTGCGGTCGTGGCGCCGGGCATCGCCGAGGCGCTGTTCGCCACCGCGCTCGGCCTTGTCGCCGCCATTCCGGCGGTCATTTTCTACAATAAGTTCTCTGCGGACAGCGCCCAGATCAGTCACCGGCTGGAAGCGTTCGCCGACGAGTTCGCCGCCATCGTTTCGCGGCAGATCGACGTCAGAACTTGATTTGAGCGCACGCTAAGAATTCAGGAAGGCGCAAGGGCAGCATGGGCGCGAGCATCAGGGCAGCGGGTGGCAGCGGTGGCGGCAAGCGCCGGCGCCGCGCGCGGCATTCGCCGATGAGCGAGATCAACGTCACGCCGATGGTCGACGTGATGCTCGTGCTGCTCATCATCTTCATGGTGGCGGCGCCGCTGCTGCAGGTCGGCGTTCCCATCGAGCTGCCGCAGGCCAAGGGCAAGCAGCTCGAATCCAACAAGGAGCCGCTCGCCATCAGCGTCAAGGCGGACGGCAGCGTCTTCATCGGCGAGACGGCCGTCACGCTCGACGAGATCGCCCCGAAGCTGAAGGCCATCGCCAAGAACGGCTACGACGAGCAGATCTTCGTGCGCGGCGACAAGGGCGTCGCCTACGGCACGGTCATGCGCGTCATGGGCCGCATCAGCGCCGGTGGCTTCCGTAAGGTATCGCTGGTCACGGAAGTGGAGGATGGAGGCTAGTGAGATGATCGAGAAATTCGCCATCACCCTCGGCACGGTAGCGAGTGAATTTCTCGATCTGAATCGCACTAGCAAACCGATGCTTCTAGTGTCCCTGATGATGCCGAAGTTCGCTCTCGGCCCCAGCAGCGAACTCTGGCGAACTTCGACATCGGGACACTAGGCGTGTACCGCGGGCTTCTCACCTCATTCGTCGGACATGCGCTGCTGCTGCTCTACGCGCTGTTCGAGATCCAGCATGCGCCGCCTGATCTCCCGCCGGTCATCGCGATCGAGGCGACGATCATCACGCCGTCCGAGCTGACGCGCCTCAAGCAGGGCGACCCGACATCGAAGGAGATGGAGGCGAAGCCCAAGGACGAGCCGCAGCCGGAAATCTCCAAGAAGGAAGCGGAAAAGCCCAAGCCCATAACGGCCCCGCCGCCGGCGTCCGAGCCTCCGCCGCCCCCGCCGCCGGAGCCCGAGCCGCAGAAGACCGAAACGCCGCCACCGCCCAAGCAAGATCCGATCGCGGAAAAGCTCGCGGCGGCACCGCCCGAGCCGACGCCTGAGCCCGGGCCGACCCCGGAAGAAAAAAAGAAGCTCGAGGAGAAGCTCGAGCAGGAGAAGAAGGTCGAGGAGGAGAAGAAGAAGGCCGAGGAAAAGAAGAAGGCGGACGAGAAAAAGAAAGCCGACGACAAGAAAAAAGCCGACGAAAAAAAGAAGTCCGACGACAAGAAGAAAAAGCTCGCCGAGGCCAAGCGCAAACAGGAGCAGAAGAACAAGTTCGACGCCGACAAGATCGCTGCGCTGCTCGACAAGACGCCCGACAAGCGCGGCGCGCCGCAATCGTCGACCCCGCCGACCAAGCCGACCGACTACACCGGGCCGACTGCCGGCGAGCGGCAGGGCCACGACACGGTGCTGTCGGCGAGCGAGCAGACTCTGCTGCTGTCGATGATCAGCTCGCAGTTGCAGCCCTGTGCGAAGATGCCGGGTGGCGGTGGCGGCGCCGATACGCCGATCGTCAACATTCGCTTCCGCCTCAATCAGGACGGCTCGCTCGACGGCGAGCCCGTAATCGTCGACCGGCAGAGCACGCCGCTCTACGCCATCGCCGCCGACGCCTCGGTGCGCGCCATCAAGCAATGCGCGCCGTTCCAGCTGCCGCCCGACAAGTATTCCTCTTGGAGCACCGTCACTTGGGCGTTCGATTGGCCGGTCATCTTAGGGCTCGTGCAGCGTTAGGCGTGTGCGGCCCCACGATTCGACTATAAGCAGCCCACAAACGGGCGAAGGGTTCGACGAGATGCGAGACGAAAACGGTTGGACGGCCAAGTTCGGCGGCAAGCGCCTGCGATCGCATTTGTCGACGCTGCTCGGCATGCTGGTCATCGCCTCCGCCCTCGTCACGCCGGCAGCGGCACAGCGTCCCGACGACAGCTACAAGGGCCCGGCAGGCGGCGGCGGTCTCGACGGACAGATGCGCCAGTTCGAGCCGGCGCCTCCGCCACCCGCGGCCGGTGGCGGTACTGGTGGCGGCTTGCGCGGCGGCAGCACGCCCGGCGGTGGACTGCAGGGGCGGCAAACGCAGGGCACCATCGCGCCTATTCCCATAGCCATTCCGTTTTTCCTCGGCCCTGATCCCAAGCTCTCCGCCGACATCGCCGACGTCGTGCAGGCCGATCTCGGCAACTCGGGCCTGTTCGAGCCGCTCGACCGCGGCTCGTTTCTCGAGAAGGTGCGCGACGTCAACGCCGCGCCGCGCTTTCCCGACTGGCGATCCATCCGCGCCGACGCGCTCGTCGTCGGCGATGTTTCGCGCGGCGCCGACGGCCGCATCGTCGCGCAGTTCCGTTTGTGGGACGCCGCTTCGGGACGGCAGCTCGCCGGCCAGCGGTTCGCCACCAGCGCGCAGAACTGGCGGCGCGTCGGGCACATCATCGCCGATCAGGTCTACAAGCAGCTCACCGGCGAGTCGGGCTACTTCGATACGCGCGTCGTTTTCGTCGATGAGACGGGACCGAAGGACAAGCGCGTGAAGCGCCTCGCCATCATGGACCAGGACGGCTTCAACGTGCGGCTGCTCACCAAGGGCCAGGAGCTCGTGCTGACGCCGCGCTTCAGCCCGACCAATCAAGAGATCACCTTCATGTCGTATCAGGGTGATCAGCCGCGCGTGTTCCTCATGAACCTCGAATCAGGACAGCGCGAGATCGTCGGCGATTTTCCGGGGATGACTTTCGCTCCGCGCTTCTCGCCCGATGGCCAGCGCGTCATCATGAGCTTGCAGGCGGGGGGGAACTCGTCGATCTACGAGATGGACCTGCGCTCGCGGCAGCGGCGCCAGCTCACGCCCGGCACGTCGATCGATACCAGTCCGAGCTACTCGCCGGACGGGCGCCAGATCGTGTTCGAGACCGACCGTGACGGAACGCAAGAAATCTACGTGATGAATTCCGACGGCTCCAATCCGCATCGCATCAGCGGCGGCGAGGGACGCTATGCAACTCCGGTCTGGTCGCCGCGCGGCGACTACATCGCCTTTACCAAGCAACTCGGAGGTCGCTTCCTCATCGCCGTCATGCGACCAGACGGTTCGGGAGAGCGCGTGCTCACCGAGGGCTACCACAACGAGGGGCCCACCTGGGCTCCCAACGGCCGCGTGTTGATGTTCTTCCGCGAATCCCAGGGCGCGGCGGGCGGACCGCGAATCCTTTCGGTTGATTTGACCGGCTACAACGAGAGGACGATCCCCACGCCATCCTTCGGGTCGGACCCGGCGTGGTCGCCGCTCTTGAATTGATACAACCGTTAACCTGGTATTAACTCCTCAGGGCGCCTTATGATGCACAAGCGCCTCGTCGTCGGAGAGGCGGTTTTGTATCGGAAATTCAAGCTCTTCCGGCAGAGCGAGGTGGCGCGAGTCAGACGTGGGGTTTGCTGAGGAATGGCGTTGCATTTTCGCATCTACCGGCTTGGAAAACTGAGGGATAAGTGCCTCTGTTCTTGATCAATACGAGCCGCGCCAGTACCCCAATAGTTGGCTAGTGCCGATGAAGCATCAGGAGATACGACCATGCAGGGTTTTAAGGGGCTGATCGTTTTGTCAGCAGTGGTTGCGGCCGTTGCGCTGAGCGCGTGCCGTCGTGAAGAGCCGGCGCCGCTGAAACTGGGCGCTGATATGCCTGCCGCCACGCAGCCCGCTCGTTAAGAGCAGGCGGTAAGGCCAGGACAACATTAGGAGAAAATGCTATGAAGAGTGCAATCGTGCTCGCCGTCGTCGTCGCTGCTGTTGCTCTGGGCGCTTGCCGTCGTGAAGAGCCCGCTCCGCTGAAGCTCGGCGCTGATATGACCACTGAAGTTGCTCGCTAAGCTTTGTGCTTTTCGAGCTAGGACAACCTTTTAGGAGATGATGAAGATGAAGGGGGCCATCCTTATCGCGGCCGTTACCGCTGCTATCGCTCTCGGCGCTTGCCGCCGCGAGGAGCCTGCTCCGTTGAAGCTCGGCGCCGATGTTCCGGCGGCGACTCAGCCGGCTCGGTAATCTGCCGGAAGGTGTCTGCTCCTTGGTGCTTTGCCAGGGGGGACCTAATCTCAAGGCCGAGGTCAGTGCTTCAGGGCACTTACCTCGGTCTTGATTTGTTTGGGGCGTCGATGCGACCGCTTTGTCGCTGCGCGCGGTTGGCGGCCGCTCGATCGAGCGTTGGTAGGCTCAGCTTCTGCGCTTCGCGCGCCATCGCCGCCAGTAGGTGGCCATTGCTCAAACTCTAGGCTGTGAATCGCGGCCGTTGCGCAACACCGGGTCCAATGGTCGCCGCGCATCTGCTCTGCCCACCGGTTAATGTCTTGCTGTCGGTGCTTCCCCGGACGAATCGGGGGAAGGTGCCGACTTGATGTGGGTTACGGCCATATTTTCGTACAAGCGGTCGGCTAACTCCTCCATCGAGATGGAACTGTCGCCACGCTTCAAGGTTGAGTGTAGGGCGACGAAAGGGACCTTAATGGCCAAGACATTGTCATTTTCCCGCGCAGCGCGCTTCCTCGCGATCTTGCTCGTGGGTGCCATGGCCGCCGCCTGCGCCAATAATGAGAACCAGCCGAGTTCACAACTCACGGGCCGCGACGGCTCGGTGACCCCGGGCACGCACCGCGATTTCAGCGTGAATGTGGGCGACATCGTCTACTTCACCACCGACAGCACGGATCTGACGCCGGAAGCCTCGGCGACGCTGCAGAAGCAGTCGCAGTGGCTGCAGCAGTATCCGCAGTACACGATCACCATCGAGGGCCACGCCGACGAGCGCGGCACGCGCGAGTACAACATCGCCCTGGGCGCCCGCCGCGCCACCACGGTGCGCAACTTCCTCGCCCAGAACGGCATCAACGGCTCGCGCATCCGCACGATCTCCTACGGCAAGGAGCGTCCGGTCGCGGTTTGCGACGACATCTCCTGCTGGTCGCAGAACCGGCGCGCCCAGACGGTCCTCAACTCGCGCACCGCCGGCAACTAACGCCGGTCGCCGCCAGAGCAATTCAGACAAAACCCCGGGCGCACCCTGGGGTTTTTTGTTGGGCGGCGTTCGTTGAGTGAAGTCGCCAGCGACGGCGGACCTCGCCGCGGACGGCGGGGCGGGCCAACCCGCAAGACTCCTTGGCGCAAAGGCACGAGGAACGCGGACTGAATGGTGTTGTGTGGCGCCGCCGCCCCACATCCACTGCCGCGTGCGCAAGCGGGCCACATAGCAAAGATTTGCCGCAAAGCCGGATCACTGATCGCTGAGATTTCAGCGGTTTGCTTGCGAGGACTTTCATGTTGTGGCCTCAGCGCGGAACTAGCGTGCGTCTCGGCGGAGCCGAGCTTCGCTCGGACGCGGGACGCAGCGCGCTCATTGCGGTTTGTGCCTTGCTCGCCGGCGCTCTGGCCGAAGGCCCGCGTCGCGCCCATGCCGAGCCGTCGCTCGCGGCGACTACGGCGTCTGACGCCCGGCGCCAATCCGGCGACGACCAGCGCGCTGAGGAGCTGTATCTCGACGGCGTCGAAAAGCTGGAAGTCGGCCACCGCGATTTCGCGCGCCAGACGTTTGAATCGGTTATCGCCCGCTATCCCAATAGTACCGCGGCGGCCGACGCCCGCCGGCATCTCGGCGAACTCTACCGCGCCGATTCGGATGACGCGTCTGCCGACAGTTTCGATGGGCGTCCGGCACTGGCCGTCGCACCACCCGCCACCACGGGCTCGATCGCGGCGCCCAGCCTGTCCGACGAGCCGAATGCGCCCGAGCTGCAACCGGCGCGCAGCCCGTTCTGGGACGTGGAGCTGCGCCGCAACGCATCGATCCAGTCCAAGATGCGTCTCGAGGCGGGCGATCGCGTCTTCTTCAGTTCGGGCAGTGCCGAGCTCGGCGGTCGCGCGCGTTCGGCGCTCGCCGCACAGGCGCAATGGTTGAAGCGGTGGCATGAGTTCGAGGCGGCCATCGAAGGTCATGCCGACGAGCCGGGCACCGATCTGGAGAACGTCGTCCTGTCGGAGCAGCGCGCGGCGGCCGTGCGCCAGCGGTTGATCGAGGAAGGCGTCGAGCCGAGCCGACTCGCTGTCGTGCCGCTTGGGCGCTCGGTGCGTGTCGCCATGTGCGCCGACACCGACTGCCGAGCGCAGAACCGGCGCGCCGTGACACTCGTTTTCGCCACCGGTACGCGCGAGCGCCTTGGCCTCGTCCGCGGCACCTCCGCCCGTACGGCGACGGTCGCTTCGTCGACGCCGGCCCCGGTGGTTACCAAAGCCGCAGATTTGCCCGCCGCCGCGCAACCGGTGGGCGTGACGCGTTGACAATCCGGGCCTTAAATGATGCCTAGGCCCCTCCCTAGCTCAGGTAGTCCAGTGCTCATGCATCGCCCCTTAGCATCCCTTCTCGGCGGCATCTGCGGTGTCGCTCTGGCGGCCGGCGTCGTGGCGGCCGAGCCGGCGCGCGCACCCGTGCAGTTGGCGCAGGCGGCAGCACAGCAGACGCCCCCGAAGACCAAGGCCGCAGCCCCGGCCGCCGACGATTCGGCCCTCAAGCAGCGCGTCGAGCAACTCGAAGAACAACTCGTCGACATGCAGGTCGTGATCGGGACGCTCGAATCGCTGGCGCGTGGCGGCGGTGCGTCGGCCTCCGCAGATGGTGGCGGCTTCAGCGGCGGCGCCGATAGCGTGCGCCTCGACGGCATGGAAACGCAGTTGCGCGCCCTCTCCGCGCAGATTCAGCAATTGACCGATCAAGTGCGTGCCCTCGGCGGCCAGCCCCGTCGCTCGGATGCGGGCGCCATGCCGGCTGGACCGCTGCCGGGCTCGCCCTCGACCGATATCGCTGCTGGTTCTGCGCCAGCGCCCACCGGCAATGCCGCTCCCGACGCCGGACGCTTCGGCTCAACGACGGTCACCGCCGGCAACGGCGGAGACTCCATCGGTGGTCTCATCGAATCCGATCCCGCCGCCGCGGGTGGCGCCACGCCGCCAGCCGGTGCCGCACCCGATGCGGCAGGCGGCGAGGGCCCAGCCGGCACCGACATGGCTGCACTGCCGCCGGCCTTCGGCGCCGCGACGGCACCCAACGCGGCCGACGCGGGCACCGCCAAGCAGCTTTACGAGACCGCCTATGGGTATCTGATGCAGCGCGACTACAGCGCCGCGCAGGGGTCCTTTGAGGATTTCCTGACGCGCTACCCGCAGGACTCGCTGGCCGGCAACGCCCAATACTGGCTTGGCGAAGCGCACTTTGTGCGCGGCGAATACAAGGCCGCCGCCGGGTCCTTTCTCAAGGGCTACCAGAACTACGCCGGCAACGCGCGCGCCGCCGACAGCTTGTTGAAGCTCGCCATGTCGCTCGACCGCCTCGGCCAAAAGGACGCCGCGTGCTCCTCGTTCGGCGAGCTTTCGACACGGTTCCCCAACGCGCCTGAGAACGTGAAAATGCGCGCCAAGTCGGAGCGCCAGAGAATTGGCTGCACCTGATCTCAGCTCGTCTGCCTCGGGCAGCACCGCGACCGGAAACGCCGCCGAGCCGATCCGCGACGACGAGCTTGCCACGCTTTTCGCCCCGCTCGCATCCTTCCCCCTAGCAATCCTCGCAGTGTCTGGCGGCGCCGATAGCGTCGCGCTGATGCGCCTTGCCGCGCGCTGGCAGAAGCACCATGCGCCGCCCGGGAAGCTGCAGGTGGCGACGGTCGATCACGGCCTACGGGCCGACACGCGCGATGAAGCCGAATGGGTCGCTCAACAGGCTGCCGCGCTGGGCTTCGAGCACACGACATTGACGTGGCGTGGCGACAAGCCGGTTACCGGAATCCAGGACGCTGCGCGCCAAGCGCGCTACCGGCTGCTCGCCGAGCATGCGTGCACCATCGCCGGGCCGGGTCCGGTCGCCGTCGTCACCGCCCACACCGAGGACGACCAAGCGGAGACGCTGCTGATGCGCCTCGCACGCGGCAGCGGCCTTGATGGTCTCACCGCCATGGCGGACCAGCGCGTCATCGAGTCCGGCTGCGTACTGCTGCGACCCTTGCTCGGTGTCAGCGGCGCACGGCTGCGCGCAACACTCGAGGCAGCACGCCAAGCGTGGATCGAAGATCCCAGCAATGACGCCGAGCGCTTCGAGCGCGTCCGCCTGCGCAAGGCGCGCGCAACGCTCGCCACCCTCGGGCTTACCAATGACAAGATCGCGCTGAGCGCCCGCCGTCTCGCCCGCGCGCAGGCGGCGCTCGACGCCGGTGTGTGCGCTCTGCAGCGCGACGTGGGCCTGGACACGCACGGCGGCGCCTTTGCCAGCTTCAACTTCGCCGCTTGGCTTGCGGCGCCCGAGGAACTGCGCCTGCGTGTGCTCGCCCGGCTCATCACCGCTTTTGGCGGGCAGTCCGAGCCGCAGCGCCTGGCGCCGCTCGAGGCGCTCGTTGACCGCCTCACCGCGATGGGTTTTGAAGGGGCCACGCTGGCCGGCGCCATCGTCTGCCGCCACGGCGGGGACGTGCGCGTGCTGCGCGAGCCCGGCCGTGTACCTCTGCCGGTCATCTCGTTGCAGCCTGGAGCGTCCGCCGTTTGGGACGGTCGGTTTCGCGTCAGCGCCGCGGCCGAAGCAAGGGATCCGATCGAAGTTCGTGCGCTCGGCGCGCAAGGGTACGCGGAACTGCGCCAGCAACTCGAAATGCCGCGCGGATTGCCGGCGCTCGCCGCCGCCGCCCTGCCAGCGTTCTGGCACGGAGCCGAGTTAATCATCGCTCCCCAATTTGCCCTGCTGAACGGGGTATCCCCCGCTTGGGGGACCGCGGCACGGCTCTATTCGGCCGAATTCCTTGGCTAGACCGGTAAAACGCCGCCGCTGCAGGCCGTTACTGCGACGGCGCGACGGTCGCGTCGATTTTGCCTCCCCATTAAGCTCCTGGGGAGCGAGGGCCGTGTAACTTGGCAATGCGGAGGCCCGCTCCTATGTTAACGGCGAGCTTCGAGCGGCGCCCGGACAGATCCGGGGAGAGGGTCGGCCAGGGCCGTTTTCGTGCTGTACAGGGAACGAGATGAACTCAAACTTCCAAAAGCTTGCCATCTGGGTTGCCATTCTCGTTCTGCTTGCGGCCCTGTTCAATCTGTTCAACAACCCGACGCAGAGCCGGCGCGGCACCGAGATCACCTACTCGGAGTTCCTGACCGCCGTCGATAGCGGCAATGTCACCGACGCGACGCTGGCTGGCAGCCGCATCTACGGCACCATGCGTGACGGCGGCACCTCCTTCACCACCTACGCCCCGACGGATTCAACCCTCGTCGAGCGGCTGGAGAAGAAGGGCATCAAGTTCCGCGCCCGTCCCTCGGACGAGGACGTGCCATCGATCATGGGCATGCTGCTCAACTGGTTCCCCATGCTGCTCCTCATTGCCGTGTGGATCTTCTTCATGCGCCAGATGCAGTCGGGCTCCGGCCGCGCCATGGGCTTTGGCAAATCGCGCGCCAAGCTGCTGACCGAGCGCCACGGCCGCGTGACGTTCGAGGATGTCGCCGGCGTCGACGAGGCCAAGGACGACCTGCAGGAGATCGTCGAGTTCCTGCGCGACCCGCAGAAGTTCCAGCGTCTTGGCGGACGTATCCCGCGCGGGGCGCTGCTCGTCGGCCCGCCAGGCACCGGTAAGACCCTGCTCGCCCGCGCCATCGCCGGCGAAGCCAACGTGCCGTTCTTCACCATCTCCGGATCCGACTTCGTCGAGATGTTCGTCGGCGTCGGCGCGTCCCGCGTGCGCGACATGTTCGAGCAGGCGAAGAAGAATGCGCCGTGCATCATCTTCATCGACGAAATCGATGCCGTGGGCCGCCATCGCGGCGCCGGTCTGGGCGGCGGCAACGACGAGCGCGAGCAGACGCTCAACCAGCTGCTGGTCGAGATGGACGGCTTCGAAGCCAACGAAGGCGTCATCCTCATCGCGGCGACCAACCGGCCCGACGTGCTCGACCCCGCGTTGCTGCGCCCGGGCCGCTTCGACCGGCAGATCACGGTGCCGAACCCCGACGTCGCCGGCCGCGAGAAGATCCTGCGCGTGCATATGCGCAAGGTGCCGATCGCGCCGAACGTCGATCCGAAGGTCATCGCGCGCGGCACGCCCGGCTTCTCGGGCGCCGACCTCGCCAACCTCGTCAACGAGGCGGCGCTGCTCGCCGCCCGCCGCAACAAGCGGCTGGTGACGCAGCAGGAGTTCGAGGATTCCAAGGACAAGGTGATGATGGGGGCGGAACGCCGCTCCATGATCATGACCGAGGAGGAGAAGCTGGCCACCGCCTACCACGAGGGCGGCCACGCGCTCGTCAGCCTGAAGGTCGTCGGCGGGGATCCGCTGCACAAGGTGACGATCATTCCACGCGGGCGCGCCCTGGGCGTCACCATGAACCTGCCGGAGCGCGACAAGCTCAGCTATTCCAAGCAGTGGTGCGAAGCGCGCATTGCCATGTCGTTCGGCGGCCGGTGTGCCGAGCAGGCGATCTACGGCAAGGACCACCTGAACACCGGCGCCTCCAGCGACATCATGCAGGCCACCGACCTCGCGCGCCGCATGGTCACCGAGTGGGGCATGAGCGAAAAGCTCGGGCCGCTGCGCTACAATGAGAACCAGCAGGAGGTCTTCCTCGGTCACGCCATCACGCAGCGCCAGAACATGTCTGAAGACACTGCGCGGCTGATCGACCAGGAGATCCGCCGCATCGTGACCGAAGGCGAGAACACGGCACGCGAGGTTATCGCCGCCAGCCGGCGCGAACTCGAGGCCATCACGCAGGCGCTGATGGAGTTCGAGACGATCTCCGGTGACGAGGTCCAGGCGGTGATGCGCGGCGACAAGATCACCCGCAAGCCGGACGACGAGGTGCCCCGCGACCAGAGTGGTTCAGCGGTCCCGAGTGCCGGCGGGCGCTTCCGCCCCACCGGCGGCACCGGCCCCATGGAGCCGCAGCCGCAGTCCTGATAGCCACCCCTTTACCGGGGACGGTCAATCGCACTAGATGCGGCCGCGGGGTCATCCCCGCGGCCGCTTCGTATCGGGAACCCGGCAGACCATGCAGCGCACGACATATGTCCGCCCCCTGGGCCTTTTCCCCGCTCCCGCCGATGCGGCCGAGGAGGCATGGAGCGGGCTGCCGCTCGCCGGCCAGGCGCTGCGATTCACCACCGTCGAGGTCGCAACGCGCGAGGGCACCCGCATCGGGCGCCGCATCGTCGCTCTCGATGACGCCATCGAACGCGACTGGGG
>JBDTOR010000014.1:0-26935 GCA_039933175.1 Hyphomicrobium sp. | reverse complement strand
CTTCAGGCTGCCAACGTCATCGAGGGCCATTGCCCAGATATTACAAGGGCTCGCCATGCGGATCTCACCGCGGCGCGACACGGGCGTTGGTCCAAAGCCGATGGCAATGGCGTCGCCGTCCGGCCAGAAGGCAATCTCGCCCGCATTGACGATGTCGCGCGCACCCGGCTCGGGATCGGAGCTGACAGGCGCGTTGAAATACATCTCGCGCCCCCAGAGCTTGGCTTCGGCATGGATGGGTAGAGCTGCCCAGATCCGCTCGGCGGTCGGCGTCTCCAAGAGACGCGCGCGGATAGCTACTTTCCCCGCGCGGATCACAATCTCCCGCATCGTGCGCCTCCCAAGCCGGTCAGTCTCATGCTGCCGTTCCCGCCACTCTCTCATTGGGACGCACCATCATCAATAGCTAGCGAGACGTCTCGGCTTAGCCCCAGCAGGTTGCAGGGGCACGCGGGATCGTGCCGCAAGAGCGCGGCCTGCACGCTATCTCGTTCCACAGACTTGCTAATGTCGGCAAGAGGCGGCGCCGCATTTGGGGCAGATGCGTGTCGGTTTGTATGCAAAAGCGCCACGCCCAACAGGGCGCAACGCTTTTAAAGGCGGGCTTGGAAGGTCCGCGGCGGCGTCAGGTGGGCGGCGGACCGAAGATCAGCACGGCGTTGAGGCCGCCGAAGGCGAACGAATTCGACATCGCGTAGGTGACGTCGAGATCGCGGCCGACGTTGGGAATGTAGTCGAGATCGCATTCCGGATCGGGATCGTCGAGACCGATGGTCGGTGGCACCCAGTTCTCATTCATCGCCTGGATGCAGGCCACGGCCTCGATGCTGCCGCCGGCGCCGAGCGGATGGCCGTGCATCGACTTGGTCGAGGAGATGGCAAGGTTCTTGGCGTGGTTGCCGAACACCGCCTTGATGGCCCGCGTCTCATTGGCGTCGTTGATGGTCGTCGCCGTGCCGTGGGCGTTGAGATACTGGATATCGGCCGGGGAAAGGTTGGCGTCCTTGAGGGCGCCGCGCATCGCCTCGTTCGGTCCCTCGGTGTCGGGATTGACCATGTCCTTGGCGTCCGACGACATGCCGTAGCCGACGATCTCGGCGAGGATCTTGGCGCCGCGCGCCTGGGCGTGCTCGAGCGATTCCATGACCAGGATGCCGGCGCCCTCGCCGAGCACTGTCCCGTTGCGCTTTTTGGCGAACGGGAAGCAGCCCTCGGGCGACAGCACGTGCAGTGCCTGCCAGGCCTTCATTGTGCCGTAGGTGATGACCGATTCCGACGCACCGGCGATGGCGACGTCGACGACGTTGTTCTTGATGAAATCGCGGGCGATGCCGATGGCGTGCGTCGCCGTGGAGCAGGCGCTGCAGGTCGCGAAGGTCGGACCCTTGACGCCGAACTCGATGCCGACGTGGGCGCTGGCCGATGAGCCGATGATGCGCAGCAGCGTCAGCGGATGCGTGGCGCGCTTACCTTCGATAAACAGCGCGCGGTAGGAATTCTCGAAGGTGACGAGGCCGCCGGCACCCGAGCCGACGATGCAGGCGGTGCGGTAGGGATCGGCCATGGGGACCGTCAGGCCCGACTGCTTGACCGCCTCATCGGCCGCCGCGGCGGCGAACCACGAGTAGCGGTCGGCATGCATGACGAGCTTGTCGCGCACGAAGTGCTTCAGCCGCACCTTCGGATCGAAGTCCTTGATCTGCGCGGCGATGAGGATTTTGAGGTCCTCGAGCGGAAATCCGCCAAGCGGGGTGACACCGCACTTGCCGACCTTCATCGAGGCCCAGAAGTCCGGCACGGTGAGACCAATCGGCGTAACGACGCCCATTCCGGTCACCACGACGCGGCGTTCGCCGTTCGCTTTTGCCATCTCATACCTGCCGGTTGTGAGCGGCGCTCAAGGCGCCGCGACATGACCTAAACTGCGAGCCGGCAAATGCCTTTGCGGAGGGAGCTCGCGAGATCGGCCCAGGGATCGCCCGGGCCGTTCGTCATCAAGCCTTGGCGCCAGCCGCTGCGGGCCCCTTCGCCATCAAATCCTTCACGCGGTCAACGACGGAGCCGACGGTCTTGAAGTCCTCGACGTCCTCGTTCGCGTTGTAGGGGATCTCGATGCCGAACGTGTCTTCGATATCAAAAACGATCATTGCAAGATCGAGGGACTCAATCTTGAGATCCGTAAGCGGCGTCGACAGCTGGATGTCGTCGCGCGGCTCCTTCATGTGCTTCTTCAGGATCTCGACGATCTTGGTGCCAACTTCGTCCATATCGTTCTCCCACCCCCGCTCAAATGAAGCCTGGGGCCCGTATTACTTCGTTCCTAGCTAGTGCAAGCCCAGTAGCACGACAAGCTGAGGCGTCACATATCCTTAAACGTCCAGCAAGTCTAGCCGACAGGGCCTCCGCCGGCCCACCGGGGACGGCGTACAAAGCCATAGAACCGATCCTACGAGCCTGCTGTCATGTAGGTTACAGCAAAACCTCTTCACAACCGTTGCTTGGCCCGCACTTGGGGGTGTCCCACTATGGCCAGCGCCCCCGAAACGTGTTCAATAACAAGGCAATTTTCAAGGTCCAATTATCGGATTTGCGCAAAGGACCCTCAACGGTCCGGCAACGGGCTCGACCCTATACTTCGAGCTTAGCCCGGGAGACGCTCGAGGATGACAATGATGGTCCGCCCCCGGCCTCCGGCCAACGCGTCGCAGCCTAGTATGCCCTGGCTCGACCATTACCCGAGCGGCACCGACTGGCACATGCCCCTCCAGGGCGCTCCGCTCTACGAACTGCTCGACGAGGCGGTCGCCGGCTATTCCAATCTTCCCTGCACGACCTTCCTGGGCAAGACGCTGACCTACGGCGACATCGGCGCCCAGGTAGAGCGCGCCACGCTTGGGTTGCAGCGGCTGGGTGTACGCAAGGGGACCAAGGTCGGTCTGTTCCTGCCCAACTCCCCCACCTTCATCGTCTACTTCTATGCCGTGCTCAAAGCCGGCGGCACGATCGTCAACTACAACCCCCTCTATACCGTCTCCGAGCTCACCTATCAGGTGAAGGACAGCGACACCGAGATCATGGTGACGCTCGACCTGCAGGTGTTGTTCGGCAAGGTCGAGGCGCTGCTGGCAGCGGGTTGCCTGAAGCAGGCTATCGTTTGCTCTTTTCCGGCGCTTTTGCCGGTCGCCAAAGCCACGCTCTTCCGCCTGTTCAGGTCCAAGGAGCTGGCTCGGCCGATGGCCTCACCCGAACGCGACAAGGTCGTGCTCGAGGCCGAGGTGATGGCCGGGGACGGCCGCGCCAAGCCCGTCGCCGTCGACCCCATGACCGACGTCGCCGTGCTCCAATACACGGGCGGTACGACGGGCACCCCCAAGGGCGCCATGCTGACCCACGCCAATTGCCATGTGAACGCGCAGCAGGTCGCCGCCTGGGGCCCTGGCTTGGAGCACGGGGCCGAGCGCGTACTCGGCGTGCTGCCGTTCTTCCACGTGTTCGCGCTGACCGTCGTGATGAACGTCGCCGTTTCGCGCGCGGCACACATCCTCATCATGCCGCGCTTCGCACTCGATGATGCGTTGAAGCTCATCGACCGCGAGAAGCCGACGATCATGCCGTGCGTGCCGACGCTGCTCAACGCCATCATGAGCCATCCCAAGATCAAGAGCTTCGATCTGTCTTCTCTGAGGTTCTGCCTGTCCGGCGGCGCGGCGCTGCCGCTCGAGGTGAAACAAAACTTCGAGGCGATCACCGGCTGCAAGGTCGTGGAAGGCTACGGACTGTCGGAGTCGGCCCCTGTGGCGGTCGTCAATCCGATCAACGGGCCCGTGAAGCCGGGTTCAATCGGCGTGCCGGTCGCGGGGACCGTGATTTCCCTGCGTGACCTCGCCGACCCGACCAAGGAAGTGCCGATCGGCGAGAAGGGCGAAATCTGCATCAAGGGCCCGCAGGTCATGCTCGGCTACTACAAGCGTCCGGAAGACACGGCCGAGCAGATGGTCGGCGAGTTTCTGCGCACCGGCGATGTCGCCCGCATGGACGCCCAAGGCTACTTCTTCATCGAGGATCGGATCAAAGACCTCATCATCTCGTCGGGGTTCAACGTCTACCCCAGGCGGATCGAGGAGGCGATCTACGAGCACGCCGCGGTAGCCGAGGTGACGGTCATCGGCATCAAGGACAAGAAGCGCGGCGAGGCCCCGAAGGCCTTCGTTCGCCTGAAGCCGGGTGCCAGTGTCACCGTAGCGGAACTGTGCGAGCATCTCGCCGCCCGCATCTCCAAGATCGAAATGCCGGCCCAGATCGAGTTCCGCGACGAGCTGCCGAAAACGATGATCGGCAAGCTGTCGAAAAAGGAGCTGAAGGCCGAGGAAGACGCCAAGAGCAACGCCTGATGCTGGCGCAGGCGTCGCTCTCAATCTTCTCGGCTTAATCCGAACTAATCAGTGGCAGGTCGTGGGTCTTGATGCACACGGTGCCGTCGAGCTCGACATAGCCCTTTTCGTACTTGTCCCTGGCGATACCCTCGAACTGCAGCCGGTGCTCCTTGAAGCGATGAAAATAGGAGCAGTCGTCGCGTGACGCGTAGTCGATGTCGTCGAGCGCTGCATTCGACACCAGGATATCGACGCGCTTGCTGCCGTCCTTCATGACGAAGCGCACAATGCCTCGCCTCGTATCTTGAACAGCCGGTATAGCGGCCCGTTGTAGCGGCATGGGCGTTCCCCCTCCGTTGATGATTGCTCTTCCCCCGCAATGCTTCAACGCGTGTACGCCTCATGGTTAAAGTGCGCTACGAATGCGCAAAAAAGATGACCGCACGCGCACGTCGATACGCGACGCGCGTCGTCCTCGCGTGTTGCAGTGCTCAACGATAGAGGTCGGCGCGGGTGGACGGAATGCCGGGCGGACGCTTGGCATTCTTCGATACCAGCGTCTGGAAGATGCGCAGCGTGCCGCGCGAGAACGCCAGCGAGACACCGGCAAGATACGCAACCCAGATGCGATACTTCTCTTCGCTGACGTGCTTCAGCGCCTCTTCGCGGTTGGCCGTCAGCCGCTCGCACCACAGCTTGCAGGTGCGCGCATAATGCAGGCGCCAGGCCTCAACGTCCTGGATATCGAAGCCCGCCCGCTCCATGGCGAAGACCGAGTGGCCGATATCGTCGAGTTCGCCACCGGGAAAGATGTATTTGGCGATCGCCTTCTGCTCGGGCCGCATGCGCCGCTTGAACCAACCCTGCTTGGGTGCGCGGCGTGAAATCGCGTGATTGAGGAACAAACCGTCCTTCGCCAGCAGCTGCTGCATCTTCGACATGTAGCCGGGAATGTTCTTGAGGCCGATGTGCTCGTACATGCCGATGGAGGCGATCTTGTCGAACGACCCGGTCATCATCGAATAGTCTTTCAGCTCGACGGTGACTTTGTCCTCCAGACCAAGGCGCTTGATCTTGTCCTTGGCGAAGGCGAGCTGCTCCTCCGACAGCGTGATGCCGTGCGCGGTGACGCCGTAGTTCTTCGCAGCGTGGCAGATGAGGCCGGCCCAGCCGCAGCCGATGTCGAGGAAGCGCTCGCCGGGCTTCAGGCGGAGCTTGCGGCAGATCATTTCGAGCTTGTCGCGCTGCGCCTGGGCGACGTCATTGTTCCAGTCGGTGTAGTAGGCGCACGAGTAGACCATCTCGGGATCGAGGAAGAGCGCGTAGAATTCGTTCGACAGGTCGTAGTGGAACTGGATGAAGTCCTTGTTGTCGGCTGTCTTGCGCCGCCGCCCGGTGATCTCGCCCTCGAAGCCCTGGTCGTCGGCGATGTCGATGGAACGCGCGGTGAGGAAGGGATAGAGCTGGCGCATGAGGCCCAGCACATCGCGTCCCTTCAGCTTGACCGAACGCCCCTCGCGATTGAGCTGCGAGCCCAGGTCGATGAGCGTGCCGCCGGCGAAGTCGATACCCTTGTCGACGTAATGGCGGATGAAGTTGTCGAGCGTCGGCCAGCGCAGCAGCGAGCCGATGACGCCGGCGTCGGCGATGATCAGCTCGAACGGGCCGGTGACATTTTTACCGAGCGGCGTCAGCGATCCGTCCCACAGGCGCAGCGAGGCGTTGAGGTCGAGCTTGCTACCGAGCTCTCGCGCCAGTCCGCGCGCGGCTTCCAGCTGCCGCGCCGCCTTTTCGCTCTTGTCCTTCGCCATGGCCAATGCGCGCCCCGCGTTGCCGATCGTCCATCGGACGGGTCGCATACCACGCCGCCCCTGTCGAGTGGTGCGGCAGGGTAATGCAGAGCCAGCCAAACCGTCATGGCCGCGCAGGCGGCCATCCACGTCGGCGTCCACTATGGCTCCGGTTGTCTAGTGCCCCGCAAGTTGCCGCGTTTCGTCTGCTCTAACGGCTAAGCCGCTTAGACTGGCGGGGATGGCCGCCTGCGCGGCCATGACGTAAGGGATGGTCCGAGAGCCTAGGCGGCTTGGTGGAGTTCGGCGGCATCCTTGGATTCAAGAATGGCAGCGACGCCCATCCCGCCAGCGGTGCAGATGGAGATGAGCCCGCGGCCGTGATGCTGCGACAGCAGGTTGGCGAGGTTGCCCACGATGCGCGCGCCGGTGGCAGCGAACGGATGCCCCATGGCGATTGACGAGCCGCGCACGTTCAGCTTCGAGCGATCGATCGAGCCCATCGGCTCGGGCCGGTTGAGGACATCCTTGCAGTAGGCCGGGTCCTCCCACGCTTTGAGCGTGGCCAGCACTTGGGCCGCAAACGCTTCGTGGATCTCGTAGTAGTCGAAGTCCTGCAGCCGCAAGCCGGCGCGCTCCAGCATCTTCGACACGGCAACGGTCGGCGCCATCAGCAGGCCGTCGCCGCCGACGAAATCGTTGGCCGCCGCCTGCGAGTAGGTGAGATAGGCCTGCACCGGCAAGCCGTGCTTGGTCGCCCATTCCTCGGAGGCGAGCAGCACCGCGGCGGCGCCATCGGTGAGCGGCGTCGAGTTGGCGGCGGTAAGCGTGCCGCGCTCGGTCTTGTCGAAGGCCGTCTTCAAGGTCGCCAACTTTTCGGCGGTCGCGTCCAGACGGATATTGTTGTCGCGGTAGACACCGGAGAACGGCGTAACGAGGTCGTCCATGTAGCCGTCGCGATACGCCTCGGCCGCCTTGCGATGGCTCTCCAGCGCGAACGCGTCCTGCTCGGCGCGCGTGATGCCCCACTCCTGCGCCATCAGCTCGGCGTGCTCACCCATCGACAGGCCGGTGCGCGGCTCGGCGTTGGCGGGCGCGGTGGGCGCCAGCTCGGACGGCGAGAAGCCTTTGAACAGCTTCAGCTTGTTCATGAATGTCTTCTGCTGCGCCGCCTGGGTGAGGCGCTTCGACAGCTTCTTTGACACAGCCAACGGCGCGTCCGATGTCGTATCGGAGCCGACGGCGATGGCGCATTCGATCTCGCCGGTGGCGATCTTAGCGGCGCTGCCGAGGCCACCCTGCAGGCTGGTGCCGCACGCCTGCATCATGGTGATGCCGGGAGACGTTGCAGCAAGGGCCGTGCCGAGCAACGCTTCGCGCGTCAGGTTAAAATCCTTCGAGTGGGTGATGACGGCGCCGCCGACCACCTCGTCGATGTGCTGGCCCTTGAGGTTGTAGCGATCGACCAGGGCGTTGAGCGCGCCCGTCATCAGGTCGAGATTGGAGAGGTCGGCATAGAAGGTGTTGGAGCGGCAGAATGGAATGCGCGCTCCGCCGATCACCGCGACGCGTCTCAGGAAACGTTGCATCTCGTCCTGCCTCTTTCGTTCGCGTTCGGTGTCAGATCCGGAGGGTCAGACACCTGCGTTGTGCTCGTTCCTTCGGTGTCTGACCTTTTGGGTCTGACACCGCGATGCTCACTCTGCGGCGGCGGTTTGCGCGGGCGCGGCCGGTGTTAGCGATGCCTTGTAGTGCAACGGCCCGCCACGGAACGGTGCAAAACCGGTGCCGAAGATGACGCCCGCGTCAGCGAGATCGGCGTTCTCGACCACCTGCTCGTCGACGCTGCGTTGTGCTTCCGCGATCATCGGCTCGACCAGCGCGCGACCGAGGCGATCCATCTCCGCTTTGTCGAAGGTGCGGCCGGTCTTCTCCGGCTTGCCGTCCTTCCACACGTAGAAACCCTCGCCCGTCTTCTTGCCCAGCTTGCCGGAGGCAACGAGATGATCGAGCTTGGAGCCGTCGGACGAGTACTTGAGGATGTGGGCAACATGCGCGCAGACATCGAGGCCGACCGTATCGGCCAGCTCGATGGGGCCCATCGGCATGCCGAAGGTGCGCGCCGCTTCGTCGATGCGCTCCTTGTCCTCGCCGTCCTGCAGGCGCTGCATGGCGCCGAACATGTACGGTGTCAGGACGCGATTGACGAGGAAGCCGGGCACGCTCTTGGTGATGAGCGGGAACTTGTCGATGGCGGCGACGAAGGCGGCGCCGCGCTTCACCTCTTCGTCGCGCGATTGCACGCCGCGCACGACTTCGACCAGCGGCATTTGCGCCACGGGATTGAAGAAGTGCAGGCCGATGAGGCGTCCGGGGTCGGGCAGGCCGGCGGCGATGTCCTCGATCTGCAGCGATGACGTATTGGTCGCGAGAACGGCGCCGGGCTTCAGCTTGGCCTCGACCGCGCCCAGCACCTTCTGCTTGATCTCGAGGTTCTCGACGATCGCCTCGATGACCACGTCGGCGCGGGCGATGCCGTCCCCGTTGGGATCGGCGATGAGACGCGCCTTGGCGGCATCGCGCGTTGCCTTGGTCCTGAATTTGCGCGCCAACAGCTTCCCCTGGGCGGCGATCCCTTTGGCGATCTGATCGGCCGATACGTCCTGCAGCGTCACCTCGAGGCCGCAGGCGACACACCACCCGGCGATGTCGGCGCCCATGGTGCCGGCGCCGATGACATGCACGCGGCTCGGCCGCCAGCCGAGCTTCTTGGGCGCCTGGCCCTTGAGCAATTCGGACAGCCAGAACACGCGGCGCAGATTGCGCGATTGATCGGATACCATCAGCGGGGCGAAGGCGCGCGTCTCGGCAGCCTTCATCGCCTCGTCTTTGCCGCCGTACTTCTCGAACAAATCGATGAGCCGGTAGGGCGCCGGATAGTGATCCTCGCGCGCCTTCTTGCCGACCTCCTGGCGCATGCGCTTGGCGAGCAGATCGCGCGCCGGCCACATCGCCAGCAGCTGCTTCACAAAGCCCGCAGGCTTCGACTTGCGATTGCGTAGCACGGCCTTGCGCGCCGCCCACGGCAGCGCACCGCGGCTGTCGACGAGCTGATCGACGAGCCCCATGCCGCGCGCGGCCGAGGCCGAATACATCTTGCCAGTCAACATCGCCTGCATGGCGGCAGGAGCGCCGGCCTGGCGGATCGAGCGCGCCGTGCCGTTGAAACCGGGGAATATGCCAAGCTTCACTTCGGGAAACCCGAGCTTGGTGCCGCTGTCGCGCGTCGCGATGCGGTAGTGGCAGGCGAGCGCCAGCTCGAGCCCACCGCCGAGGCAGAAGCCGTTGATGGCGCAAACGACCGGAACGGGAAGCCGCTCCAGGCGATCGAACAGCGCCGTCACCGGCCGCAGCTTCTCGATCACTTCCGACTCGGTCTTGATATCGGCGAACTCGCGAATGTCGGCGCCGACTATGAACCCGCGTTCCTTGGCGGAGATGATGACGAGGCCGCGGATGGACTTGTCGCGCGCGCCTTTGTCCACCTCGGCGACGATCTCACCCAGCTCTTCCAACGGCCGGCGGCCCAGCGAATTCTGGCTCTCGCCCTCGCGATCGAACTCAGCCCAGCCAATGCCCCACTGATCGACGGAAAAACGCCAGTCCTTGAGGCCGGGCAGCGGACGCGACAACGCCTTGAACATCGCAACTCCTCTCGACGCAAACCAGCGAGCCTAGGGGGATGCCCGTGCCGGCGTGCGACCAAAAACTACTCTGCGGCGGCGCTTTCGACGCCGCGCGAATTGTGCCCGACAGGCCCCGTGCTCGACTTGTAGTTCGGCTTCAGCGCGGCAGGATCAAAGTCGTCGACGGCAATGACGCGAGCGGTGAGCGCTTCCAATTCGCGCAGCTGCTGTCCTTCGCTCTCCGTCACGATGCCCTGAGCCATCGCTTCGCCGATCCAGTCGATGCCGTGGTACCGCCGGATCGTGCCGGCGCGAATGGCGCGGTCAAGCTTCTTCTCCGCTTCCTCGGCAGCGACGGCCTTTTTCAAAGCCACCTCGAGCAACCCGGTCGGATCGTCGGGATCCTTCGAGACGTAAATGTAGCGTGTCAGCCGATCGCGGACTTCCGGTGCGTCCAGCACTAGCTTGACGGCGCGATGACCGAGATAGTCGGGCGCCGGGCGATAGGAATTGCCGAGCGGGAAGGCGACGATGCGCATGGCCCAGCGCGCCGGCGTGACGGGGAAATTGTCGACGACGCCGCGCAGCGCTTCCTGGAAGCGATAAAGACCGTTCATGGCGGCGAAGTCGACGAAGGTGCGGTCGCTCGACAGGCGCCCATCGTCTTCGAAGCGCTTCAGCACGCAGGCGAGAATGTAGAGTTCGGACAGCGCGTCGGCGAGGCGCCCGGAGAGCTTCTGCTTGGTCTTGAGGCTGCCGCCGAGCGAGGCGACGGTGAGATCGGCGACAAAGGCGAAGCTGCGCGAGCAGCGCGCCAGCTGTCGGTACCACTGCGCCGTATCGAAGGACTTCTCCGGCGCCGGGGCTAACAGTCCGCCGGTGATATTGTGGAAGAAGCCACCGCAGGCGTTCGACACCGAGAAGGCGACGTGATCGCTGAACGCGCCATCGAAGTCATCGAGACCGCGCGCAGCATCGGGGTTCTGCGCCGCCTGGATCTCGCGATAGAGGTAGGGGTGTGAGCGCAGCGCGCCCTGCGCAAAGGTGATCAGTGTGCGCGTCAGGATGTTGGCGCCCTCGACCGTGATACCGACGGGAACCATCTGATAGGCCGACTGAAGATAGTTGCTGGGCCCATCGCAAATGGCACGGCCGCCGTGGATGTCGAAAGCGTCGTTGACGGCGCGGCGCATGCGCTCAGTCGTCGAATACTTCATCAGCGCGGATATGACCGACGGACGCTCCCCGCGCGAGACCATGGCGGCGGTGACGCCGCGTGCCGCCTCCGTCGCGTAGGCAGACTCGACGAGACGCGCCAACGGCTCCTCGACGCCTTCCATGCGGGCGATGGGCAGACCGAACTGCTTGCGAATGCGGGCATAGGCGCTCGACACGCGCAGCATCATCTTGGTGCCGGCCGTGGCGCTCGACGGCAACGAGATGGCGCGGCCGGCGGCAAGGCATTCCATCAGCATGCGCCAGCCCTGCCCGGCCATGGCTTCGCCGCCGATCACGTAGTCCATGGGAATGACGACCTCGCGGCCCGAATTGGGGCCATTGGGGAAAGCGCCACCGGCAGGCAGATGGCGGCGGCCGATCTGCACGCCGGGATGCTTCGTCGGGATCATCGCGACGGTGATGCCGAGCGTGTCGCCTTTACCGAGGATGTTGTCGGGATCGAACAGGCGGAACGCCAGGCCCAGCAGCGTCGCCTTGGGGCCAAGCGTAATGTAGCGCTTGTCCCACGACAGGCGGATGGCCGGCTTGCCGTCCGCGCCGCGGATGACGGTGCCGATGTCGCGCATCGTAGCCGCATCGGAGCCCGACGTCGGTCCGGTAAGCGCGAAGCACGGGATCTCCTGGCCCTTGGCGAGCCGCGGCAGATAGTAATGCTTCTGCTGCTCGGTGCCGTACTTCTCGATCAGTTCGCCGGGGCCGAGTGAGTTGGGCACCATGACGATGGTGACGACATCGGGCGAGCGCGAGGCGATCTTGCCGATGATGAGCGACTGCGCCTGCGCCGAGAAGCCGAGGCCGCCGTGCTCCTTCGAGATAAGCATGCCGAGGAAGCCGCGCGATTTGACGAAGTCCCAGATCTTTTCGGGAATTTCGCGCTGCGCATGGCGCACCTGCCAGTCGTCGATGAGACCGCACAGCTCCTCGGTCGGGCCGTCGAGGAACGCCTGCTCTTGCGGGGTGAGGACGATGGGCGCGATGGAGCGCAGCTTGTCCCAGTCGGGCGTACCGGAGAACAGCTCGGCGTCGAAGCCGACGGTGCCGGCTTCCAGCGCCTGGGCTTCCGTGTCGGAGACCTTCGGCAGCGTGCCTTTGACGAGCTTGAAGACGCGGGCGCTGACGTAGTTGCGGCGAATGGCGGGGATGGCAAGCACCGCAAACGCGGCGACGAACAGCCACAGCAGGAAACCGAAAATGCCCGTGTGCCCGTGCACGGGGTCCGTCTGCCAGATCAGTGCGGCGACGGCGAGCGCACCGGCCCAAGCCCAGAGCGGCGACTTGTACATACCGAGAGCAAGCATGCCGCCCAACAGCGCGACGCAAAACAGAAGCTCAGCCATGACTTTAGCCTCCGGGGTCGTATCTTGGGCGGGCTCGGAACCGGCAGCAACCTAACGTGCGGCGCGTTGCGTTGGCGTTAAGCTCAATACGAGCTTTCCGAACGTGCCAATTGCAGGGAACGGCCCGCAACAGGCGCCCGTTCCGGCGATCGAAAGCGGGGGCAGTATAGCCGGTTTCGGGCTGGAACAAGACCCTCCGCGGTCCGCCTTACTGCGCTATGGCTTAGGGTATTACGGGGCCCCCGGGAAAAAAGGCAGCCGGCCAAGTGGCTACGGCGCATGCCAGTCGCAGGGCACTTCACGCTCGACATCCCGGGCGAAGGTATCCCTCGTCGTGTGGCGCTGCATCTCCTGGTCCCACGCCGGAAAGGCGAGCTTGCCGCGCGCCACGTACGTGAGCTTCTGGCCATCGAGCTCCAGCACCTGCCGCACCTCCCGGTTGGGCGTCACATAGCACCGACCGACGCTTATCGAGTTGACGTCTACCATCATCAGCATCCTCGATGAGTTCAGCGGCACCATTCTAGCGCCCTGCGTCGTTGTTGCATCGCAGAAAAGCCCCAAGACCTCCCCGCGGCGGACCGAATCCAAACGTCCTTGCCGCCGATGCCGGGTCTGCCCTATTTTCCGCCGGTGCGCCTCGGGCAAGCCTGGACAGACTTGCCGATGCCCGCGTGAGAGCAATCGGAGTGACGCTGTGAAAATATATCCCACCTTAGAGATCCCGGAGACGCTCGCCGCCGGCCCCGGCCCGGGGAATACCGACCCGCGCGTGCTAGAGCGCTTCGCCAAGACCGGCGTCGCCGACCACATGCAGAAGGACGTGGTCCGCGGCATGCTCGAAGCCAAGGAGATGCTGCGCGAGCTGTGGGGCACCAAGAACGTCTACACCTACGGCGTTGCCGGCACCGGCTTCTCCGGTCTCGACGTTGTGCTGTCGCTCATCCTGCCGAGTGACAAGGTCGTCGCCTTCCCGAACGGCACGTTCTCGGGTATCGACTCCCTCACCATTCGTATGAAGGCCTCGACCGCCGAGGAGCTCGCCGCCGACTCTCTCAACCCAAAGCCGGCCAGCGTGACCATCGTCGAGACGCCGCACGGCCAGTCCGTGACCGGCGAGACCGTCGACAAGGCGCTCGCTCAGCACAAGCCGCTGTGGGCGTTCATGGCTCACTGGGAGACAGGCTCGGGCCGCATCAACGACCTCAAGGGCTTCTCTGACGCCTGCGTGAAGCACGGCGTGATGGGCATCGTCGATGCCGTGTCGAGCCTCGGCGTCGCCGACTTCAACATCGACGACTATCCGGGCGTCGTCGCCTGGGCCTCGTGTCCGCAGAAGGGCGTGCTGTCGCTGCCGCTCACCTATGCTCCCGTCAGCTTCACCGACAAGGCCATCGAGATGGTCAAGAAGCGCGGCTGCCGCACGTACGTGCATCATCCGATCCTCGACGCCCGCCACTGGGGCATCGTCGACGGCAAGGACATACCGAACGCGGTCTACCATCAGACGCATTCGTGCTACGCGGTCGCCGCCTTCCACGAGGCGCTGCGCATCATCCTCACCTACGGCCGCCGCCGTAAGGCTTCCGACTACGCCTATCACGAGAAGGCGCTGCGTCAGGCCGTCGAGGGATTGGGCTGCGATGTGACGTCGAACATGACGAGCCTTATCGTGCTCAACCTGCCGGGCGCGCTGAAGGGCAAGGAAAAGGATCTCGTCGCCGGTGCCCGCGCCAAGGGCTTCGGCATCTGGCCGACGCTGTCGGAGCCGGTACAGGTGCGCATCGGCATCCTCAACCAGCTGTCGCCCGAGCAGATCCACGAGATCGCCAGCCGCTTCGCCGACGCCATGATCGAGATGGGCGGCGACGTCGATAAGCAGAAGGTTTTGAGTGGCCTCAAGAACTACTACGCTCAGGCGGCCTAGCCGCGGCGGGAGGAGCCGCGCCGCGGCTCCTCCTAATCCTTCTTCAGGTCCTTCAGGTTTCCGAATTGCTTCTTCACGTCTTTCAGAGGGTCGGGCGATTTGTTGAAAGTCACCTTCGTGCATTTCGGCGGCTTGCCGATGTAGCCCTTCGGGCAGCGTGGCGGCGGTAGCTTCCGGCAGTTGGGGGGCGAGCCGATGTAGCCCTTGGGGCACCGCGGCGGCTTCCGGCAATTGGGCGGCTCGCCGATGTAGCCCTTCGGGCACCGGGCGTCCGGATCGACGCATCCCTTGCGCGTCCACTTCCAACCCTTCTTCAGACAGTCCTTTTTCGGATCCGATTGCGAGCCGCCGCCCGGAGAGCCCTTGCACGCATATGAATGCTTGCCGGCCCGCTGGCGTGACGTTCCGTCGGGGCAAACGCAGCTCCAGCGTGGGGGGAATGTTTTGAGCATCACCAGCTTGCCGCCCGCGCATTCCGGCTTCGATGGAAGCACCGGATCTGTTGGGGGCGTCACACGCTTCGCGCAGTAGACGACGCTATTGGCACGCCATCGCTTCTCGACACGCCAGCCCGTCGCGCTCCAGCCGATTGGAACTTTCTTCCAACCGGCCCAGCAACGCAGTTGCGGGGACGATGATGGCGGATCCTCGTTGGCTTCCTCGAGCCCATCTCCCTTGGGGCCGTCACCCTTGTCGCCGGCGTCGGGGGACGTCCCGCCGACGATATCGTCGGGCGTGAAGATGGGGTCGGGATCGAACTGCGGCGGCGTGACCACGAAGGGGAACGCGGACTCGAATGGACCGACATCCGTCTTAGGGAGCCCCACCCATCTCACGGGGTTGCCCACGTCACCTTCAGGCGTGATGCGGATGAGCTTGCCGGGCTCGTCGTGCAAGCGGCAGTCGTCGCGCGCGTTGCAGACTTCGATGGCACCTTCAATGAGCAACAGCCAGGACATGCCGCTGCTCTGCACATAGACGTCGAAAATGGTGCCACGGACCGTGATCGATGCGGTCGGCGTGCGAATGACATACGCCGGCTTTACGGCAATGCCGGTGATGAACCGGAAGGAGCCCTTGACGAGGTTGAGGACGATGGCGCCGCCCGATACGTCGGGCTTGTAGACGAATTCGTCGAGCAGCAACTGCGAGCCGGGCCCGAGTGCCAACTGCGTATTGTCGCGTAGCCTGATTTCGCCGGTGCCGTCACTGCTGACTTCGATCAACTCGTCTTGCCGGACGTTATCGCCCGTGGCGAGACGACGGTGGTCGGTTTCGTATTCAGCGGTGACGAGGTTGACGATCCTCACTGCGGCGCCGATGTCTTCGCCCGGCGCGGCAACGGCCGGCATCCCACTCCAGAATAGGGTGGTGCCGATGAGAGCTAGTAGTCTGAGGCGCATGGACGAATAAACCGCCTGCTTTCACCCCCATTCACTGCCGAGTCGCCAATTTAGCCGGGCCCCAAGCAGATGGATGTTCCCCAGGGAACAGGCCGCGAGCCTTTCATATACGCCGAGCGAATTAACTCAGCGTTCTGATCGTTACGACGTTTGCTATTTATTCCCGCGAGTAAACGCTCTCCGATTTGGGTCGAAGACGCGTCAGCCCTTTTGGATCAGGGCCGTCTGATCGTTGAGCGCGTCGGCGATGATGGTGTGGTACCAGGCTAGGCTCTCGGCGTAGTTCGTGCGCCGTAGCTCGGGGCCCTCACCCTTCTGCGATACGAAGGGGTCGTGCGGCGCCAGTATCGGCTTGCCGTCCTTTTCGCCCGGCGTGTAGTCGGCCCCGATCTTGATCGTGTCCTCGGCGGCGACAAGCGACCAGCACGTATTGCGGTAGCGGGCGACAGCGGGGTCGCCGCCCTTCAGGTCGGCGAGGAGATCGGCGGCCACCACGCGGCCCTGGCTGTTGGCCGAATAGGCCGACTTGGGCATGTCAGCCGCAATGGCTGCATCGCCGATGAGGTAGACGCCGTCGACCTTGGCCGACATGAAGTTCTGCGGCTTGATCGGACACCAGGCGCCGTCGGCGCAGCCGGTCTTGATGGCGATGTTGCCGGCGGTCTGCGGCGGGATGACGTTGACGACTGCGCCCTTCAGCTTGATGCCGGACTTGGTCTCGACCTGCATCTCCTTCGTGTCGACGCGCACCACGGCATAGCTGTCGATCTCGTTGGTGAGGTTCAGCTCGATGATGCCGGAGTAGTATTTCTCGAAGGCTTCCTCGAAGGCCGGTTGCTTGGAAAACGTCGGCTTGGCGTCGAAGATGACGAGCTTCGACTTCGGCTTATGCGTCTTGAGGAAGTGACCGATCATGCAGGCGCGCTCGTACGGGCCCGGCGGACAACGGTAGGGGTTGCCCGGAACCGTCATGATGACGGTGCCGCCGTCGTCCATGGCCTCGAGCTGGTTCATTAGCAGCAGCGTCTGCGGGCCGGCCTTCCATGCGTGCGGCATGATCTCGGCCGCTTCCGCCGAGTAGCCCTCGATGGCGGCGTAGTTAAAATCGATGCCGGGCGACAGGACGAGGCGGTCGTATGTCAACGTTTGGCCGCCGGCCAGAGCAACGCTCTTAACGGCGACGTTAATCGCTGTTGCCGTGTCGTTGACGACGTTAATGCCGAGCTTCTTGAGGCCGTCGTAGCTGTGCTGCAGCGAGGCGAAGGTCCTGAAGCCGCCAAAGAAATGGTTCGAGTTAAAGCAGGTCGTATACACCGGTCGCGCTTCAACGATCGTGACGTCGAGCTCGGGCGCCTCGGTCTTGAGGATGCGGGCGACGGTCCCTCCACCTGCCCCGCCGCCGACAATGACCACCTTGGCGCCGCCCTTGGCGAACGCCGGTCGTAAAATGAGCGCTGGACTGGCCGCGACGAGCGCCGCTCCCCCCAGGAGGCGCGCGAATTCCCTGCGATCGATCATGTTGTGGTGCCTTGTTGCCGGCCCGTCGTTACACATATCGTACGATGGGCGGCAAGCGCCCGGCAACTTACCCTTTGTTGAGAAGCAGGACTGTGCAGCGCAACGCCCATAACGTTCTCGACCGGCGAACATTTTTGCTTCGAGCCGGCGCTGCCGCGACACTCCTTGCTATCCTCGCCCGCGCGCCCAGCGCGCACGCGGAGGCAAGCGCGGCAGAGAGCGCCGAATTCAAGGCGATGCTCGACGCGCTCCTCGGCAAGAGCGTCCCCATCGAGGCCAGCCTGAGGCTCGACCTGCCCGACAGCGTCGAAAACGGCGACTACGTGCCGGTGGCGCTTTCCGTCGACAGCCCGATGACGGCAGACAACCACGTCAAGGCCATCCACATTCTGTCGACGGCCAATCCGCGCGCGGCGGTGGCGACGTTCCGCTTCACACTGCTGTCGGGCAAGGCGGCGGTGACGAGCCGCATGCGTCTTGCCAAGACGCAAGACGTCGTTGCCGTTGCTGAGCTGAGCGATGGCAGCTTCCTCCTCACGCGCCGCAAGGTCGACGTGAAGGTCGGCGGCTGCGGGATCTGAGGGAGCCAACGCGATGATGAAAAAGCCGCCCCGCATCAAGCTCCCCGAGGCGATCAACGCCGGAGAAGTGATCGAGGTGAAGACACTGGCGACGCACATCATGGAGACGGGCAATCGCAAGGATGCGTCCGGCAAGATCGTGCCGCGCGACATCATCCATACCTTCACGGCGAGCTTCGAGAGCCAGGAAGTCTTCTCTGCGACGCTCGGCTCAGGAATCGCCGCCAATCCGTACATCGCGTTCTACATGCGCGTACCAGGGTCCGGCACTCTGACGCTGACCTGGGCCGACGACGGCGGCACGACGACAGTCGAGAAGCTGGCGCTCACCGTCGCCTAGCGCCGCCCATCCGGCGGCGGCAGCCGGCGGGGCTCGCTACGTTGAGGTGGTGGCGAGATGCGGGCCCACAGCGCGTGCGCAACAAGCCGCGCACGCAAGCCCATGGCGCGCAGGCGCGGCTTGATGGCCTGCCAGTGCGCTTGAAGCTGCGGACGCGCGGTACTCCAGAAGACGCGCACGTACTGCTCGGCGCGATGCTTGAGGACGCGCCCGTAACGCCACGGCCATGAGGCCCGGACGCGCGCAAACAATGCCTCCTGCCACGGCACGAATTTGCCGTAGGCATGAGCGAACCACGGTATCTGCATCAGCGCCGGCTTGGTGAGCAGGAAGATGCGCGCGATGAGTGCCGTCGAAGCGAACTTGGCAGCGATGATCATGACGCCTGCGGTCACGAAGTGACCGGTGGCGAGCAGGTAGACGCCGAGCAGCTTAGCCGGGATCAGAATGACGCTTGGCACCGCCAGCGTCAGTAGAGCGCCGTAGGGCGGCAGCCCCGCAATTGCTTGCTCAGCCATCGCCCATAACCGGAAGCGCGCAAGGCGAGCGACGAGCGCCGATATCGGGCGCCATCCCCACTCCTCAAACAGCAGGATCAGAGCGGCGACGATATTAAGCGCCAGCGCGACGACGGGGCGTACAAAATCCCAAACGGAGAGCAACACGCGGCCGAGCAGCATCGCCGCCTCGCCAATCGCGAAGCGGAGCTGACGAGCGAATGCCTCGAGGGAGGCTCTGAGTTGCTCCGACATTATGATGCTAACCCGGCTGTGCAGGCTCCAATGCCCGCAGCGTGCCAACCTACCGCAGAACGGATGATGTTGGGCTAACGTGCCGGTTGCCCAAGCGCCCGGACAATTTGCCTCGCACAGGCAATGGCCCGCACATTGACAGGCCACCCGGATTATCTATACTTTTATTGTATAGAAACGCCGTGGGGGAACGTCACGATGAGATTTGCGAAGCTCGCCGCGCTCGCGGCACTGACAATGGCAGTGGCGGGCTCGGCCGCACTTGCCGCCGAGCACGAGATCAAGATCAAGAACACCAATGGCAAGGGCAAGTTCATGGTGTTCGAGCCCGACTTCCTGAAGGTCGAGCCGGGTGACACGGTGAAGTTCGTCGTCGTCGACAAGAACCACAACGCCGAGGCGATCGCGGAAGTCTGGCCGGAAGGCGTCGAGCCGCTCAAGGGCGAGATGAATCAGGACGCCGAGTTCGTCGTCGAGAAACCGGGCATCTACGGCATCAGGTGCCACCCGCACTACACGATGGGCATGGTGGCGCTGATCGTTGCCGGCGACCCGACCAACAAAGATCAATTCAAGGCGTTCACCGCGCCGGGCGGCGCAAAAAAGCGTTGGGCGGATCTGGCCGCCCAGGTGAAGTAGCCGACGCCTTTCAATCGGTGTAAACGGGCTCCCTGGATGGCACCCGGTCTTCCGTTTGCGCTGTGCCGGCCGCTCTCCCGCGGCCGGCTCTTCCTTCTACTTCGCCGTCATGAGGCGAATGTCCTCGGCCCGCAGACCGGCGCGTTCGGCGTCTTCCAGCGCATGCGCCAGATCCTCGCGCGCCTTTTCTGCCTGCCGCTGGCGCGTCCATAGGCTCGCATAGAGTCCGCCATTGGCGATCAACTCGGTGTGCGTGCCCTGCTCGACCAGCCGCCCCTTGTCGAGGACGAGAATCTGGTCGGCGTGGACGATGGTTGACAGACGGTGGGCGATGACCAGAGACGTGCGATTGCGCGCCACCTGATCGAGGGCATCCTGAATCTCCCTCTCGGTATGGCTGTCGAGGGCGCTGGTCGCCTCGTCGAGGATGAGAATGGGAGGTCCCTTGAGGATCGTGCGGGCGATCGCCACCCGCTGCTTCTCGCCGCCCGATAGCTTCAGGCCGCGCTCGCCGACCATCGTCTTGTAGCCGAGCGGCAGCGTGCGGATGAACGCGTCGATCTGGGCGAGACGTGCGGCGGCATAGACCTCCTCGTCAGTGGCCTCGGGTCGTCCGTACTTGATGTTGTAGAATATGGTGTCGTTGAACAGCACGCTGTCTTGCGGCACGACGCCGATCGCCTGGCGCACGCTCTTCTGCGTGACGTCGCGGATGTCCTGTCCGTCTATCGTCACGCGACCCCGCTCGATGTCGTAAAAGCGGAAGAGAATGCGGCCGATGGTCGATTTGCCGGCTCCCGACGGGCCGACGATGGCAACCATCTTTCCTGCCGGCACGTCGAACGAGACGTTCTTCAGCACCTGACGGCCGCCTTCGTCGTAGGAGAAGGTCACGTCGTCAAAGCGGATCGCACCTTTGGCGGCGACCAGCGGCTTGGCGCCAGGACGATCCTTGATCTCGGGACGCTCGTCCAGCAACGCGAACATGGATTCCAGATCGACGAGGCCCTGTTTGATCTCGCGGTACACCATGCCCATGAAGTTGAGCGGCATGTACAGCTGCAGCAGCAGCACGTTGACCATCACGAACTCGCCGATCGTGTGCCCACCGGCAATGATCCCGCGGGCGGCTAGCAGCATGCATGCCGTCATGCCGACCGTAAAGATCAGCGCCTGGCCGGTGTTGAGCACGCCAAGTGAGCGGAAGGTCTTGATCGCCGCCTGCTCGTAGCGCGCCATAGAGGTATCGAAGCGCCGCGCCTCCAGCTCCTCGTTGCCGAAGTACTTGACGGTCTCGAAGTTCAATAGGCTGTCGATCGCCTTGGTGTTGGCTTCGGTGTCGCTGTCGTTCATCTCGCGACGGATGGCGATGCGCCGCTCCGAGGCCGAGAACGTGAACCACATATACGCAACGACCGTCGCCAGCATGATCGCCACGTAGCGCCAGTCGAAATAGTAGAGCAGCATTCCGCAGACGAGCAGCAGCTCGAGCGCTGTCGGCACCACGTTGAGGATGCCCATACGGATAATGAGTTCGACACCGCGTGTCGCCCGCTCGATCACACGCGACAGGCCACCAGTGCGCCGCTCCAAATGAAAGCGGAGCGATAGCCTGTGCAGGTGCTCGAAGGTGCGGTTGTTGAGCTGGCGGACGGCGTTCTGTCCCACCTCGGTGAAAATGATGTCGCGCACCTGCGTCAGCGCCATCATTAGGATGCGTCCCGTGCCGTAGGCAAGGATGAGCATGGCGATGCCCATAACAACGCCTTGCCCTGCATCGAGCGCGCCCTTACCGGCGGCCGCAGTCAGCATGTCGGTGGCGTTCTTGTAGAAGACCGGCACAGCGACGGTGACGAGCTTAGCGATGAGCAGGACACCGAAGGCGAGCACGACGCGGGCGCGCAAGTCCGGGCGGCTGGCCGGCCAAACGAGCGGAAGGAGCCCGCGAAACACCTCCCAGTGGCCGGCACGGGGAGCGACATAGTCTTCTTCCCGCTCGTCGCTGGGAGCGGCCGGAATCGCGGGCGGAAACGACATGGGACCTGCTTGGCTGGACAATTGGGCTTAGCGGATGCGGTGCTTAGACCCACTGGCGTACATGCGCCACCGCGACGAAGCGATGCCCCTGACCATACGCCTTGAGCCCGCCTCAGCGAATATAGTGGCGGCCATGCCGATAGGTAAGGCCGCTACGCCGGGGCGAGGTGAATCCATGCCAAGCCGCGTGGCGGCGCTTGCGCGGCTTGTAGAAGGCCCTTCCGCAGCGGCAGTCGCACCGACGTTGGACGTAGACGACCCCGGCCGCATAGGCGCGATGCCTGCGGCCGTGCGCAACGGCGTAGCGCGGTTTACGATGCGCTTTGTAGGCGTAGCTGCGCTTATGGCGATGGGCGCTCGCATGCTTCTTGCCGGTACGCGTTTTATAGGCCGGGCGCTTCTTGGCGACGACAGGGGGCGCTACCTCGGCAACGACCGACCCTTCGCGCGCCTTGCGTGTCACTTCACGCGTCGGCGCTGGCGTCACCGGTTTTCGCTCGGGCTCTGGCGGCGCCACGGCAACGTCGGAATTCTCCTTTGAAGCCGAATCCGGCGCGGGCGATATCGGGGCAGCACGCGGCGACTTTGCCGTCGGAGTCGGTGGTGCGCCGGCTTGCGGAGCTGCCGCCGGCGGTGTTTCGGCCTGCGGTGTCGCCGGCGACGGCGACGCGATTTCAGCCCGCGCTGCCTGCTTGGCGCGTGAGGCCGCCTCGGAACGGCGCGTCGCCTCGGCGTCTATGTCGGCTTGGCGCTTGGTCTCCGCCTCGGCCTCGGCCACAGCCTTGCGCTCGGCGGCGTCGGCTGCGTCGGCATCGCGTTTAGCCTGATCGGCCTTGCGCTTGGCCGCTGCATCGTCGGCGACACGCTTGGCTTCATCCGCCTTGCGCCTGGCGGCGGCCTCGTCGGCGACACGCTTGGCTTCGTCTGCCTTGTGTTTGGCCGCTGCCTCATCGGCAACACGCTTCGCTTCGTCCGCCTTGCGCTTGGCCGCTGCCTCATCGGCAGCACGCTTGACCGTCGCCGCATCCGCTTCGCGGTTGGCCTGCGCTTCGGCGTCGGCGTGGCGTTTGGCGTCGGCGGCTTCGGCCTCGCGCTTCACGCGATCTTCGACCTCGGCCTTGCGCTTGGCCTCACCCGGGTCCGCTGCGACCGTCGGAGCGGACTGCGGCGCCACGGCAACTGGCGGCGGCGGCGGCGGCACAACTCCAGGGGTCGGGGACGATGGCGTTGCCGCCGGCTGTTCCACGAGCTCGCTCGGAGCGCCCGGCTCGGCCGGCTCCAGCAGCGGCTTGACGACCTCGTTGCGATACGAGCGGTTTGCGCGCGCCAGCCAGTCACGGACGACTTCGACGAGGCCGCTCCAACCGCGCAACTGCGGTCGCGGTTCCTCCAACGGCTCGGCCGTCATCGGGGTCTGTATCGGCGCGGCATCGCCACTGCGCTGCACGATGACGGTCCAGCCGTCGTTATTCTTCAGCTGGGCGACAACGACGTCGTCGTAAGTTTGCGAGGAACGCGCCAGCCACTCCCAGACGCGGGAGAACGTGCCGTTGTCTTTGACGGGTTCGGTGGTGCTTTCGGGCGGCGCGCTCTGCGCCATGCGCTTTTCGCCGCCGAGAAATTCCGTGAAGCGCGATGATGCAGCGCCTGCCAAGTCTTCGGCTCGCTGGCGCAACTCCGGCGTGACTTGTGGTGCCTCGTTCTCCGCCGCAGCTGCGGCGTGCGCGCTGAGCATCGCCAGCACGAAGAGGGAACGCATACCCGTCATCGGCGTTTTCCGCTCCCGATGGTCCTCGCCTGCCCTGATACGGCGGGGATTTCCTTTGTTTACGGCGGTTCTCTAAGACAGCCGCCTAGCTATCGCTGTCCATTAAGCACAACTCCGCCGATGCGCCAATCTGGCATCGAAAAAGCGGATAACGGCCGAGGGGGCATCGGCGGGCACCAGTCTGTTGCTCGCCGCAATTAGCGCTCCCGCTTCACCTAAGCTGCGCTGTCACAAGGGCGAAGCGATACCCATATTAGACGTCCCCTTTGGGGCAACATGCGTGAGAAGAAACGGAAATTTGAATGAGCAAGAAACAGTTGAACGGGGGCAGGCGCGGACGAGCGCCACGCAACATCTGCGTCTATTGCGGCTCGGGCCTAGGGCTCAATCCTGCCTACAAAGGAGCGGCAAACACCCTCGGCAAAGCGATGGCCCACAACGATATCGGGCTCGTCTACGGCGGCGGCAGCCTCGGTCTCATGGGTGAGGTCGCGCGCGCGACACTCGACCACGGCGGCCGTGTCACTGGCATCATCCCAGGCTTCCTCGTCGAGAAGGAAGCGATGCTGCGCGACGTGCATGAGATGATCGTCACCGAAGACATGCACGAGCGTAAGCGCCTGATGTTCGAGCGCTCGGACGCCTTCGTGGCCCTGCCGGGCGGCGTGGGCACGCTCGAGGAGTTGGTTGAGCAGCTCACCTGGGTACAGCTTGGCCGGCACACCAAGCCGGTCATTGTCGCGAATATCGACGGCTTCTGGACGCCGTTCCTGTCGCTGCTGACCCATATGAAGAGGGACACGTTTATACGTCCCGGGCTCGATGTCAGCTTCACGGTCGTCGATGACGCCGCCAAGGTCGTGCCGGCAATCGCGGGAGCTTGGGACGATCGCCCGGTCGCTTCCGACGAAGCCGTGCTGGCCAAGTTCTAGTTCAGCAGCTCTTAGCGGACGGGGTTCCCCGGACAACCGGAAAAACCGCATTCGAGCAGCGCACTGGCTGCGTTGAGCGCGGTGAGGCCGATGACAAGCCATATCGCCAGGCCCACAGTCGTGCTGATCGTGGGAGCCTTCGCCTCCGGCGCGAACTGCTTGTTGAAGGTGAGCATGACGCCGGCGGCGAGCATGGCCGAGACAAAGAACAAAAACGCCCAGGAGTAGAAGTGCAGCCCGAGGAAGGCGGAGCCGAAGCCGGCATCGCCCGGCAGTATATGAAGCAGTATCTGGCGGGCGGAGATGGCGGCGCCAAGCAGGGCCGCGATGATCACCAGCCCATAGTTCCCCGGCTTGGGACCATGGCGCAGGGTCAGAACGGGTCCGACGGCCAGCGCCGTAATCGCCACCCGCTGTAAAAGGCACAGCGGGCACGGCAGCTCGTCGTAGGCGAACTGCCAGTAAAAGGCGAACAGAAGCACGCCGGAGATGGCATACAGCGCCAAGGCGTTGAGCCGGATCGCGAGCCTAGGCGTCATATCCACCGCTATTACCTAGCTAAAATGACAAGGGGAGCGCGTCGGTGGCGTGACGCAGATAGAGTGCGGCCGTGAAAACCAGTCCGGCGAAGAAGACGTAGACGGCTGACGGAGCCTCATGGCGCCACGCAAGCCACATCGCGAGGGCAAAATTGAAGAAAGCGATGAAGAATTCCATGCAACCTACCGCCGGTTAGGCTCTGATCGCCCGCATGACCATCGAAGCCGAGAATAGCCCGAGTCGGCCTCTTCAGCGCGGCGCTTCCCTGGCGATCATCGCCCAGGCCGGAGTGCTGCTCGCCGGCTTCGCGGCGCTGCTGGCGCTCATTCTGTGGCCGGAGTTCGGCAACGGCGCGGCCATCATCGCCCTTCTGGCCGCCGCCGGAATTGTCGTCATCGCTACGCGTGTCGCACCGTGGACTATCATGCGCATTTACGGCGCGCGGCCGTACGAGGCCGGCGACCTCGCGCAATTCGACCGCATCACCTCTGAGCTGGCGCGCCGGGCGGGGCTGCGGCGTGCCCCACGGCTCTTTGTGGTGCCGAGCATGCTGCTGAGCGCTTTCTCGGTCGGATCGTCACAGCGCTTTGGGATCGCCGTCACCGAAGGTCTGTTGCGGCGGCTGACCATGCGCGAGGTTGCCGCCGTGCTCGCACGTGAGGTGGCGCACGCCCAGCGCGGCGATCTCTTCGTGCTTGGCATCGCCGATGTCGTCTCACGCTGCGCACAAGGACTTTACTACGTGGGGCTGGCGTTGGCAGCCCTCAACGTCCTGCGTAGCATTACCGGCGCCGAGACCGTGCCATGGCTAAGCGTGTTGTTGCTGATCTTGGCTCCGATCCTCATGACGTCCTTGCAGCTCACGCTGTCGCGGTCGCGCGAGATCGAGGCCGATCGGGCTGCTGCCCTGCTGACAGGCGATCCGCTCGGCGTCGCCTCGGCCATCTCGCGGCTCGATTCCTCCCCCGGCTCGCCGCTCGACGACCTCATGCCGCCGGTGCCGGCGCGCAAGGTTCCGCTACCCTCGATGCTGCGTTTTCCGCCACCGGCCGAGCGGCGCATCCCTCGGCTCAACACGTTCCAGGCGCCGCCGATGCCGCCGCTCGATACCGCCGAGGGACCCCGGATCTCGCTCATCGGCGTGGGGCCGATCGAGATGCGCCCACGCTATCGCTGGCCGGGCGTATGGTTCTGACGGATGCGTTTCTGGTTGTGGGCGCGATGGGCGAGGCAGCAAGCCGCGCTTGCGCCACTCTCGCCTTTGCGCCTATCTGCCCAGATGGCTGACACGACCACCTCCGGAGCCCGCGAGCGCATAGATACCGACGCGCAAGCCACGGCGCTCGTGCACAAGATGCGTGCCGGCGAGCGGCGCGCGACGGCATTGGTCATCACCGAGCTTGAGCGGCTGTCGACCGCGGCACCAATCCTGCTGCGGGCAATGCAGCCCTACCTTGGACATGCCCTGGTCGTGGGCTTCACCGGCCCGCCGGGAGCCGGCAAGTCCACCCTGGTCAACGCCGTGATCGCCAACCTGCGTGCGACCGGCAAGACTATCGGCGTCATCGCTGTCGATCCTTCAAGCCCGGTGTCGGGCGGCGCCATTCTCGGCGACCGCATCCGCATGACGGCGGCGCTGGACGATGACGGGGTGTTCGTACGTTCGCTGGCTAGCCGCGGCTATCTCGGCGGTTTGTCACCCGCGGCGGTACGCATCATCGACGCGCTGGACGCGGCAGGCCGGGATGTCATCCTGCTCGAGACGGTCGGCACCGGACAGAGCGAGATCGATGTCGCCGAGGTGGCGGACGTGCGAGTCGTTATTTCGGCGCCCGGTCTGGGCGACGACATCCAGGCGATGAAGTCGGGTCTCCTGGAGATCGCCGATATCATGGTGGTCAACAAAGGCGACCGGCCCGGCGCCGAGCAAACCCTGCACCAGCTACTGGGAGCGCTGTCCATCCGCGCCATGCGCAGTCAGAACGTGCCGGTGCTGAAGACAACCGCGACGACGGGCGAAGGTGTGCCCGAACTGGTGCTCGCCGTCGCCGAGAAGGGCCGCGCGCTGGACGC
>JBDTOR010000013.1:0-27719 GCA_039933175.1 Hyphomicrobium sp. | reverse complement strand
TTCGTCGTGCCGCTGCTGACGCTCTATGGCAAGCCGATCCTCAATGCCGTGGCGACGGCGAGCGGCACGGGGCCGCTGATCGCCTTGCCGGGCATCATCGGGTTTGCCTGGGCCGGATGGGGCGTCGAAGGACTTCCCCCGTTGTCGGTGGGCTTCGTGAACCTACTGGGGCTACTGATCGTCGCGCCGCTGAGCGTATGGGCGGCGCCGTACGGCGTGCGCCTGGCCCACAGGATCCCGCGGCGCACCCTGGAGCTTTGCTTCGCGGCCTTCCTCGGCAGCATCTCGATCCGCTTCCTGATCGATCTGCTGCTCTAAGCGGAATTCGTTAAGCGATGATCTTCTGATTGTAGGCGCCGACTTCCGGGTGCTGCGCCAGCTGGCCGTCGATGTCGGCGAAGATCGCCTTCATGTTGGCTTCCGACACCGGGCTTTCGACGACGACGACGAGTTCGGGCTTGTTCGACGACGCGCGCACGAGGCCCCAGGTGCCGTCCTCGAGCGTGACGCGCACGCCGTTGACCGTCACGAGGTCGCGGATCTTCTGGCCGGCGACGGTGCCGCCGTCGGCGGCAAGCTGCGTGTAGTGGGCGACGACCTTGTCGACGATGCCGTACTTCTTCTCGTCGTCGCAGTGCGGCGACATGGTCGGCGATTGATAGGTCTTCGGCAGTTCGCGCTTCAGGTCGGCCATGGTCTTGCCCTCGGCGCGTTCGAGCATGTCGCAGACGGCAAGCGCGGCAACGAGGCCGTCATCGTAGCCGCGTCCGAGCGGCGGCTGGAAGAAGAAGTGTCCGCTTTTCTCGAAGCCGACCAGGGCCTTTTGCTCGAAGGTGTAGCGCTTCATGTAGGAGTGGCCGGTCTTCCAGTAGAGCGCCTTGGCGCCGTTCGCCTGCAGCACCGGATCGGTCATGAAGAGGCCGGTCGATTTCACGTCGGCGACGAACACCGCGTTCTTGTAACGGGCGGAGATATCGCGCGCCAGCATGACGCCAACGGTGTCGGCGAAGATCTCGTGGCCTTCGTTGTCGACTACGCCGCAACGATCCCCGTCGCCGTCGAAGCCGAACCCGACATCGGCCTTGTGCTTCACCACCGCCGCCGCGATGGCGTGCAGCATCTCCATGTCCTCGGGGTTCGGATTGTAGCGCGGGAAGGTGTAGTCGAGCTCGGCGTCGAGCGGCACCACCTCGCAGCCGATGGCCTCGAGAACCTTCGGCGCGAAGGCGCCGGCCGTGCCGTTACCGCAGGCAGCGATGACCTTGAGCGGACGCTTCAGTTTCGGGCGGTCGGTCAGCGCCTTCATGTAGCGCTCAGCCATGTCGGGCACGAAAATGTAGCGGCCGCCGTCGGCCGTCTTGAACGTGCCGCCGAGCACGATCTCTTTGAGGCGGCTCATCTCGTCGGGGCCGAAGGTGAGGGGCCGCGCCATGCCCATCTTGATGCCGGTCCAGCCGTTGTCGTTGTGCGAGGCGGTGACCATGGCGACGCCTTCGACGTCGAGGTCGAACTGCGCATAGTACGCCATCGGCGATAGCGCCAAGCCGATGTCGTGCACCTCGCAGCCGCCGGCCAGCAAGCCGTTGATCAGGGCCTGCTTCACCGAGGCCGAGTAGGAGCGGTAGTCGTGGCCGACGACCAGGCGCTTCTTGACGCCGCGCTCGTCAAACAGCGTCGCCATGCCGAGGCCGACCGCAGTCAGGCCCATCAGGTTGATTTCTTCGGGGAAGAGCCAGCGCGCGTCGTACTCGCGGAAGCCCGTCGGTTTGACCAGCGGGAAGCGTTCGAAATCGGCGGTGTTCGGCTTTAGATCGGAGCGCGGACGTGGCAGCATGTTCATCCCTTTGGCGGGCCGGCGGGTCGTCGGCAGGTGTAAACGCCAGGGCGTGCCGAGTCGATCCGGTGGGCCTCTGCCGTTTGGACGCACTTCGGGTTTAGCGAGCTATTCCTGCATCACCAGTCGCCCGGAGCGCATGTCGAAGCGCGACAGGCGACCCAGGAAGCTCATGCCGAGCAGCGAGGTCTTGAGGCGCCCGCGTTCGGTGACGGCCGCCGGCACGTTGCGCACTGTGATGTCGCCGATCGAAATGCGATCGATGGTGACGGGCGCTACCCGCGCGATGCCGTTCGCGGTGGAGACGGCCTGCGTGAAATCACTGTCGCTCAGCAGTATGCCGGCGCGCTCGGCATCCTCGTAGCTCAGCGCCACCATCGTAGCGCCGGTGTCGATCATGAAATCGAGGGCGCGACCGTTCACGTCGGCCTCGGTATTGAAGTGCCCGTTGCGCCCCGCCTCGATCTCGACGACCGAGCCGATGGTTGCCGGTTTCGGCGCCGCGGCGGTGCGCGTGCGCCGCGCCGTGGCCACATCGCTCGCCGAGGGAAGGCCGAGCATCTGCTGCGCGCCTGTCTTCAGCGTCTCGAAGTGCGAGAGTGCAGCGATGACGATGACGATGGCGACGCCCCAGCTCGCGGTCTCCCGGAAGAGTTGTCTGGTACCCGAGTTGAAAGACATTTCTATAATGCAGCTCTCGGTAGGCCACGGCGCCTTAGCGACCGGGCTAGCCCCTCAGCGTCAGGTAATCGTTAGCAAACTCATAGGATCGCAAACGCCTTAAGAAACTCATACCGAGCAAGTTTTCCTTAATGCTTCCAGGACGGGCGACGAGGGCGTCGACATTGCGCATGACGAGGGGGCCCACGGCGAGCGTGCGCAGGCGCACCGCCGCCGCGTATGCCGTGCCGTTCGCCGTCTCGACGGCCACCGTATAAGCCAGCTTCTTGAGGTCGACACCGGCCCGCTCCGCGTCGCCGGGTTTCAGCACGACGGATGAGGCGCCCGTATCCACCATCAGCGTCATCGACTGCCCGTTGACCGACGCGCGCACGGCAAAATGTCCGTCCAACCGCCGGCGCACGCGGACGGCGCGTTCGCCTTCCTCATTCGTCTCGACGGACACGATCTCGCCGGCTGGGGACAGCTCGCCCATGACCCGTTGCGCCACGCCCGACAGCTCTGTGCGGTAGGAGTAGCCGGCGATGAGGCCGAAGCCGATGGTGAGCCAGACGAGTATGTACCGTAGCGCCTGCATGGGGCGGGTGCGCTCATCGTTGAACAAGCTGATGATGTAGATCGTCGCCAGCAGCAGACCCGCCGCCGCCGTTACAATCTCGCCGGTGCTGAGGCCGGACAGTACGTCCGCGCCCCCGCGAAGAAAGAGAAGCACGCCGGCGCCGATCAGCAGCGCCAGCACGATCCACGCCCTCATCGCGGGTCGCCCTCCAGAAGCTCGGCATTGCGCGCCGGCAGCTCGGCCATGATGCCTCGCCGCTCGACGCTGGACAACGTACTCCAGCTGGCGATTTCGGCGAGCGAGCGGCCGCAACCGCAACACAAACCGGTCTCCCGGTCGATGTCGCAGAGCTGCACGCAGGGGGAATCTATCCCGGTCTGATTGGAGATGCTGCCCACCAGCCGTATGTAGCGCTGGCGTCGATCAAGTACAACGGATCGGCGATCCGCTTAGCGGTGCGCCGTCGTATCGGTATCCTGGTTCGCCTTGCCAGCGCGCAGCCGTGCCGGTCGCGGCGGCCTTGGCGCGACACCCTTGAGGCGATGTGTTTCTTGACCGAGCGGCTGCAGCGGAGCCATCGCGCGCAGTACGCGATACCCGGGCAGCACGACTTTCGCCTCGGTGCCTTTGCGCAACTCCGACGTCAGGATCAGGCTGCCGCCATGCAGCTCGATGAGGTTCTTGACGATCGCCAGACCCAATCCGGCGCCGCCTTCGGCCGTCTGATGTGCCAGCGCGCCTTGGCCGAAAGCCTGCAGCACCTTGGGTATCTCTTCCTCGGGTATGCCGGGGCCCGTGTCGCGTACGGCGAGGAACTGACCGCCGTCCGACGTGGCGCCGATGCTTAGCGTGATGCGGCCGCCCTTGGGCGTAAATTTCAGCGCGTTCGACATTAGGTTGAGGCAGATCTGACGGATAGCGCGCTCATCGGCCCACACGACGGGGAGATCGGTGGCCCCCTCTTCCACGACGTCGATAGCTTTGCCTTCGGCGCGCAGCTTCAGCAGGCGGTGACACTCGTCAGTGATGTCGGCGAGCCGCACCGGCTCCTCGTGCAGCTCATAGCGGCCAGACTCGATGCGCGTGAGGTCGAGGATCTCGTTGATGAGGTGCAGCAGATGCCTGCCGCTCTCCAGGATGTTGCCGGCGTACTCGGTGTACTTCGGGTTCTCCATTGGGCCAAACATTTCCGACTTCATCACCTCGGAGAAACCGAGGATTGCGTTAAGCGGCGTGCGCAGCTCGTGGCTCATGGTGGCCAGGAACCGCGACTTGGCGCTGTTGGCGGCCTCGGCGCGGCGGCGCGCTTCGTCGGAAACGGATTTCTGCTCCTCGAGCTCGGCGATCAGCGCATCCTTTTCGCTGCGGTACTCGAGCATCGACAGGGCGGTTGAGCGGAGACCGCGGGCGAGGAAAAGGAAGTAGAGATTGATGCCGACAGCCATGGTGGCGAGGGCGAAGTAGAACGAGTTGTCGAGGATTAGAAGACGCGCGACGACGGCGATCGTCATCGGGATGGTACCTGCGTAGAGGATCGCCGGCATGGTCGCCGCGAACATCGTGCGAATAGCCAGCACGACGATGAGCGTCGCGAAGATGAAGACATGCGAGGAGAACACGAGCTCGCTGGGTGCGCCAAGCGTGTCGCGAACGCCGATCAGCGCAAAGCAGGCGAGCGCCAGGCCGTTGAACAGCTCCGCCAGGGTGAAACGCCGGCGCCAGGCCCGGATGTTGACCTGCGCCGGAGGCACCATCAGGAAGCGGCGCGCCAGATCGAGCAGAATGACTTTGGCGCCGATGACGATGATCAGCCAAATCATCGCATCGACCGTCGGCGCCCAGAACATGCAGGCGATGGCGAACAGCGCGTAGAGCGCCGGCATGGTCACGGCCGCGCCTAGCTCGTTGCGCGCGAACATGGTCAGCAGTTCGTACTCGAATTCCGGTTTGATCGAGGTTCCAGCCGCCAGCCGGGCCCTGCGCTCTTGCAGGTCGCTGTAAGCGCGCACGCGTTCATCGCGGCGATTGCGGCGCCGCGCGACGTCTTCGGGAATGGCGCTGGTCGTCATGGCTTCACGCGTGACGGCTAGGGCGCCCACGGGGCGCGCGACGGATGTTGTCTCTAAATCTCTGCAGGATTTCCTAACTAAGTGTTTAGTAATGAAGTTTTCAATAACGTGCGTAGCTGCAACGTGAGCGGATCCCCGCGAAATGGGCTTTCAGGCATTGTCGCACGCGTGGACGGCCGTTAGGTTCGACGGCCCAGCCCACCCAGCCACGATGCGCATCATCACAGACCGGTCCCCCATTTCGAACCCTGCCCGGCCCCCGGCCATCGGGCAAAGCGCCCAGCCCTCGCGGGTGGCTGTCGCGCTGTGCCGGCTGCCGCCTCTCCGGCCGAGGGGACTATGAGGCTGACCGTCGTCGGCTCCGGCGACGCCTTCGGGTCCGGTGGCCGGTTGCAGACCTGCTTCCACGTCGCGGCGTCGGGTGAGGAGTTTCTCATCGACTGCGGCGCCACCACGCTCATCGGGATGCAGCGGCTCGGCCTCGATCCCGATCGCGTCTCGACCATCTTCATCTCGCACCTGCATGGCGACCACTTCGCCGGGCTCGTCTGGTGGATGCTGCATGCCCACTACGTGACGGGACGCACGGCGCCGCTGACCATTGCTGGACCGGCGGGCACCGCGCACCGCTTCGCCGCTGCCGCCGAGGCGCTATTTCCCAAGTCGACTGGGATCGAGCGGCGATTTGACATGAACTTCGTCGTCTATGATGAGCGCGTACCGCTCGACGTGGGCTCAGTTCGCGTGACCCCGTTCGAGGTGCTTCACCCCTGTGGCGCGCCGCCCTATGCGCTGCGCTTCGAATGCGACGGCAAGGTGCTTAGCTTTTCCGGCGACACGAAATGGGTCGACAGTTTGCTGCCGGCGGCTAACGGCGCCGACCTGTACATCACGGAAAGCTTCGGCTTCAGCGAGCAGAGCGGCTATCACATGACCTGGCGCGACATCGAGCGGAACATCGACCGGCTCAGCGCCAGGCGCGTGCTGCTCACTCACATGGGGCTCGACATGTTGGCGAACCGCCAGCACGTGAAAGATCCGCGCGTCATCCTCGCTGAGGATGGCTTGCAGCTCGACATCTGAGCCGCGGGCGCCAATTCGCTTCGGTCTTCGTTATAGAAACCTATTACGGTTCGGGCGCTTGACGTGGATCGGTTTCCCGCGCCTAGTGGCATCCAAGCAAAATTTCGGAACTTTATTCTAACGGCCCGCCTATGCTCGACGAAATGGACGTCAAGATCCTGCGCATATTGCAAGAGGATTGCACGCGGCCGGTAGCCGACATCGGCAAGGAAGTCGGCCTGTCGACGACGCCCTGCTGGCGCCGCATCCAAAAGCTCGAGGAAGCCGGCGTCGTGCAGCGTCGCGTCGCTATCCTCGACGCGCACAAGGTGAATGCAGGCGTCACGGTAATCGTTTCGATCAAGACCGATCAGCACAGCCTCACCTGGCTTGAACGGTTCCACACGGCCGTCGCCGATTTTCCCGAGGTGGTCGAGTTCTACCGGATGTCCGGCGAGGTCGATTACCTGCTGCGCGTCGTCGTGCCGGACATTGAAGCGTACGACGCGTTCTATAAGCGCCTGATCGCGCGCATCGAAATCGCCAAGGTCTCGTCGGCGTTCGCCATGGAGCAGATCAAGTACACCACGGCACTGCCGCTACAGTTTGCGCGCAGCAATTCCGCCGATGCCGGCGCCTCAGACAATGAGGAAAAACGTCGAAAGCGCTAGGCACAGCAGCGCCGCGAGCGTCATCGAGGCGAATGTCAGCCACATGCCGTAGACGCGATATCGCATGATCGGCGGAGACTGGGACACGCCGTAGGCGTGGATCACGCGGCCCACGACGAGCACCACACCGGCAGCATGTAACAGCAGGTCAGGTGGTTGCATGCTCTCCGCGAGCGCCATCAGTACGATGACAAACGGCACGTATTCGGCGAAGTTGGCATGCACGCGCATGCGGCGCAGAAGCTCGAAATCTTCCCCGTGCCCAAACTCGACCCGGCGGTCGCGCCGCCAGCCGATCACCCGCACGCTGAGATAAATGTACAGTGCCGCCAGTAGCGCGGCATAGAAGGCAGTGATCTGCATCGCCGCTTCCCCAGGCTATACGTCGACATAAGTGTAGCAGGCTTCGTGCCGTGATTCTCAAGCGGATGTCTGCTTGGACGCCTTCACGAGCGCGATGAGGCTCGATGTGTCCCAGCGGCCGCCGCCCATCGCTTGCACTTCGGCATAGTACTCATCGACCAGCGCCGTCACCGGCAGCTTGGCACCGTTGCGCCGCCCCTCGTCGAGGCAGATGGCGAGATCCTTGCGCATCCAGTCGACCGCGAAACCGAATTCGAACTGGCCCGCGTGCATGGTCTTCCAGCGATTGTCCATCTGCCACGACTGCGCCGCCCCCTTGGCAATCGTCTGCATGACGAGTTCGAGATCGAGGTCCGCCGCCTCGGCAAATGCGATAGCTTCAGACAGGCCCTGCAGCAGTCCTGCAATGGCGATCTGGTTGACCATCTTTGTAAGCTGGCCGCCGCCGGATGGTCCGATGCGGTTCACGGCGCGGGCGTAAGCCCCGATCAGCGGCGCGGCGTGCGCAAACGGCTCTTCATCGCCGCCCACCATCACCGTGAGCGTGCCGTTTTGCGCTCCGGCCTGCCCCCCCGAGACGGGCGCATCTAGGAAGGCGATGCCGCGCGCGCGGCCGGCGGCGTTCAATTCGCGCGCCACCTCTGCCGAGGCCGTCGTGTGGTCGACGAACGTGGCGCCGGCGCGCATGCCCTTGAAGGCGCCGTTCTCGCCGCTCGTCACTGCGCGCAGGTCATCGTCGTTGCCGACGCAGCAAAAAACGAAGTCAGCGCTCAGCGCAGCCGCCGCCGGCGTCTCGGCCGTTCGCCCGCCGCCATATTCGGCGACCCACGCCAACGCCTTGGCCGCGCTGCGGTTATAGACGGTGACGTCGTGACCGCCCTTTGTAAAGAGATGCCCGGCCATGGGAAAACCCATGACGCCCAGGCCAATCCAAGCAACTCTTGCCATTCATCCCGCTCCGTCGCCGCAGAGGCCGAGCGATTAGCACCGGCTGCGGGCGGCGCACAGAAAAAAGGCCCCGGATCCATTCGGAGGCGGGGCCTAGGAGATCAAACTTTTTTGGGGGGAGAGTGCAGTGTCGTGTCCGCGGTCGGCTCAGCCGGCCGTGGCGAAAGGGTTGAGTTCGATGACGCCTGGTCCGGCAAATGCCCGGCTCGGCTGCTGACTGCGCGCCGTGCTCAGAGAGGCGACAAGCAGGATGCCCGTAACCACGAACAGGATGAGCGCACCAGTGCGCGCCCAGGCCCATTTTGCTCCGTAGTGCGATTTGATCGTCTGTAGGTCCATAAACAAACCCTCGACACTGTGAGTCTGCGGTTGGGTTGAGAGTTCTGTAACCGATAAGACCTCGTTAGTCTAACCGGATATCGGTGAATGGCTAACGCAGCAGCCGTAGATTTAACGAAGTATTTACGAGTAAGGCAGGCGCGCTGCCCGCGACCTCGACTATTCTGATTTGCTGCGGATCTGCGATAGGGTCCGGCGGACGCTAATAGCTTCAGAATCAATGCACAATTCGATCAGCGCCGGCCCATCGGCAGCCAGCGCGCGGCGCAGGGCAGGTACAAAGGCCGCGGTCGTCTCCACCCGCTCGGCGGTGGCGCCGAAGCTGCGGGCGAGCGCGACGAAGTCGGGGTTGACCAACGTCGTTCCAACAACGCGCCCGGGGTAGTGCCGCTCCTGGTGCATGCGGATGGTGCCGTACATCCCGTTGTTGGCGACGATGACGACGATGGGCAGCCCATACTGCACCGCCGTCGCCAATTCCTGCACCGTCATCAGCAGGCAGCCGTCGCCGGCCAAAGCCACGACGGTGCGTTGGGGATGGACGAGCTTGGCGGCGACCGCCGCTGGCAGTCCGTAGCCCATCGAGCCGGAGGTGGGCGCCAGCTGCGTCGGCCATCCCTTGTATTGGAAGTAGCGGTGCAGAAAGGCGGCGTAGTTGCCGGCACCGTTGGTGACGATGGCGTCCTCCGGCAGCTCCCGCGACAATGCCGCGATCACTTCCTCGAGCCGCACTGCGCCGACCGTCGCGACAGGCTTCAGCGAGCGTTCGTAGCCGGTCCGCAGGTCGCGGCGCATGCGGCTCCAGCGCATCTTGGCGGGAGGTTTCAAGCGGGCGAGCGCGCGGGCAAACGCCTCCGCCGTGGTGATGATGGGCAAGTCGGCGCGGTACACCCGGCCGATCTCTGCGGCTGACGGGTGTGCGTGGACAAGGTACTGCGCCGGCTTGGGTGGCACGACCATGGTGTAGCCTCCGGTCGCCACATCGCCGAGCCCTTCGCCGATGACGATGAGCAGATCGGCGCTGCGGATCGCTGCCGCCACCTTTGTGTCGATGTCGATGCCGGCGTGGCCGACGTACGATGGGTGCCGGTTGTCGAGATGGTCCTGGCGGCGGAAGGCGGCGACCACGGGCAGGTCGAACGCCGCCGCGAACTTGCCGATGTGTAGTGAAGTCGCTTCGCTCCAGCCACCGCCGCCGAGCACGAGGAGCGGCCGCTCGGCAGCGCTCAGTTTCGCCTTAAGGCGCGTCATCTGGCCGGCCGACGGCGTCAGGGCCGGCGGCTGCGCCGGTGCGCCATCGTTCGTCTCGGCGCTGGCGAACAGGACATCCTCCGGCAAGCCGAGCACTACCGGTCCCGGACGACCGGAGCGCGCCGCGTTGAAGGCGCGTGCCACGAATTCGGGAATGCGTTCGGCCTCGCGGACGATACCGACCCAATTGGCGACATCGCCGAACATGGCTTCAAGATCGATCTCCTGGAAGGCGCCGCGACCTTCGTCGGCGCGCTCAATCAATCCGACGAGGAGCACCATGGGCGTGGCGTCGTGGTGCGCTACATAGACCCCGCTCGCCGCATTCGTGGCGCCCGGCGCCCGCGTGACGAAGGCAACACCCGGCATGCCCGTCAGCTTGCCGGTCGCCTCCGCCATCATCGCGGCGCCGCCCTCGTGGCGGCAAACGACGGTGCGGATCGAGGTCGCGTCGAACAGGGCGTCGAGCGCGGCGATGAAGCTTTCGCCCGGCACCGTGAACAGTGTCGTGCAGCCCTCGCCGACGAGCTGATCGATCAGGATCTTGCCCCCGGTACGCATCACGGACGCTTCACGCGGTTTGGCCGCCTTTCGAAATTCATGGGCTGTATTAGGCAGGCGCGGCATCCGCGGAACAGCCCTAAGCGGCGGTTCGGTTACGATTGTAGCCCGCCGCGCAAGTGCTCTGGCAATGCTGACGGATCACAGTTCTGCGCCCTCGGCAACTCAGCGCCGTATGGTGGCGCCCGGGCTGGCAGGGCGGGAAGGGGCGCGCCACCACGCCCCCATGTCATAAGAAAGCTCTTTACAGGGGGGGATGCGGCCCCTAAATGCAGCGCTCTTTCGAGTTCGGCGGTCTCTGCTTCTAGCAATTGCCCGTGTTCGCCCGCGGGTGGTGGAGGTCCTATGCGATGGAGAAACTCTCCTCTGCTTCTGCGCTGATCGGCAAGTCCCGGCCCGAGCGGCCGGTACGGGGCCTGCGACCGCATGCAGCAGGGCGCGCCGCCCGCTGGTTTCTCGACAAGTTCCCGGGCGAGGTCGCCTACGCCTACAAGGCGAACAGCTCCGTCTTCCTGATCGGCGCGCTGTATGGTGCCGGCATCCGCCATTTCGACGTCGCATCGTTGCCCGAGATCGAAGACGCGGCGACGATCCCAGATGCGCACCTGCACTTCATGCATCCCGTGAAGTCGCGCCACGCCATCCGCCGCGCCTACGAGCTGGGCGTGCGCTCGTTCGCCCTCGACGGCGAGGACGAGCTCGACAAGATCATCGAGGCCACCGGCGGCGCGCGCGATCTGTTGCTGTGGGTGCGCGTGGCCGTGCCGGCGATCAACAGCCGTATTCCGCTCGAGCGCAAGTTCGGCATCGTCGGCCAAAGGGCCGCCCGCCTTTTGGTCAAGACGCGCCAGGCTGCCGCCGAACTCGGCCTCACCTTCCACGTCGGTTCGCAGACGACGACCCCGGACGCATTCGTCACGGCGCTCGGCGAGGTGCATCGCCTTATCGTCAAGTCGGGCGTCATGATCGACCGGCTCGACATCGGCGGCGGATTCCCGGCACGTTACCCGGACTCGGAGCCGGCGCCGCTGCAGGACTTCATGGACGTCATCCTTGCCGGCATCGAGACGATGCCGGTGAAGGAGAACATCAAGCTGATGTGCGAGCCTGGCCGGGCGCTTGTCGCCGAGGCGGAGAGCCTCATCGTGCGCGTCGATGCGCGGCGCGGCAACAACCTCTACATCAACGACGGTTCCTACGGCATGCTGTTCGACGCCGCCCACCTTGGCTTCGTGTTTCCGACGCGTGTCGTGGGTCGCGAGATCGATGCGTCGGAGCCGCTGGTGCCGTTCGAGCTGTGGGGCCCGACGTGCGACAGCATCGACTACATGAAGGGCCCCTTCTTGCTGCCGGGATCGGTCGGCGAGGGTGACTACATCGAGATCGGCAACATGGGTGCCTACGGCCGCGCCATCGCCGGCGGCTTCAACGGCTATGGCCAGTACGACGAGGTCATCCTGCTCGATGAGCCCATGCTGACCATGTACGGCGCCGAGGGTGCCGAGGCCGCTGCCGCCCGCCGCTGATGTCGGGCACCTTCCTGGCCAATCCGTAAGCAATCCGTAAGGTCGGCGGATATTGCCCGCGGCGCGCGGGTGCACCAAGTGCTCAAACAGTCGCTCTCAATGGGGACAGGTGTCGCGAGCGGCACCACCAGGGAGAGAAACATGAATAGGGTTCTGACAATCGGTATCACCGCCGCCGCGGCCGCCATGCTGCAAACAGCCATGATGGCACCGGCGAACGCGGAGTACATGGGCTACGGGAACGGCGACCCGGGCAATTGGGATTTCGCAACGGAGCAAAGCGGCGGTCCCTGCGGCAAGGGCACGGCGCGCGCGATCGACCCGGCGACTGGCCAACCCAAGTGCTGCGCTCAGTACAATCCGCAAAGCGCTTGCCCGCTGCTGCGCACTGGATTGCGGTTCGACCGTCCCACCCGCCGCCTGGCGCACAACAACTGAGACGCCGGACGCGCGGATAGAGCCGCGCGGCTCTATTGGGAGCCAAGCTGGAGGTCGTCGTCGGGCCAATCGCCGAGGACGGAAGGCTCCTGTTGTCCGTTGGTGTTGGTCGCGACGAGGGAATTGATCCGGCGGAAGGCCTTGTCGATCTCCATGCCGGGCTGCAGGAACGTCTCTATGACAGCAGCCGCGTAGGGGCTGATGTCATTGGGCCCGTCGAGCGCCTCTTTCCCAGCCCGCGTGGAATAGGCGACGACGACGCCTCTGGGCGGCTCTGTGACTTGCAACCGCCGAGGATTGCTGGCTGTCTGCGGGGCGTTCTCGAACGGATTGATCCGGCAAGCGTCGGAGATGACCAGCCGAACCGACTTTGCCGATTTGACGGCATCGAGTGCGCTCTGCAGACCGACCAAGTTCGCATCGGGACTGTTGGCGTCGGCAACCGATTGGACGTCGATTGGAACGATGTAGTTGGTGCCGTCGATTTCGATGCCCGTCCCGGCGTAGTAGAACACCGCCCAATCGGCGCCCTCGGCATCCTTGCGGAAATTCTCGATGGCCTCGCGGATCTGTTGAGCGGTTCCGTCGTAGAGGGTGACGGTTGAGAAACCGAGCTTTCTGAAAGCGCGCTGGACCGCCAGCACGTCGTTCTTCGGGTTCTTCAGAGGCGCTAGGCTGCGGTAGGCGGAATTGCCGATCAGCATGGCGACGCGCGTTCCGCGTGCTTTCGGCTGCTCGATCGACTTGACGACGTTTGCGCCTTGTCCGTTGGCGGCGTCGTTCCAGCCTTGGGCGATCTCGCGCACACGCTCGGCACGGCCGGGATGCGTGACGCTGGCGCTGTCATCGGACACCATCGCCATCGCGAGCTGCGCCTGCTCCAGCGTCGCGCCCAGGCGATTGAGGATGTGGCCGGAGAAACGATCGGCTTCGAGTTCGGCGGTGTGGTTCGCGTAGGCCGGATCCATGTGGCCGGCGAGATGATGGCCGATCTCGTGGGCCAAGATGCTCGTGCTCGGCCAATCGCTGACGAGGGTCTGCGAGAGATTGTTGATCCAGACGGGATTGTAGAGGATCACCCGGACCTGCTTGCCGGAGACCTCCTCGACCAGCGCTTCCGCATTGGGAACATCGGGAGCCGAGCGAACGTCGAGGTTCATCGGCAACCCGACTTTGCTCATGATCGTTTGCACGATTTGGATGGCACCCGCGCTGCCGGCAAAGCTGCGCACCTTGCGCTTCACCGTCTCGTGGAACGCCATCGCCCGGCCGCCGATTTCGTGCTCGCGGACATCCTCGGCCGATGCGGCGGCGGTGGCGGCTAAAAATACGACGAGCGAAAGTATGATGCGGCACATGACGGCTCCCCCCCATGTCATCGCAGTGCAATCAATGGATCAAACAGAATGCGGCGCACAGGTGTGCCGCGAGCATCGCTCTACGATAGCACAGATGCCGACTGAAAATGGATGGTGGGCGGTATAGGGATTGAACCTATGACCCCACGCGTGTGAAGCGTGTGCTCTACCGCTGAGCTAACCGCCCGGCCTGATGCGCAAATAGGATCGCGCCGGGCGGCCGTTATGCGAGGCGCTGCCGGTGACTGTCAAGGTGCCGAGCGGGGTGTCGGCTGCGGCGCATGCCTGCAGCCGTCAGGCCGGCTTGGCTTCGCCCGCGCGCAGCTTGATGGAATCGATTTCCGACGAGGACAGCGCCCGCACCACCCGCAACTCGGATTCCTCCGAGGCTCCGGCCTTCTTGCGCGCCGCCTCGACGGCCTTGTCGGCCGCCCCGATGGCAACGTTGAAGAACTCGAAGGTTGGCGCCGTCAATTCTGCCGGGCGCCACTTCGCGCCCTCGGGCAAAATCCTTGGAACTCCGGGGATTGTCAGCTGAACAACCCACCCGGCCGCTGTTTTGTTGTCGATCATGGCCGGCACTATGGTCTGCGCCGCCGCCGGAAGCAATGCGCCTTAGCCGGGCTTACGGCAATAGCGTGAACGAGCGCGCTATCTTCTCGAACTCCGCCGGCAGTCGCGCCTTGTCGGCGTCCGTGGCGATACCGATCAGGCGGAAATAGCCGCCGTCCTTCCCCAGCAGGAGCGCCTGATAGAGGCGCACCGGCACATTGTCGTCGGTATCGACGGCCTGTGCGTTCGACTCGAACCCATCGAGGCCGGCGATGCTGATCGGCTTGGTCTCGCCTGCCTTGAAATTCCGATACCCCGGCAAGCTGGCGAGCAGGGCCGCCGACTGTTTCTCGGGGTCGTCGAGACGCCGTTTGTCGAGCGATGGAGCCACCATGAACGCCGACCGCGTTGCGCCTGCGCGTTCAGGCTCGAGACGCCCGTCGAGCGTATACACCTTGCTCGTGCCAACGAGCGTCCCCGCCTCCTTGAACGGCCCGAGGTATCCGAGGGAATAAAGATCGCGGACGGCGGCCTTTTCCGTCGTCTTGGCGCTAGCCAGCACCTGCTCTATGTCCGCCGGCTTGACGCTGCCGTCCTCAATCGACCGCTGCGGCACGTTGACGGAGACGAGGATGGTTTGGTCGGCAGTGCGGAACAGCACGAAGAATTTTGCGTAATCCCCCGCCGCCGACTTCTGGTGCGCGCGCATGTAGACGTGCGGGTCGGTGCGGGCCAGGTCCACCTTCTGCACATCGGTAATGCCGCGCTTGGCCAACTCCTCGGCGGTGAATCCTTGCGCCATCTTGTCGTATTCGGCGGCCGGCGCCTCGAGGATGATGAACGACACGCCCGATGCATCGTTCTGAAAGCCGGAGAACAGGGGCGAGGGCGTATATCCGGCGGGCAGGTCGAGTACGACGCGGCTGTTGGGGGCCTGCTGCGGACTGGCCGCAACAAAGCCCGGCGCGGTAAGGGCGATGCACGCCACCACCATGGCGGCGGCCAACCTGGCTGGCCCCCGCCACCTGCGGCGCACGGCGTTTGTGTCGGGTGGTGTCGGCGCAATCGGCAGCAGCATATGGGGATTATCCGACCGGCGGGGGCGTTTGAAACGGGTCCGAAGGGAGCCCTCTCATACGGCCATATTGGGGCGCAGGGACCTTCACGGAAGAGGCAAAAAGCTGCCCCTTCACAGTCAGCGCGGCAAATGCAACGATCCGCCCGCATCAGCCGATTCCGCGTGGCGCGCGGCGGACTTGCGTGGGACAACGAAGCATCGGCCGCTGCTAAGCAAAAGCCCAAAAAGAAGCGCCGACGGGGGAGCCATGGGTAACGCTGACGAGCAGCATCGCAACTTCGTGTCTTCCTTCGGGCTGGAGAGGCTCGGGCTCGTTGCCCTCAAGGCTCCCGCGCTGGTCGCCGTCCTTGTCGCCATTGCGACGGTTCTCGGGCTGATCGGCGTCCTCAAGCTGCAGGTCGACGATTCGCTCTCCGAGCTGTTCCGCACCAACACCGAGGAATTCCGCCGCTACGAAGCGATCGACAAGCGCTTTCCGTCGAGCGAGTACGACGTGCTCGTCGTCGTCGAGGGCCCCGACCTCCTGCAGCGCAAGCAGCTCGAGGCCTTTGCGGGCCTCACCACCGAGCTGCAACTCGTCGATGGCGTATCTGGGCTTGTCTCCATGCTGTCGGCGCGCACCAAGCCCGACGCGTCCGGCTATGCGGCGCCGCTCGTGCCCGACGAGCTGCCGGAGGATGCTGCCGCCTACGATGCGATGATCGCCACGCTCAAGGCGAACGATATCGTCAAAGGTAAATTCCTCTCTGACGACGGTCAGCTGGCGATGATCATCATCGCTCTCGACCGGCAGGTGGTGAAGGAAAAGACCGCCAAGGTGGTCATCGGCGAGATCAACGCGGTCGTCGATGAGCAGCTGAAGGACACGGGGCTGACCGCCAAAATGACCGGCGCTCCGGTCATGCAGCTGGAGATCCGCAATGCCGTCGAGCGGGACCAGATCCTCTACAACGGCCTCGGCTTGCTGTTCGGCGCCGTCATCGCCGCCATCTTCTTCCGCCGCGTCTCGTTAATGCTTGTCGCGGCGCTGCCGCCGGTGCTTGCGGTGATCTGGTCGCTCGGCATCCTCGGCTGGATGGGTTTCAAGCTCAATCTGTTCCTCAACGTCATGACCCCGCTGATCATGGTGATGGGCTTTGCCGACAGCATGCAGATGGTGTCGGCCATCCGCATCCGGTTGCGCGAGGGTGACAACCGCTATCAGGCCGTGCGTTTCGCCATCAACATCGTTGGCCCGGCCTGCGTCCTGGCGCACGGCGTGGCACTGCTGGCGTTCCTCGCCCTGCTGTTTTCCGAATCCGGGCTCATCCGCACCTTCGGCATGGCCGGCGCCATCGCGGTGTGCGTCTCCTTCATCGCCGTCATTCTCGTCCTTCCCATCCTCGGCGTCATGTTCATCCGCAACGAGGAGACGCTGGCCAAGGACCGCACGCCAGCCGATGCGCTGATGGATGGCCTCGGAACCATTGTGGGCGAGATCGTCGATCGCGTGACGCACCGGCCATACCTCTATTCGCTTATCGGTGTCGTTCTGTTCTTCCTGTTCGGCGCCGCCTTCGCAGACCTGCCGACGCGCTACCGGCTCGCCGACCAGGTGCCTGACCGCGAGCAGGCGCTGGATGCCACCAGCCGCATCGACCAGAAACTCACCGGCGCTAACCCTGTGCACGTGATGATCGAATGGAGCGACGGCACGCCGCTCTATTCGCCCAAGACGCTCGAGGTCATCGGACAGGTGCACAACGCGCTTGAGAAGGAGGCCGGGCTCGGCAACGTGTGGTCGGTCGAAAGCCTCAGGCGCTGGCTGCGCGAGGCGGGCGATGACCGTATCGAGACCGTGCAGAAGTTCGTCGGCTTTTTGCCCGATCACCTCGTGCGCCGCTTCATCGCGGCAGAGAGCAACGCCGTGCTGGTCACCGGGCGATTGCCCGATGTCGATTCCAGTCACATCCTTCCGGTAGTCGAGAAGATCGACAAAGCGCTCGACCCAATCCGCGCCGGCAATCCGAGCTATCAGATCTCAGTCACCGGCCTGCCGGCGGTCGCCGCCCGCAACAGCGCGCGCATGATCGACCAGCTGAAGGAAAGCATTCCGATCTGCGTTGTCTTCGCGGGCGTGCTGCTCGGCCTCGCATTCCGCTCGCCGTTCGTTGCGGTGGTCAGCCTGCTGCCGGGGCTGTTTCCGGTCCTGGCCTCGGGGGCGTTGCTTTGGTCGCAAGGAGCGGGACTGGAGTTCGCCTCGGTGGTTGCCCTGCTTGTCGTGTTCGGGCTCGGCATCGATGCGCTTATCCATTTCCTCAACCGTCTGCGTTTGGAGGAGCGCAAAGGAGATGCGCCCGAGCATGCGATTCGCCGCGCCCGCGTGCTGGTGGGACCGGCCATCATCTTGACGACGATCGTCCTCGCCTTCGGACTAGGCGTTACGGTTTTCTCCGACCTGCCGTCGCTGAGGACGTTCGGTCTTGTCTGCGGCTTCACGTTGCTGGCTTCACTGCTCGCCGACCTCGTGTTCCTGCCGGCAACGATCATGGTCGGGCGGCGCCTGTGGCCGCATAAGCCGGGCGCTCCGGACTAGGCAGGCATCAGCCGTGCGATAGCGGGTTCGAGCTCGTCGAAGTGGTCGATGACGACGTCGGGATAGAATTCGCGCACCGGCGTCTCGGTGTAGCCGAAGCTGACGCCGATCACCGGCACCCCCGCCGCCTTCCCGGTGGCGACATCGACCCCACTGTCACCGATCATGATGGCGCGCTCCCTGCTGCCGCCGGCGAGCGCGATGGTGCCGAGCAGGGCGTCGGGGTGCGGCTTGGCGGAGCGCAGTGTGTCGCGCCCCGCAACCGCGACGAAGTAGCGGCTCATGTCGAGCGCATCGAGCAGCCGCCGCGACAAGTCTTCCATCTTGTTGGTGCACACGGCGAGCTTGACGCCGGCTGCCTGAAACTTTTCGAGCAGGGGGAGTAGGCCTTCAAACGGCCGGCTGCCGACGGCGATGTGGCTGCCGTAATAGTCGAGGTAGCGGGCGAGCAGCGCCTCGTGCTGCGCAGGCGTCATGCTCTCTGCGGCTGGCCCGACCGCGCGCTCGATCATGTGCTTGGCGCCGTACCCCACGAACGGCCGCAGCGTCTCCCCATCGACCCGCGGCAGACCAAGGTGGTCGAGCACATGGTTGGTCGAAGCGATGAGATCCGGTGCTGTATCGACAAGCGTGCCGTCGAGATCGAAAACTAAGGTCAGATCGCGCATGCATCTCCGGATAGCGCATGACGGGCCGTGGCGAGAGCCGCCGCAGCGCCGCAGCCAGGGTTATGTACCTTGAAACCGAGGGGGGCGCATCTTAGACAAAGGCTGGGCCGCCAGCCCTCATAATCCGGTGCCGCCATGGACAAAAACGTCATCACGCTGCTCAAGACGCAAGCCTTTATCGACGGGGCCTGGGTGGGCGAGCCGCGTATGCCGGTTATCGACAAGGCGACCGGGGAGGAGATCGCCCGTGTTCCCGCCATGGGCGCGGCCGAGACCAATGTCGCTATCGAGGCCGCTCACCGGGCGTTCCCCGCATGGTCGAAGTTGCTGGCCAAAGAGCGCTCCAAGATCATCCGGCGCTGGTACGAACTGATCATCGAGCATGCCGACGAGCTGGCGCTGCTGCTTACGAAGGAGCAGGGCAAGCCGCTCGCCGAAGCCAAGGGCGAGATCATCTACGGCGCCGCCTTCGTCGAGCTGTTCGCCGAGGAGGCAAAGCGCGTCTACGGCGAAACGATCCCGACCCACAAGGCCGACGCCCGCGTCGTCATCATGAAGCAGCCGATCGGCGTCGTGGCGGCCATCACGCCGTGGAATTTTCCGTCGGCCATGATCACGCGCAAGGTTTCGCCGGCGCTCGCGGCGGGCTGCACCGTCGTCGTCAAGCCGGCCGAGGACACGCCGCTGTCGGCGCTGGCACTGGCCGAGCTGGCGCAGCGCGCCGGCGTGCCGAAGGGCGTGTTCAACGTCGTGACCGCCAAGGATCCCGTGCCCGTGGGCCGCGCACTGACCGAAAGTCCGCTGGTGCGCATGGTGACGTTCACCGGCTCGACCGAGGTCGGCAAGATCCTCATGGAGCAGGCGGCGCGTACGGTGAAGCGCGTCGGCATGGAGCTGGGCGGCAACGCGCCGTTCATCGTCTTCGACGACGCGGACATCGATCGGGCCGTTGCCGGGGCGTTGGCGTCGAAGTTTCGTAACGCCGGCCAGACATGCGTATGCGCCAATCGGTTCCTTGTGCAGGACGGCGTGTACGATGCATTCGCCGAGAAGCTTGCCGCTGGCGTGAAGAAGCTCAAGGTGGGGGCGGGCACCGAAACCGGCGTCACAGTCGGACCGCTCATCAATGCTGCCGCTATCAAGAAGGTCGAGGAGCACGTCGCCGATGCGGTCGCGCACGGCGCCCATGTCGTCGTCGGCGGCAAGCCTTCGCAACTTGGCGGCAACTTCTACGAGCCGACCGTGCTGACCGGCGTCACGCCGCAGATGAAAGTTTCGCGCGAGGAGACGTTCGGGCCGGTGGCGCCCCTCTTCCGCTTCAAGACGGAAGAGGAAGCTGTCCGCATGGCCAACGACACGCCGTTCGGCCTTGCAGCCTACTTTTACACGCGCGATCTCGGGCGGTGCTGGCGGGTATCCGAGGCCCTGGAGTACGGCATCGTCGGCGTCAACGAGGGGATCACGTCCACCGAAATTGCACCTTTCGGCGGCGTCAAAGAAAGCGGCATTGGCCGCGAGGGATCGCACCACGGCATCGAGGAATTCCTCGAAACAAAGTACACGCTGATGGGCGGCCTCTAGCCGCTTCAGCAACCTCGCGCTTGCGTCCACCGCGGTCTGCGCGTACGGCAGCGGAACTGGACGCGAGCGGCGGGGAAAGCCATGAGCAGTGATGCCTTGAAGATCGCAGCCGCCGAGCGCGCGATCGAATTCGTCGAAAGCGGGATGCGCCTCGGTCTCGGTACCGGCTCGACGGCGGCCAAGTTCGTCGATTTGCTTGGCAAGAAAGTCGCCGGCGGCCTCGACGTGGTCTGCGTCGCCACCTCCCAGGCAACCCAAGTGCAGGCGGAGGCGCTGGGTATCCGCATGGCGACGCTGGATGACATGCCGTTCCTTGACCTCACAGTTGACGGTGCCGACGAGGTCGACGGGGAGCTGCGCCTGATCAAGGGCGGCGGCGGCGCCCTGCTGCGCGAGAAGATCGTTGCCACCGCCTCTGGGCGGATGGTCGTCATCGCCGATGCGTCCAAGAAGGTTGCGACGCTCGGGACTTTCCCTCTCCCGCTCGAGGTTGTGCCGTTCGGGCTCACCGCGACCCGCAACATGATCACCGCGCTGGCCGCCGACGTCGGCTGCGAGGGTGACATCAAAGTGCGCGTCGTGTCAGGCGGGAAGCCGTTCCTCACCGACGGCGGCAATCTCATACTCGACTGCCATTTTGGCCGGATCTCCGAGCCGGAGGAGCTCGACGAGGCCTTAAAGCTCATTCCCGGCGTGGTCGAGAACGGCTTGTTCATCGGCATTGCCGATCTTGCCGTCATCGCCGGGGCCGACGGCGTGACGTTGATCGGCTCCGAGGAAGGCGACGAAGTGATCGCAATCGAATGAGGGGCCGGCAACTTATTTGATCCCGGCGATCACGCCAGTGCTTTAGCAGAACCGCGATGACCCAGTACGATTACAACCTGTTCGTCATAGGCGCCGGCTCGGGCGGCGTGCGCGCCGGCCGCATCGCTGCGGGCTACGGGGCCAAGGTAGCCCTCGCCGAGGAATCTCGCGTCGGCGGCACCTGCGTGATCCGCGGCTGCGTGCCCAAGAAGCTGTTGGTCTACGCCAGCCGCTTTGCCGAGGAGTTCGAGGACGCACGCGGTTTCGGCTGGACGGTGCCGGAGCCGACCTTCGATTGGCCGACGCTGATAAGAGCGAAAGACGAGGAATTGGCCCGCCTCGAAGCAGCCTATCGCACGGCGCTCGGCAAGGCCGGCGTGGAGATAATCGAGGAGCGGGCGACGATCGTCGGACCAAACACGGTGCAGCTCGCCAAATCCGACCGCATCGTCACGGCCGAGAAAATCCTCATCGCCACCGGAGGAAAGCCGTGGCTCGCCGAGCCTCGGCCCGGCCTGGAGCACGTCATCACCTCCAACGAAGCATTTGATCTGCCGCGCCTGCCCAAGAGCATCATCATCGCCGGCGGCGGCTATATCGCGCTGGAGTTCGCCGGGATCTTCTCGCGGCTCGGCGTCGTCACAACCATCGTCTACCGCGGCGACAAGGTGCTGCGAGGTTTCGATGAGGATTTGCGCGACCGCGTCACCGATGCCTATGCCGCCCAGGGTATTCGATTCTCCTTCGGCCACATCTTCACGCATTTCGAGAAAACCGATGCCGGCCTGGTCGGCCATCTCAGCAACGGCACGAAGCTGGAGGCCGAGCAGATCATGTTCGCCATCGGCCGCACACCCAATACGATGGGCCTCGGCCTCGACAAGGTCGGCGTCGAACTCGGGTGGAACGGCCACGTAGTCGTCAACGAGTATTCGAAGTCGTCGGTAGACAGCATCTTCGCCGTCGGCGACGTCACTGGCCGCGTGGCGCTGACGCCCGTCGCCATTCGTGAGGGTCACGCCTTCGCCGACACCGAGTTCGGCGGCAATCCGCGCATGATCGAGCATGCGCTGATCCCCTCGGCAGTGTTCTCGACGCCGGAAATCGCCAGCGTCGGCCTCCCCGAGCATGTGGCGCGCGAGCGCTGCACCAAGCTCGACATATATAAGGCGGCGTTCCGGACGATGAAGGCGACACTCGCCGGTCGCGAGGATCGCATGTTCATGAAGCTCATCGTCGACGGGGAGTCGGACAAGGTGGTCGGCTGCCACGTACTCGGCGAGGATGCGGCGGAGATCGTGCAAATGGCGGCCATCGCGTTGCGCCTCGGCGCTACCAAGGCGGACTTCGACAACACCATGGCGCTGCATCCGACGTCGGCCGAAGAACTCGTCACGCTGCGCGAGAAGTGGATCGCGCCGACGGAAGCGGCCTGCTGAACCGAACCGACACGTGGAGATTTCAATGCCTCGGCTGCAGGACAAGATTGCGCTCATCACCGGCTCGGCCGCCGGCATCGGGCTGGCGACGGCGCAGCTGTTCGCGGCCGAGGGCGCCCACGTCTATATCACCGACGTCGACGGGGAGGGCGCCGAGAAGGCCGCGGCTGAGCTGGTCGGGAAGGGGCTCGGCGCAACCGCGATGACGGTCGATGTCTCGCGCGGTCAGGACGTCACGGCGCTGCTGCGCGCGATCGAGCAGAAGCACAAACGCATTGATGTCGTCGTCAACAATGCCGGCATCAACATTCGCACCGACTTCCGCCACATGACGGATGCCGACTGGACGCGGCTGCGAGAGGTGAACCTCGACGGGATCATCCGCATCGCCCGCGACGCGTTCCCGCTGCTACAGGCGTCGGGCCGCGCCTCGCTCGTCAACCTTGCCTCGATCATGGGGCACCGGGGCATGCGCACGCTGGCCGCCTACGGCGCGACGAAGGGCGCCATCTCGGCCCTGACGCGCGGACTTGCGGTCGAGTACGCGCCGTTCGGCATCCGCGTAAATGCCTTGGCGCCGGGGTTCATCGAGACGGCGCTGACCGAGCGCGTGCTACGCATCGAAGCGTTTTCCAAGGCGCTGCTGGAGCAGACGCCGCTGCGCCGTTTCGGGACATCGGAGGACGTCGCCAACGCTGCTCTGTTCTTCGCTTCGGACGAGAGCGCCTTCATCACCGGCGCTGAGCTCGCCATCGACGGCGGCATGCAAGCCACGCTTTAGGCTCAAGTGCCGGCGACGGTTTCGGCGATGAGCTGGTCAACGACGCCGACGAGCGCGGCATCGGCGCTGGCGCCGTCATGCATCAGCTTCTTGTAACACGCCACCTGCCGGTCGGCGCTGGTGCCGCCGGTGGCGATGCTCAAGGCGTGCCGTACCTCGCGCTCGCAGCCGAGCACCGCCGCGTCCTCGGCGATGAGGTCGAGCAGCTCGTCGATCAGGGAGGCGAACGGTACCAGCTTGCCCTTGCCGAAATCGAACAGCGTCTCGCGCACGCCATAGCGCTGAGCGCGCCAGCGGTTCTCCTCGATCAGGAACGAGGGATAGGAGCGCCACTTTTGGTTCGACGTGCGCAGCCGCCACAGCATGCGCAGCGTGCAGGCGAAGAGGGCGGCGATGGAGACCGCGTCGTCGATGCGCGTGCATACATCCGTGACGCGCATCTCCAGCGTCGGAAACTTGGCCGAAGGGCGAAGATCCCACCAGATCTTGGTGGCGTCCTCAATTACCTTGTTGCGCACCAGCACGTCGACCGTGCGCTCGTACTCGCCGTAGCTCTCGAAACGCTGCGGCAGGCCGGTGCGCGGCAGCTCGTGGAAAACGGCGAGCCGGTAGCTCTTGAGGCCGGTGTCCTCGCCCTGCCAGAACGGCGAGGACGTGGACAGCATCAGCAGGTGCGGGAGGAAATAGCGCACCTGGTTCATCAGATCGATGCGCAGCTCATCGTCGTCGATGGCGACATGGACGTGCATGCCGCAGATGGCGAGGCGCCGCCCGATGCCGGCAAAGTCGACGGCCAGAGCCTGATAGCGCGCCTTCGGCGTGGTCTCGAGGGTTGAGCGGTCGGCGAACGGGTGGGTCGAGGCGGCGATGGGGGCAATGGCGTATTTTTGGGCGACGTCGGCGATGGTGCGGCGTAGCCCCGCCAGTTCCTTCCGCGCGGCTTTGAAATCCTTGAGGACGCTGGTGCCGACCTCGATCTGCGAGCGGAAGAACTCCGGCGCCACCTGCTTGCCGAGCGCCTTCTCGCACTCCTTCATCAGGTCGGCTGGCGCCGCCGCAAACCCGCGGCTTTCCAGGTCGACGAGGTGGTATTCCTCCTCGATGCCGAACGTGAAGGACGGTTGCTTGGCGCTCATGGCGTCGGCTCTCGGCGTATGCAACCTTCTGGCGCCGGGGCGCTGGCCATGCTGGCCGAGGTAGCTTATATGCTGCAACAACTGGCATAATGCCCTGAAAACGATGCGCTTGCGTTACCGCGCCGGACCTCTTTCGGCACCGCACGGCGCACCGAAGGAGAGTTGAGATGGCGGTAGCGTGGTCCCCGGATAGCTGGCGGTCGAAGCCCATCGTCCAGGTGCCGGACTACCCTGACCAGGTGGCCCTGGCCGACGTCGAGGCCAAGATCGCTTCCTACCCCCCGCTCGTCTTCGCCGGCGAGGCTGACAAGCTGAAGCGCGCCCTCGCCGATGTGGCCGCGGGCAACGCCTTCCTGTTGCAGGGTGGCGACTGCGCGGAGAGCTTTGCCGAGCACGGCGCCAATCACATCCGCGAATTGTTCCGCGTATTCCTGCAGATGGCCGTCGTCCTCACCTACGCCGGCGGCGTGCCAGTGGTGAAGCTCGGGCGCATCGCTGGCCAGTTCGCCAAGCCGCGGTCCTCGCCGACCGAGAAGATCGACGGCAAGGAGCTGCCGAGCTATCGCGGCGACATCATCAACGGCGGCGCCTTCACGGAGGCCGAGCGCATTCCCGATCCGCAGCGCCAGCTGGAGGCCTACCGGCAGTCGGCGGCGACGCTCAATTTGCTGCGCGCCTTCTCCGAGGGCGGCTATGCCAGCCTCGACAACGTGCTGCGCTGGCTGCTCGACTTCGAGCACAAGAGCCCGTTCGGTAAGAAGTACCGCGAGATGGGCGAGCAGATCCAAACTGCGCTGCGCTTCATGCGCTCGTGCGGCGTGACTGCCGATACGGTGCCGGCGCTGGGCCGCACCTCGTTCTACACCAGCCACGAAGCGCTTCTGCTCGGCTACGAGCAGGCGATGGTTCGCCGCGACGAAGCGGGCGGCACGCAGGCACCCTACGCCACGTCAGGCCACATGCTGTGGATCGGCGATCGCACGCGCCAGCCCGACCATGCGCATGTCGAGTTCCTGCGCGGGGTGCGCAATCCCGTCGGCATCAAGGTCGGGCCGACGCTCGACGCCGACGGCCTGCTGCGCCTCATCGACATCCTGAACCCGACCGATGAACCGGGGCGCCTGACGCTGATCTGCCGCTTCGGCTCCGATAAGGTCGAGAAGCACCTGCCGGCGCTGATCCGCGCCGTAAAGCGGGACGGCCGCGTCGTCGTCTGGTCGAGCGACCCGATGCACGGCAACACCATCGGCGCCGCGGGTGGCCTCAAGACGCGCCCCTTCGAGCGCATCCTCAAAGAGGCGGAGTCGTTCTTCGATATCCACCGCGCCGAGGGTACGGTTGCGGGCGGCATCCACGTCGAGATGACGGGCTCTCCGGTCACCGAGTGCACGGGCGGCGCCTCAGCCAACATTTCCGAGGCGCAGCTGAAGGATCGCTACGATACGCTGTGCGATCCGCGCCTCAACGCCGACCAAGCCTTGGAGTTGGCGTTCCTGATCGCCGAGCGCCTGAAGCAGCAGCGTGAGGAAGCCGGCAGTGCGCCGGCGCCGATCACCGCTTTCGCCTGATCGCCGCGTTATCGCCGTTTGGAGTTCCGCGGAGCCCATGACGTCCGCCCCCACGCACCTTAAAATCGCGCTCGCCCAGGCGAACTCGACGGTGGGCGATATCGACGGCAACATCGCCAAGCTGCGCGAGATGCGCACCCATGCCGGTGCCCTGGGCGCCGACCTTGTCGTGTTTCCGGAGTTGTTCGTCACCGGCTACCCGCCGGAGGATTTGGTGCTTAAGCCGGCGTTTCCGGCCACCGTGCGGGCGCGCGTCGAGGCGCTGGCGGCAGAGCTCGGACCGGGCCCGGCGATCATCACCGGCACCGTGTGGCCCGAGAGCGGTCACGTCTACAACGCCGTCGTGCTGATCGACAATGACAAGGTCGAGGCCGTCCGCTTCAAGGTCGACCTGCCGAACTACGGTGTGTTCGACGAAAAGCGCGTGTTCACGCCGGGGCCGTTGCCGGGTCCGATAAACTTCCGCGGCGTACGCCTCGGCGTGCCGATTTGCGAAGATATCTGGGGCCCCGACGTCGTCGAGTGTCTTGCCGAGACAGGCGCCGAGATACTCATCTCGCCCAATGGCTCGCCCTTCGATTGGACGAAGCCGGACGTGCGCATGAACATCGCCGTCGCGCGCGTCGTCGAGAGCGGTTTGCCGCTCGTCTATGTCAACCAGGTCGGCGGGCAGGACGAGCTCGTGTTCGACGGCGCTTCGTTCGTGCTCAACGCCGACAAGACCCTCGCGGTGCAGCTACCGGCATGGGAGGAGAAACTAGCGCTCACCGAGTGGCGCAAAGCCGAAAGCGGCTGGCGCTGCGAGACGGGTGAACGCGCGGTGATCGATCCGGGCGATGCCGCTGCCTATCAGGCCTGCGTGCTGGGCGTGCGCGACTACGTCGAGAAGAACGGCTTTCCCGGTGTCATCCTTGGGTTGTCCGGCGGCATCGATAGCGCGCTGGTGGCCGCCATCGCCGTGGACGCGCTCGGGCCTGCGCGCGTGCGCGCCGTCATGATGCCGTATCGCTTCACCTCGGACGCAAGTGTCCGCGACGCGGCCGCCTGCGCCAAGGCGCTGGGGGTCAACTACCAGACGCTGCCGATAGAGGACGCCGTGCGTGGCCTCACCAAGGCACTAGGGCCGGCGCTGGCCGGGACGCAGCCTGACACCACCGAGGAAAACATTCAGGCCCGCGCTCGCGGCATCATCCTCATGGCGCTGTCGAACAAGTTCGGCGGCATGGTCGTCACCACCGGCAACAAGTCGGAGATGTCGGTCGGCTATGCCACGCTCTATGGCGACATGAATGGCGGCTACAACCCGATCAAGGATCTCTACAAGATGGAGGTCTACCGGCTGGCGCGCTGGCGCAACGTGCACGTGCCGAAGGGCGGCAAGGGCCCCGCCGGCGAGGTGATTCCCGAGAGCATCATCACCAAGGTGCCGACGGCGGAACTGCGCCCCAACCAGACCGACCAGGATTCGCTGCCGGCCTACAAGGCGCTCGACGACATCCTCGTGTCGCTGGTCGAAAACGAGATGCCGCTCGCGGAGATCGTCAAGCGCGGCCATGCGGCCGAAACAGTGAAGAAGATCGAGCGCTTGCTCTACCTCGCCGAGTACAAGCGGCGTCAGGCGCCGCCCGGCGTAAAGATCTCATCGCGCAATTTCGGACGTGACCGCCGTTACCCGATCGTGAACAAGTTCCGCGAGCCCCTCTGAGGCGCGTTTCTGTAATAACGAATCCCGACCGGCGTCTTTGGCGCGGAGCCGCGCCGATCGCTCGGTGCCGCCGAAACGCAGATGCAAGACGTCCGTTTTAGCGGACGCGGGGCGCCGCGATCCGAAACCCTTCTGACACAATAGGATTTCACGAATCAGCTCTTAATGC
>JBDTOR010000012.1:0-28187 GCA_039933175.1 Hyphomicrobium sp. | reverse complement strand
GAGGCCCATCTCGCGGTAGCGCTCGGGGTCGTTCTGCCAGTCGGGCCGCACCTTGACGAACAGGAACAGGTGCACCGGGCGCTCGAGGATCTGGATCAGCTCGCGGCGGCTGTCCATCGACACCTGCTTGATGGTCTGGCCGCCCTTGCCGAGCATGATCGCCTTCTGGCCGTCGCGGGCAACGAAGATTGTCTGCTCGATGCGCACCGAGCCGTCGCGGCGCTCGGTCCAGTCCGTCGTCTCGACGGTCGAGTGGTACGGCAGTTCGTCGTGCAGGCGGTGGAAGATCTTCTCGCGCGTGATCTCGGCCGCCAGCAGGCGCAGCGGCGCGTCGGTGAGGTCTTCGGCGGGATAGTGCCAGGGGCCCGGCGGCACGCGGGCCGCGAGATTGCGCTTGAGGTCTTCGACGCCGTCGCCGTCGGTGGCAGAGATCATATAGACGCCGTCGAAGGTCAGCTGCTGATTGATGTCGGCGGCCAGTTCCAGCAACTTCTCGCGGCCGCTCAAGCGGTCGATCTTGTTGAGCGCCAGCAGGCGCGGCAGCTTCACGTCCTTGAGCTTGGCGACGACGCCCGCCACCTCATCGTCGAGGCCCTTGGCAGCGTCGACGACGAGCACGACCATGTCGGCATCGCGCGCGCCGCCCCAGGCGGCTTCGACCATCGCCGTGTCGAGGCGCTTCTTGGGTGCGAAGACGCCGGGCGTGTCGACGAAGATGAGCTGGCTGACCCCCTCGTTGGCGATGCCGCGCACCGGCACGCGCGTCGTCTGCACCTTGTGCGAGACGATCGAAACCTTGGCGCCGACCAGCGCGTTGACCAGGGTCGACTTGCCGGCGTTGGGTGCGCCGATGACGGCGATGAAACCGCAGCGCTGATCCTCCATCGGAGGCGTGCTGTTATCTTGTCCGCGCTCACTCATGCAATTCGGCTCCGGCGACGCCCTCACGCTCCAGCAGCGCCCGGGCGGCGGACTGCTCGGCTGCCCGCTTCGATGCCCCCTCGCCGCGCGCCGGAGCGCAGCCGTCGATGCGCACCTCCGAGGTGAAGCGTGGCGCATGGTCGGGGCCCTTGCGGCTCACCTCAACGTACTCGGGCAATGCTAAACCTTTTCCTTGCGCCCATTCCTGCAGGGCCGACTTGGCGTCGGGTCCGGCGGCGCTAGTCGTGTGCTGGTCGTCCTGGCTGGCCCACAGGCGGCGCACCGCCGCACGGGAGGGCTCGAAGCCGGCGTCGAGGAAGATGGCGCCCAGGATCGCCTCCATTGCGTCGGCCAGGATGGTGCCCTTGGCGCGGCCGCCGCTTCCAGCCTCGCTTTCCGACAGGATGAGATGCTGTCCCAGCCCCACGGAGCGGGCGACTCGGGCGCAGGCTTCGCCGCGCACCAGGCGATTATAACGGCGCGCCAGCTCGCCTTCGCTGGCGGAAGGAAATCGCTCGCTCAGCGCCTCGGCGATTACGAGGCCCAAGACGCGGTCGCCGATGAACTCCAGCCGCTCGTTGTCGCTGTGCTGCACCTTGCCACCGCGCATGCTGGCGTGCGTCAGCGCCATCTCGATCAGCTTCTGGTTCTTGAAGCGATGACCCAGTGCTTTCTCGAGTTCTTTGTATTTTCGCGGGCGCAGTATCACGGGGCGAGCATAACGTATCTGCGGGCGCTGCACACGATAGCGCGGGCCCTCGGCAATGTTTGCTTAAACTAGCGGACCAGCTTGAAGAAACGGTTCCAGCGAATATCGAAGGGCCACGTCCATGGGCTCCACCAGCGGAAGGCGTCCGGCTCGTCGACGGCCGCCGAGAAGAAGATGATCTCCGCGCGGCCAATCAGGTTGTCGAACGGCACGTAGCCCACGCCCCAGGAGGCGCGGCTGTCGGTGGAGTTGTCGCGGTTGTCGCCCATCATGAAGTAGTGCCCGGCCGGGACCTTGTAGGGCCCAACGTTATCGAACGGGCCGTTCTCCTCGGCGTCGAGCACGGTGTACTTCACGCCGTTGGGCAGCGTTTCCTCGTAGGCCGGGATGGGCCGCGGAGCCCCGGGTTCCTCCTGCGTGACGAAGTCACCGATGCGCTTGCGCGGCACTTCCTCGCCGTTGATGAACAGCACGCCGCTCCGCACGTCGATCTGATCACCCGGCAAGCCGATGACGCGCTTGATGTAATCGGTGGAGTTATCGCGCGGCAGCTTGAACACGGCGACGTCGCCACGCTTGGGCTGGGCGGCGAAGATGCGCCCCTCGAAGGGGATGAAGTTGTAGAACGAATACCGGCTGTATCCGTACGAGAGCTTGGAGACGAACAGGTAGTCGCCGACCAGCAGCGTCTCCTTCATCGAGCCCGACGGAATGTTGAATGGCTGGTAGAGGAAGGTTCGCACGACCATGGCGATGGCCAGCGCCTCGATGACGATGGTGGCTGTCTCCAGCCATCCGCCCTTCCTAGTGTTTGCCGATACGGCCATGCGTAACTCCCGATGCCGCAGGCTCGGCTGCGCGCCCGCGCCCTATAGCCATTTTGCCGTGACGGCGCAATTCGCCCCGTTGTATCAGCCCACGCGGCACTCGCGTCAGCGCCGGTCACCCTTCTCCGGGACGCCGGAAATAATCACGATTGCCGCCGCGAGGGGGAAATCGTCGGTGATGGTCAGGTCGATGCGCGCTTCGAACCCGTCCGGTGTCAGCTCGCGTAAAACCGTTGCTGCTCCACCGGTTAGTGCCAAGGTTGGGCGCCCCGAGGGCAGATTTACGACGCCCATGTCGCGCCAGTAGACGCCGTGGCTGAGGCCGGTGCCCAGCGCCTTGGCGCACGCCTCCTTGGCGGCAAAGCGCTTGGCATAGGAGGCGGCCCGCAGGCGGCGCCCTTCCGATTTGCGCCGCTCAACGTCGGTGAAGACGCGCGCGATGAAGCGCTCGCCGTAGCGCTCGAGGGTCTTTTCGATGCGGCGGACGTCGATGAGATCATTGCCGATGCCGAGGATCACGCCGACCTCGCGTGCTGGTCTTCGAAAACGGCATCCCGGCGCGCTTCGTCCATCAGCACGCGCATGCGCTGCACGGCGCTGGATAGCCCGACAAAGATGGCCTCGCCGATCAGGAAGTGGCCGATGTTGAGCTCGACGATCTGCGGCACGCGCGCAACGGCCGCCACCGTATCGAAGGTCAGACCGTGCCCGGCGTGCACTTCGAGGCCGGCGGCATCGGCCAGGCGCGCCGCAGTCGATATGCGTTCTAGCTCGCGGGCGACCGCCGCGCTTTCCCCTTCGAGCGCCCGCTCGCAATAGGCGCCGGTGTGCAGCTCGACGATGTCGGCGCCGATGCGCTGGGAAGCTTCGACGGCCGCAAGATCAGGCTCGATAAATAGCGAGACGCGCACGCCCGCGTCCTTGAGAGCGCCGACCACACCGGCCAGGCGCGCGCCGCCATCGGCAACGTTCAGCCCGCCCTCGGTCGTGCGCTCCTCACGCCGCTCGGGCACGAGGCAGCAAGCATTCGGCAGATGGCGCAGCGCGATGGCGAGCATCTCGTCCGTCGCGGCCATCTCCAGATTGAGCGGCCGGGTAAGCTCGCCTTTGAGCCGGGCGATATCATCGTCGGAGATGTGGCGGCGGTCTTCGCGCAGGTGCGCCGTAATGCCGTCGGCCCCCGCCTCGACGGCGAGGTGCGCGGCGCGCAACGGGTCGGGATGCCGACCGCCACGCGCGTTGCGAATGGTGGCGACGTGGTCGATGTTTACACCCAGGCGAAGATAGGCAGGCTTACGCATGTCGGGCCAGGAAAAGCGAGGGGGACGTTCTATTCGGCCGGAGCCGCCGCCCGATTCATAATACGCAGCCGCCAGCCGCGGACGACGTTCCTCGAAATATAGTAGACGATTGCTGCCGTGAGCAGGCCAATCGGCACGCTGCCCGCCAGCATGGGCCACAGGAGCGGCCAGAATAGCGCTGCGGTTGCGTCCAGAAGCTGCGGCGAGGGATCGAGCAGCGCGTGCCACAGCAGCATGACGTTGCGCTGCACGGCGGCGGGATCGAGCGCGCCCTCGAGACCGACCATCTGCAATCCCATGACGTAGGTCGACACCCAGATGAACGGCCAGCTCAGCGGGTTGCCGACGAAGGTGCCGATGATCGCGGCGGGAACGCTGGCGCGTAGTATGAGCGAAAGCGCGACAGCGATGATGGTCTGCACACCCAACAGCGGAGTGATGGAAACGAAGGCGCCCAACGCGCAACCAAGAGCGATCTCGTGCGGGCTGGCGCGGAGGTTGACCAGGCGGCGACCGGCGGCGCGCAAGTTCTGAGCCCACCTCCAGTGCGGAGGCGGCAACACCATTGCCAAGCGGCTTGGGGAGTGCCGGCGAGGGTCAACCGCCATACGTCAGGAAACTCCACTCTGGGTCGCGACTATGTCCAATCCCCGCCTGACAGATTCTCCTATCAATCGAACACCCGCTCAACCCTGTTGACCACAGCCTTCTCACGAAGGCCCGCTATGATGTGGTTCAAATGCACCAGGTCCAGGACCTCCAATTCGATCCGCATCTCCGTAAAATCCGACGCCCTGCGGACCATCCGCACGTTGTCGATGTTGCCGCCGGCCTCACCTATAACCTTGGCAATCTGGGCCAAAGTTCCAGGTTCATTGAGGGCTGTGACACTAACGCGTGCCGGAAAACGCTGGGGAGTATCGGTATCTACGTCCCAGGTGACGTCGATCCAGCCCTCGTGCTCGTACTCCCTGAGGCGGGGCGAGTGGATCTGGAAGATGCGGATGCCCTCGCCAGGGATCATGACGCCGACGATCCGGTCGCCCGGCACGGCACCGCCCGGCTCGAACGTGACCGGCAGGTCGTCCTTGACGCCGCGGATGGCAAGGCCGCTCCCACTGCCGCTGCCCTTCGGCTCGGTATCGCCGCGGAATTTGAGGCTCATCACCCGATCGATGTTGAACCAGCCGTCCTGGCCGCGGGCGCGGCCGAAGCGGCGCGTGCGGCGGTAGGCGGGTTTTTTCTCCTGGTCGATGGCGTCGGGGATTGTGGCCCGCAGGACGTTGTCGATGGCTAGCTCGTTGCGCCCGACAGCGGCCAGCGCGTCCTCGAGAGATTTGTAGCTCAGCCGCGGCAAGGCCTTCTTGAGCTTGTCGTCGGTCAATTCCTCGCCGACGCGCTCGAAGTGCGAGGCGATCAGACGACGGCCGAGCTCACTGTACTGCTTGCGCACGGCATCGCGGGCCGCGCGGCGAATGGCGGAGCGCGCCCGCCCGGTGACGACGAGGTTCTCCCACGCCGCCGGCGGCGTGTGGTTCTTGGCCGTCTCGATCTCCACCTCGTCGCCGTTGCGCAGCTGCGTGTCGATCGGCACATGCCGCCCGTTGACGAAGGCGCCGACGGCGGCGTTGCCGATGTCGGTATGCACCGCATAGGCGAAGTCGAGGGGCGTGGCGCCGCGCGGCAGCGCGATGAGGCGTCCTTTGGGGGAGAAGCAGAAGACCTGGTCCTGGAACAGCTCCAGCTTGGTGTGCTCGAGGAACTCTTCCGGGTTGGAGCCTTCAAGCAGCGTCTCGACCAGGCGCCGCAGCCAGACATACGGCCCGGCGTCCTTGTTGAACTCGACCGGCGTCTTGGCAATGGCGGCAGCGTGTCCGTTGAGGCCGATTGCATCCTTGTAAATGGCGTGCGCCGCGACGCCGTACTCGGCGATGTCGTGCATCACACGCGTGCGGATCTGCAGCTCGACACGCTGATGGCGCGGACCGACGATGGTGGTGTGGATCGACTGGTAGTTGTTCTGCTTCGGCGTCGAGATGTAGTCCTTGAAGCGGCCCGGCACCGTGCGCCAGGTGGTGTGGGCGACGCCGAGCACGCGGTAGCAGTCGTCGATCGACTTGGCGATGACGCGAAAGGCGTAGATGTCGGAAAGCTGTTCGAGGCTGATCTGCTTGTTGGCCATCTTGCGCCAGATGGCATAGGGCTTCTTTTCGCGGCCAGAGACCTCGGCGTCGATGCCCACCTCTGCCAGCTTGGCGACGAGCGCGACGCGGATTTCCTCGACCAGCCCTTCGTTCGACTTGCGCAGCTCGGTAAGCTTTGCCGTCACCGCCGCGTAGGCGTCCGGATGCAGCCAACGGAAGGCGAGATCCTCCAGCTCCTCGCGCATTTTCTCCATGCCCATGCGCGCGGCGAGCGGGGCATAGATGTCGAGCGTTTCCTCGGAGATGCGCTTGCGCGATTCCGGCTTCATGTGCTCGAGCGTGCGCATGTTGTGCACGCGGTCGGCGAGCTTGACGAGCAGCACGCGGATGTCGCTGGAGATGGCGACCAGCAGCTTGCGGAAGTTCTCCGCCTGCTCGGCCTTCTTGGAGACGAGGTCAAGGCGGCGGATCTTGGTCAGACCGTCGACCAGCTTGCCGATTTCCGGGCCGAACAGCTGGTCGATCTCCGCCCGGGTGATGGGCGTGTCCTCGATGACGTCGTGCAGTAGCGCCGTGACGATGGTCGCGTCGTCAAGCTTCAGATCGGTGAGGATGGCGGCGACTTCGAGCGGGTGGGAAAAATACGATTCTCCCGAGGCGCGCTTCTGGTTGCCGTGCGCCTTCATGGCATAGACGTAGGCGCGATTGAGCAGCGCCTCATCTGCCTTGGGATCGTAACTGAGAACTCGCTCGACGAGCTCGTATTGCCGCATCATGGCCCGCCGCTCCTAGGCCGGCCGCCGCCAGGGAATACCGACCGCGCCCGCATCATTCCGCGGGCGCTTGTCTCAAAACTCAACGGCCGCGATCGCGATCACGCTCGCGGGGACCACCATTGGGACCGCCATTGGCCGACGGCTCGGTCGGCGTCATGCTCTCGAGGCCGCGCAACAGCTGCTCCTCGGTCATCACGTCGACGACGCTGTCGCTCGACTGGTCGTCGCGGCCCAGCACCGGCGAGCGCCGGTCGGGCGGCAGCAGCGGCGCAGCAGCAGCTTCCGGCTCGTCGACCTCGACGTTCTTCTGGATGGAATGGATGAGCGCCTCGCGCAAATCCTCCGGCGGAAGGGTCTTGTCCGCGATCTCGCGCAGGGCGATGACGGGGTTCTTGTCGTCGTTCACTGGGATCGTAGGCGCGCTGCCGTCAGCGATCGAACGGGCGCGGTGGGCGGCCAGAAGGACCAGTTCGAAACGATTGGGGACTTTGTCCACGCAATCTTCGACTGTGACGCGTGCCATGAGCGACACCCCTTTTTAGGATAGGCAGATTGATCGGGAAAAGCGCGCGGCGCCGCAAATCGCGGCCTCGCTGCGCCGAGCCCCTCCTAGTGACATGAAAGACCGTGCAAATCAAGCGAGGATGAAGCATTGTTGAGCACGTTACACGACCGAGAACTTCGGATGCCGCCTGGGCGCTTACAAGATAAGCTTGCACAAATTTTCGCAACTCTTGCGGCGCGGCCTTAATTAAGCAGAACTAACTTGCGTGGATACTTGGTGCTTCACATTGTCGCTTAAAAACCGGTCAATATAATGCTTGGTATGCCCCTGATAGTGGTAACAAACTTGGGTCTGCGAGTTGCCGAAAATAACGGCGCGGCGGCCCCAATCCATTGAGAAGTACTGTGCCGCTGCTTACAGGCACTTGCGGCCCTAAGGGTGAAAGAATGCATTTCTACCAGAACGAACGCATCGCTCTGTTCATCGACGGAGCCAACCTCTACGCCACTGCCAAGTCTCTCGGGTTCGACATCGACTACAAGCGGTTGCTCGCGCACTTCCGGCAGAAGGGTCAGCTCGTTCGCGCGCTGTATTATACCGCCCTGGCCGAGGATCAGGAGTACTCCTCGATCCGGCCGCTGATCGACTGGCTCGACTACAACGGCTTCACCATGGTGACGAAGCCGACCAAGGAATTCACCGACGCCTCCGGTCGCCGCAAGGTGAAGGGCAACATGGACATCGAGCTGACGGTCGATGCCATGCGTCTCGCCGAAAACCTCGACCACATCGTCATATTCTCCGGCGATGGTGATTTCCGCAGCCTCGTCGGCGCTTTGCAGCAGATGGGCAAGCGCGTATCAGTGGTCTCCACCCTGCAGACGCAGCCGCCGATGGTGGCCGACGAGTTGCGCCGGCAAGCAGATCAGTTCGTCGACATCGCCGACCTCGAGCAGCTCATCTGCCGCGATCCGGCGACGCGTCCGGCACGCGAGGGCCGCTCGTTCGGTAGCGGCGGCGGTGCCCGCGGCGCGTATGCGCCCCGCGAGGGCGGCTCTTTCCAGGATAACGACGACCTCTCCGAAGAGGTCTAACGGGCGTTTGGCCGATGGCCGCCGCGGGGGACACGAACACGCCTGAGGCACCGAAGCTGTGCGCCCTGTGCCCACGGCTCGTCGCCTTTCGCGACGAAAACCGCCGCAAGGAACCCGATTGGTTCAACGGGGCGGTGCCTTCCTTCGGCGATGAGGCTGGGCGGCTTCTGATCGTCGGGCTGGCTCCGGGTCTTAACGGCGCCAATCGCACGGGGCGCCCGTTCACCGGCGACTACGCCGGCAACCTTCTCTACGCGACACTGCTGGAGTTCGGCTTCGCCCGCGGGCGCTACGAGGCGCGCCCTGACGACGGCCTGGAGCTCGTCGACTGCATCATCTCCAATTCCGTGCGCTGCGTGCCGCCGCAGAACAAGCCGACGCCCGCCGAGATCGCCACCTGCAGCGGCTTCCTGCGGGCGCGCATCGCCGCGCTTCCCAATGTGTCGGTGATGGTGGCGCTGGGGCGCATCGCCCACGACAGCGCGCTGACGACGCTGGGCCTTCGCAAGTCGGCGTTTCCCTTCGGGCACGGCGCATCGCACTCCCTGCGTCCCGGCCTGCAAATGATCGATAGCTTCCATTGCTCGCGCTACAATACGAACACGCGCCGCCTGACGACCGAAATGTTTCATTCGGTGTTCGCGTCCGTACGGCAGCTACTGCCCACCGAGCCGGCCAAGCGCCGCGCCCATTGATACACAGCGCGGCCCAGCGCTCCTGTTGCCTTTAACGCCGCAACTCATGATGCTATCCCGGCGTTGCGCCCGTTTCTCATCGCCCAGCAGGAGAACCGCCGCTATGGCTCTCGAGATCGCCCCCGAAAAGGTCGCGCACGTCATCATCAAGGCGCGCGAGTACGACGTGAAGGTGGGGCCATGGGACGACTCGCGCGAGGACGGTGACGCCGAGGAGGATCCGAGCGCCATCCTCGAGGACTTCACCAACGATCCGACGCGCGCCGAGCTGTCCGGCTTCATCGACCGGATGAACTATGACGAGCAGGCGAACCTGGTCGCGCTGATGTGGCTCGGGCGAGGCACCTTCGAGAAGGAAGAGTTCGAGGAGGCGGTGGAGACGGCGCGCGCCGAGCGCATCAACGCGACGTCGAACTACCTGCTCGGCATACCGTTGCTGGCCGACTATCTCGAGGAGGGCCTTGAGAAGCTCGGCTACTCCGTCGACGACGTCGAAAGCGACGTGCTCTAGCTCAGGACTTGGCGATCGCGCGGCGCATTTCGTCGAGCCACTCCAGCACCTCGCGCGCGTGGCTCGCTGGGCGCTCCACCGGATAGAATGCGTGGGCGAGCCGCCCGTCGCGAACGAACAGCGTCAGGCGCTTTAAGTATGCGGTTCCGCCAGCATCGAAGGTGGGCAGTCCCAGCGCCTCCTTGAAACCGAACTCGGCATCGCTCAGCAGTGGAAACGGTACGGCGAGGCGCGCGATCAGCTCGGCATGGTGCTCGGTCGGCTGGCTGCTGAGGCCGAACACTTCGATGCGCTGGGCGCGAAACCTCAAATAGAGATCGCGGAAGCCTTCGGTCTCCGGAGTCGAGCCGTGGGCTCCGGGGATGTCATCCCAGCCCGGCGGATCAGCCACGCCGGGGCGCCCGGTCCATGGATAGACGTAGACCACGCTGGCGCCCTTGCGTGTGCTTAGATTGACCATCTCCCCGCGGCTGGAAGGCAGCGCCACGTCGGGCAATTCCAGGCCATTCACCAGATGGCGGGCGGCGCCGTCGTCGGCCAGCGCCACCGGCGCACTTTCCGTCGTCATGCCGGGTGCGCTCTCAGCCATGCAAGCACCTCGGCGGCGCTGCGGTCGGGCGGAAACACCGGATAGAACACATGCGTGATGACACCGTCTGTGATGATGAGCGTCATTCGCCGCAATAGCGTGGCGCCCCCCACCAGCATGGCGGGAAGTTTGAGCGCGGTCGTCAGGCGAAGCGCCGCATCCGACAAAAGGGGGAACGGCAGGTGCAGCCGCTCCGCCGCCTCGCACTGGTAAGGGGTATCCTGGGTCGAAAGGCCGAACACGCGCCCTGCCCCGGCCGCCAACAGCTCGGCGTGGTGGTCCCGGAAGGCGCAGCTCTGCGGTGTGCAGCCACGGGCACCGGGGATGGCGTCCCAGCCCTCGGGGAGCGGCGTGCCCGGCCGTCCCGTCAGCGGGTAGGCATAGACCACCGTCCGTCCGGCCAGGCTCGACAGCGACACAGCGGCCCCGTCGGTCGCCGGGAGAGCGATATCCGGAACGCGCGCCCCCGGCAGGTGCCGGGTGGCACCGTCGTCGACAGGGGGCGGTAGCCGCGACCAGTCGACGTGCAACAAATCCGGCGAGGCGGCGTCCGACATCAGCCCTTGTCGCGCATGACGCGCGCCTTCTCGCGGTTCCAGTCGCGCTTCTTGTCGGCCTCGCGCTTGTCGTGCAGCTTCTTGCCCTGCGCCAGGGCGAGTTTCAGCTTGGCGATGCCGCGCGCGTTGAAATACAGCTCCAGCGGGATCATCGTCATGCCCTGCCGATCGACCGCGATGTTGAGCTTGTGGATCTCCTTGGCGTGCAGCAGCAGCCGGCGCTTGCGGCGCGGCTCGTGCTGGAAGAAGCGTCCGGCGCCCTGGTACTCGGGGATGTAGGAGTTGACCAGCCACAGGGCCCCCTCCTCCCACGAGGCGTAGCTCTCGGAGATGTTCGCCTGCCCTTTGCGCAGCGATTTCACCTCCGTGCCCGTCAGCATGAGGCCGGCTTCCCAGGTCTCGGTGAGGAAGTATTCGTGACGGGCCTGCCGGTTCTCGGCAACGATGAGGCGGTCGTCCACTTTTTTGGCCGCCATGGCCTGTCAAACTCCGAACTTGAAGGGGGACGTCGCCGCGCTATTCCGCGGCGCGCGCCTGGATGAGACCGGCGCGGACGAGCGCCGCGTCGACGGTCCGCTGGGAGGATTGCGAAATCGGCACCAGCGGCAGGCGGGCCTCCGCCTCGCATAGGCCGAGCCGCGAGGCTGCGTACTTCACCGGCCCCGGGTTCGACTCGCAGAACATCGCATCGTGCAATGGCATAAGGCGGTCCTGCAGGGCGAGCGCCGTCTTGTAGTCGCCGGCGAGGCAGGCGTTCTGGAAGTCGGCGCACAGGCGCGGGGCAATGTTGGAGACGACCGAGATGCAGCCGTGGCCGCCGTGGGCCATGAAGCCCAGCGCCGTGGCGTCTTCGCCCGACAGCATGATGAAATCAGGGCCCATCGCGGCGCGCTGCTGCGAGGCGCGCGCCAGGTTGGCCGTGGCATCCTTGACGCCGATGATGTTCTTCAGCGCGAAGCAACGCGTCATGGTGTCGACGGTCATGTCGACCACCGATCGGCCCGGAATGTTGTAGATGATGACAGGGATGTCGACCGCGTCGTTGACCGCCTTGAAGTGCTGATAAAGCCCTTCCTGGGTCGGCTTGTTGTAGTAGGGCGTGACGACGAGGACTGCCGAGGCGCCCACCTTCTTGGCGTGACGCGTGAAGTCGACCGCTTCGCTCGTCGCGTTCGAGCCCGCGCCGGCGATCACCGGCACGCGTCCCTTGGCCGTCTCGACCGTCAGCTCGACGATACGCTTGTGCTCTTCATGCGACAGCGTCGGGCTTTCGCCTGTGGTGCCGACCGGCACGAGGCCATGCGTGCCTTCGCTGATCTGCCAGTCGACGATACGGCGGAAGGCGTCCTCGTCGATACTCCCGTTCCTGAACGGGGTGATCAGTGCCGTGAATGATCCCTTGAACATGTGCCCGTTACCCTTGAGCCTTTAAGCTCATTCATATTCGTTTCGCGCCAGCGATGTCAGCGGGAAATCTGCCCCGGCGCCTTGCTATCGCCGTATCCGACGGCATCCTGCGGCGCCTTGTCCCTCGCCGGACAGCTTGGTACTTTTTCCGGTGCGCTGGTGATGCCGGAATCGCCGCGCCCTCGTTGGCCGGGACATTAGGACCTTGCCTTGCGCCCCGCAACCCAGCCGGGGCGGCGCCGCCTGTGGAAGGACGCACATTGCCCCAGACGCTTCGGAAGCCATTGCCCGCCGCCCGTAGCCGTCGCGATCCTGACGCGCGAGCCGCCGCATCGCTGGCCGCAATAGCTGTCCTGCTGGCGTGCGGACCGGCTCTAGCCGATCCCGGCACGGCGGCAGTGCAGAACACTACACCGGCACCGGCGGCGTCCAAGCCCCAGTCCCCCGCCACGCTCGAGGCGGCGTACGTTTCGCAGCTCGATAAAATCGTGGCGCCGCTGCAGGACTACCCGCTCTCTGCCGACGACAACACGAAGATCAACGCCGCCTTCAAGGCGATCGCCGCCGGCGACGGTGCCAAGGCACACCAAATTCAGTCCTCGATCACCGATCCGCTCGCCCGCACGCTCATCGAATGGGAGGGGCTGCGCCGCGGCAAAGGGACCGCGGCCGACTACCTCAAGTTCCTGTCGCAGAACCCCGACTGGCCGAGCCGCGATCAATTGCAGCGGCGCATGGAAGAGACCCTGTTCGAAGAGGGCGGCGACACCGAAGTCATCTCGACCTATTTCACGGGCCGCGAGGCGCGCAGCCCCGCCGGCATGGCCGTGCTCGCATCGGTCCACCTCGCACACGGTGAAAAGGATCAGGCGAAGGCGCTGGCGGTAAAGATCTGGCGCGAGAAGGATCTGCCGGCCAGCCTGGAAAAGGGCTTCCTCGCTCGCTTCGGCGGAATGCTTGGCGAGCAGGACCACAAATGGCGCCTCGACCGTCTGCTGGGCGAGGACGTGAAGCTCAAAGCCGGCCGCGAAGATCGCGCCGCTCAGGCCAAACGCGTTATTCCTCTCCTTTCAGCCGCTGAGCAGAAGACGGCGCAAGCGCGCCTGTCTGTGTTCATGCGCTCAGGCAAAGCGAAGCTTGCCGGCACGCCCAAGGGAGCCGGCGCCGACTGGGGCGTCGTATTCCACAAGATCCAGCAGCTGCGCCGGGCCGAGAAGGTCGACGAGGCCGCCAAGCTGCTGAGCACGGCATCGCTCGATCCCGCCGTCGTCGCCAATCTCGATGACTGGTGGATGGAGCGGCGGGGCCTCGCCTATCTGGCGCTCAAGGCAAACAAACCGAAGCTCGCCTATGAGGTCGTACGCGACGCCGGCCCCCTCAGCGCCAACGAGTTGAACGACCAGACGTTCATGGCCGGGTGGATCGCCCTGCGCTACCTCAAGGACGTCAAGCAGGCTGAGAAGCACTTCGCCGATCTGGTACGCACTGCCGACGGACCCATCAGTCGTGGCCGCGCGTACTACTGGATGGGCCGTACGGCCGAGGCATTGGGCGACCAGGGACGGGCGCGGACCAACTACCAGGCGGCGGCGCGCGAGACCGACACGTTCCACGGACAGCTTGCCATGCAGAAGCTGCAGCCCGGCCGGCAGGCTCTGAGCTTCGAGCCGCCCGCGCTCCCCGATCACGACCGCGCCGAGCGTTTTACAAATCATAGCGCTGCGAAGGCGATTGCGCTGGCCCGCAAGGCCGGGCTTGGACGCTCCGTGACGCGCGTGTTCCTGCTCAACCTGCCGAAGATCGAGAAAGACGAGGCTTGGACGGCGATGTCGGCGCACTTCGCGCGGGTGACCGGCGATACGCAGACGGCCGTGCGCATCGGCAAGGCCTCCATCGCGAACGGCCAGAACATGGTCTATTACAGCTATCCGGTGCACGCGTTGCCGAAATACACCCCGCTGCGTCCACCGCCCGAGACGGCGATGCTGCTGGGGCTCGCCCGGCAGGAGACGGAATTCAACAGCGATACGGTCTCTAGCGCCGGCGCGGCGGGCATCCTGCAGGTCATGAAGGTGACCGCCAACCACATCTGCCGCGACTACAAGATCAAGTGCACGCACGCGCGGCTGCTGACCGACGATTCCTATAATATCATGATCGCTTCGGCCTACGTCGCCGACCGCATGGCGGAATGGCAGGGCTCATACGTCCTGGCGCTGTCGAGCTACAACGCCGGCCCTGGCCGCACACGCCAATGGGTCAAGGAATTCGGCGATCCGCGTACGTCCGCCATCGACCCCATCGACTGGATCGAGCGCATCCCCATCGAGGAGACGCGACGCTACGTCGCCAAGGTGCTGTCGAACATTCAGATCTATCGTGCACGACTGGGCGAGGAAGCAACCGCCCTGCGACTGGACGAGGATCTTAATCGGGCGCGGACGGCGTCCAACGCCAACGAGCCGGCCGGCATCGTTCGCAAGACGAGCACGGCAGACTCACGCAAATAGTTGAGCTTGACGCGTCCTGGCGCTGCCCCGCGGGGCGCCGGCGATCCCGTTCTATCGGGCGAGAGGTCTGGTTAGACGATGACGAGCGGCGAAGGCTTCGAGGATCTTTACTACACATCCCGCGACGGGCTACGGCTGCATGCGCGCCGCTATCCCGCAGCGGGCGGCACGGGGCGCCACGCCCGGCCGGCGCTGTGCCTGCCGGGGCTGACGCGCAACGGCCGTGATTTTCACGACCTCGCCGTAACGCTGAGCCGCCGGTCGAATACACCGCGCACCGTCTACACCATGGATTACCGCGGGCGCGGACTGTCGGAGTTCGATCCGGATTGGCGCAACTACAGCGTCCCGGTCGAGATGCTCGACGTGCTCGACTTCGTGACGCTGAGTGGCCTGCAGGACGCCGCCGTCATCGGAACGTCACGTGGCGGCTTGATCACCATGCTCATGGCTGCCGCGCAGCCGACAGCGATCGGCGCCGTGGTGCTGAACGATATCGGCCCGGTGATCGAGCATGAAGGTCTTGCCCGCATCAGTGGCTATGTGGGCCGCGTGCCCCTGCCCTTCTCGTGGCCCGACGCCGCCCGCATGGTGCGGGAGTTGAACCGCCGTCACTTCCCCGAAATTTCGGAGACGGTGTGGGAGGAGGTTGCGCGGCAGTGGTACAACGAGAAGAACGGCAAGCCGGCCCCGGGGTATGACTCCAACCTAGGCAATGCGCTGTCGGTGCTCGACGGGCCGATGCCGACCTTGTGGCCTCAGTTCGAGGCGCTCAAACGCGTTCCCCTGATGGTGGTGCGCGGCGAGAATTCCGACATCCTCACCGCCGAGACCGTCAACGAGATGCACCGCCGGCATCCCGCCATGGTTACGGTAACGGTGGCGAACCAGGGCCATGCGCCGCTGCTGAAGGATCCCGCGACGAACGAGGCCATCCGCCATTTCCTCACCGCTGCCGATGCCGGACGGCAGCTGGCGCTGGCCACGGCTTAATCTACGGCGCCGGGAACAGCACGTCGGACTTACCCGTCAGCCGGTTCACCGCTAGCCCCAGCCATTCCTTCACGACGAAGTCGAGCCGGCGCAGCCCTTCCACCGGCGAGCCAAACAGCATCCAGGCATCGCCCGGACCGGCAGTGCGGTAGTCGCTCGGCCACGGTTCGACATCAAAGCCGGCCTTGCGGAACAGCCCCATCGACCGCGGCATGTGCCAGGCGGAAGTGACGAGCAGCCAGCGCTCGCCTGGTTTGGGATCGGCGATCTGTTTGGCCAGGATCGCGTTCTCGGCGGTGTTGCGCGCCTTGCGCTCAAGGATCAGTCGGTCGCTGCCGACACCCAGGTCGCGCAGCACGATCTCCGCCGCATCGGCCCCGACCGTCGGCGCGCCGAGCATCTCGATGGAGCCGCCGGTGAACAGGACCTTGGCATTCGGGTAGCGCCGCGCCAGCGCCGCTGCCTCCGTCATGCGCTCGGCGGATTCGTTGAGCGCGTGGGCGCCGCGCCCTGCAGCCACGCGCGAGTCTTCCGAACCGCCGAGGATGATAATGCCGTCGACCGGCCGGTCGCCCAGGACCGTGCGCGGAAAGCGATCCTCGAGCGGCAGGATCATCCAGGTGCTGAGCGGACCGAGGCCGCCGATGACGAAGAACACCGCCGCTGCGATGACGAGCCCTCGTCCAGTACGCTGGTAGCGCGTTCCGAGCAGGACGGCACCGGCGACGGTCAAGATCAGTAGCAGCATGGCCGGCTGCATCACCGCCCAAAAGACCTTCGAGATGTAGAACAAACGAAGCTACCTCGTCCGTCGGGTACCCTGGCCGCGTTACCGTTCTGCAACCGTTGGCACTGCAATGTGCCCTTAGCTGGGGCAGTGATATGGGCCAATCGATGGCTTCGGAGCTGGTGAACACGCCATGAGAGACCTCGCCCTGTGGACCAGCGAGACGCTCGACATCATCAGCTTTGCCGTCATCCTGATCGGCGTCGCCATTTCGACGGCTGTCTTCCTCGTGCGCGCCTGGCAGACTGGATTTCTGGCCAACTACCGCGACTATCGGGCCAACCTCGGGCGCGGCATTCTGGTCGGACTGGAACTGCTCATCGCCGCCGATATCCTCAAGTCCGTCGTGGTCGACCCGACCTTGCAGGGTATCGCCGTGCTCGGCGGCATCGTGATGATCCGCACCTTCCTGTCGATCTCGCTCGACGTCGAGATCAACGGCCACTGGCCCTGGGACACGACGCGCCTACAGCAGCAAGCCGCCGCGCAACCGGCGCCCGGGCCCGCTTAGCACCCCCGCGTCCGAACGGCGCTTGTCGTCCCTACCTCCGACCGCCATGATCTGGCCGACGTGCACGCTGCCGGGGGGCCGCCATGATCCTGTTCGGAATGATCGCCTATGTCCTGGCGCAATTTGCCGTGGGCATCTGGGTCTCGCGCCGCGTGAAGAGCGAGGCCGACTACATCCTCGCCGGCCGCAGCCTTGGGCCGACCCTCGTCGCCTTCTCGGTCTTTGCCACCTGGTTCGGCGCCGAGGCGATCGTCGCGACCACCGCCGAAGTCTACGACAAGGGCATTTCGGGCGCGCTGGTCGATCCCCTCGCCTACGGTCTGGCTGTGGTCGCTGCCGGCTTCCTCTATGCGGCCGTGCTTTGGCGTATGGGCGTCACTACGTTCGCGGACGTGTTTCGGGCGCGCTTCTCCCCCGGCGTCGAGAAGCTCGTGGTGGTCATCCTGCTACCGGGCTCGGTGTTCTGGGCGGCGGCGCAGATTCGCGCCTTCGGACAGGTGCTGAGCTCCAGCTCCGACATGTCGCTGTCGAATGCGATCATCCTCGCGGCCGTGCTGGTCGCTTCCTACTCAGTCATCGGCGGCCTGCTGGCCGATTCCGTGACCGATTTCCTGCAGGGCACCGCGGTCATCATCGGGCTCGTCGTGTTGACGATCGCCGTAGTCGTCGCCGCGGGTGGCGTGACACCGGCACTGCAAGGCATGCCGGCCGATCACCTCGTCTTTGCAGCCCAGGCGCATGGGACGCCGCTTGAGGTAACCGAAGCCGTGGCAGTCGCCTTCTTCGGCTCGTTCGTCGCCATCGAACTCATCTCACGCTTCCTCGGCGCGCGCTCGGCGGCCGTCGCTCGCGGCGGCACCGTCACGGGCGGCCTCATGTATATCGTCATCGGCTTGCTGCCGGTCTTTCTCGGGCTTGCCGCCTCCGGCCTCGTCCGCGGCAACCCCGAGCTGCAAGCCAAGCTCGTTGATTCCGAGCAGGTGATCTCGGTCCTTTCGGAGCACTACCTGCCGCAATGGCACTACGTGATCTTCGGCGGCGCGCTGATCTCGGCCATCCTGTCGGTGGTGCACTCGGCCCTGCACGCCTCAGGCGCCCAGGTCTCGCACAACATCGTCGTGCGGCTGATCCCGACGCTCGGCATGCGCGGCAAGCTCATCGCGGCGCGGCTCAGCGTCGTCGCCCTCACCTTTGCGGCATTCCTGCTCGCGTTGACCTCGGACCGCATCAAGGAGCTGGTCGAGATCGCCTCGGCCTTCGGCAGTGCCGGCGTTTTTGTCTCGGCGGCGTTCGGGATGTTTACGCGCTTCGGTGGCGCCGCTAGCGCCGCCGTGTCCATCCTGCTGGGTACCGCCGTATGGGCGACGGGCCGCTTCATGCTCGAGTGGGAAGCCCCCTATCTCATCGCACTCGCGGCCTCGGCGGTGGCCTACGTCGCCATCGGCTTCCTGCGCCCGAACACCCAGCCGCAGCCGGCCAACTAGCCGGACAGCCGGCACTTGGAGCATCGACTTATAGGGAATGGTGCGGTCGAGAGGACTCGAACCTCCACGGGTTGCCCCGTTACCACCTCAAGGTAGTGCGTCTACCAATTCCGCCACGACCGCAAGCCGGGAGAACGAGCGCTGATATAGCCAAGTTGCGCGGCCGGAACAAGCGCATGTGAGCGCCCGGAAATGCAGGACTGAGCAATACCCAGGCGGCATTTCGCCCCGGAATGGCGCAGAAGCGGCAGCCTAGCCGAGTTGGGGCCCGCGACTTAGACTGGCGTGCATGACATCAGGGCGAGCAGGGCGCGGCAGAAACGTTGGTCCGTCGGCCATCGAATGGGCGGTCAGCGCCGCTCCCATCGACTATCCCGATGCCGTACGCCGCATGCAGGAACGGGCTGCCCGGGTCGCCGATGGAAGCGCTGACGAAGTCGTTTGGCTCCTTGAGCACCCGCCGATCTACACCGCCGGCACCAGCGCGCGCGATGCGGAGCTGTTGGAGCACAGCCGCTTTCCGGTGCATCGGACCGGGCGTGGTGGACGCCTCACCTATCATGGACCGGGACAGCGCATCGCCTACGTGATGCTGGACTTGAAGCGCCACGGAGGGGATGTGCGCGCCTTCGTCGGCGCCCTGGAGCAATGGGTCATCGCCACCCTCGCCGAGCTTGGGGTCGTCGGCGAGACGCGTTCCGACCGGGTCGGGGTGTGGGTTCGCCGGCCGGACAAAGGCATCGGCGTCGAAGACAAGATCGCCGCCATCGGCTTGCGGGTGACGCGTGGGGTCAGCCTCCACGGCCTCAGCCTCAACATCGATCCGGATCTATCGCACTACAGCGGCATCGTACCGTGCGGCATTGCCGGATATGGGGTCACGAGCCTTGCCGATCTCGGCATGAGGCATTCCGTTGAAGTTGTGGATAACGCCCTGCGCCACCACTTCGGACGACTTTTCGGTCCAACGCGCGACGCGCCCGAACCCTCGGCGCCCTGCGAGGTAGCACTCGCGCGGTGACTTCAGGCACCCTCAGAAAGCAGAAAGCCCGGCCCCCTAGGTGGGCCGGGCTTTCAAAGCTTAGCGTTCGATAACCTGCCCCTACTTGGCGCTGGGCTCTAAAGGCTGGTCCGCATCTCCAGCCTTCGGCACTGCGGATGCGGGCGGCCCGTCGTAGTAGAGGTAGCCGTCTTCAATCGACACGACTTCGGGGCCTTTCAGCTCGTACTCGTCGCTTTCACTGTCGTTGAGACGGATCACGCAGCCCTTATCACAGACCCCTTCAAGTGACGCAGACGCCCGTAAAACATGGACGTTTGTCGCATTTCCCTCGATGACGCTGACTTTGTGGTCTTTGTCGTCTCGGTTCTTGATCGACGCTGCGTACGCTAGAGGGGACCAAATCAGAACTACGCTCAGAGACACCGCAACGACCAGATTGGACACCACGGCGGCTCCTGATGATCTCTCTAAAGAGAGATCACTACCTCTTCTTCTTCTTGGCGGCCGGCTTCTTCGCTGCGGCTTTCTTGGCGGCGGGCTTCTTCGCTTTGGCCTTCATGGTGTTCGTCCTTCCATTGTGAACCCGAACGATTAGAGCCGAATCGGATTCGACTCGGTCGGGACGCTGACCAATTTGGTGAGAATCAACCCCGTCCACAAACGGAATTTTCCGGTGACCCCTATCGGAAATTTCGATAGATAGGTTTTACGAGACCTCGCACCGAAGCGTAAGCACGATGGATGTCACTCTCGCGCGCACCTTTCTGACGGTTGCCGAGACCGGCAGTTTCATCGATGCCGCGCGCAAGATGAACATCACGCAGTCGACCGTGTCGGCGCGCATCAAAGGCCTCGAAGACCTTCTAGGACGCCCGCTTTTTCAACGTTCCAAGTCCGGTGCCGAGCTCACGGCAGCCGGCGAGCAGTTCCGCAAACATGCCCTGGCGCTGGTGCGCGTGTGGCAGCACGCGCAGCTGGAAGTCGGCCTCTCCGATCAGCACCGCGACCACTTGGCGGTGGGAGCACCCATCTCGTTCTGGGATGGATTTCTATTGCGCTGGATCTCGTGGCTGCGCTCAAATATCCCCGACATTGCGGTTTCGGCCAGCAGCGGCATGTCGGTAGAGCTCATGCAGCGCCTTATCGAGGGGACCCTCGACCTCGCCGTCATGTACCGCCCGACCCAGCCCCCCGGTCTCACCATCGAGCATTTATTCGACGAGGAGTTCGTTCTGGTAACGAGCGTGCCGCAGAGCCAGCGGCGCTCAGTGTCGGACTACGTGTTCATCGACTGGGGGCCCGATTTTCAGCAAGACCACGCCGCGGCATACCCCGAGTACACCAATCCCGGCCTCAATCTCGACCTCGGACCCGTCGGCCTCGATTACCTGCTGACCAACGAGTGCTCAGGCTATTTCCCCGCCCGGCTCGTCAACTCGTACATCGCGCGCGGGCGGCTGCGCTTGCCCAAGCGCGCGCGCAAATTCGTCTATCCGGTCTATGTGGTCTATCCCGAAGCGCGCAACGAGGAGGCCTACGAGCCGATCCTCAACAGCTTGCGCCGCCTGGCGACCAAGTACGCCTAGGCTGGCTTAGGCCGTCGGCCTGACCTCGAAGGCGTTGAACAGGCCGACGCCCTCGCCGACCACTTCCACCCGGTCGACGCGCGCAGCCGGCGGTCCCGATCGGCATTGACCGAGCATGGCATCGACTGCGGCGTCGGATCCTTGCACTACCGCCTCCACCGAACCGTCGCAGCGGTTGCGCACCCAGCCGTAGAGCCCCAACTCGGCCGCCCGCCTCTCGACGAAGGCGCGGTAGCCAACGCCCTGGACGCGGCCTTCGATGCGAAGGTGAACGGTGCGACTTTTGTCGACCATGGGAGTGTCGCCGGCACTATGTACTTAGTCGGCCGCCTTCAGCGCGGTGACCTCGATCTCGATGAGCATCTTGTCATCGACGAGACCGGTGACCATGACCGTGCAGGCCGGGCGGACGTCGCCGAAATACTTCTGCAGCACAGGCCAGATGGGCTCGAAGTCCTCTTTGCACTTCAGCAGGTAGTGCACCCGGACCACGTCGGCGAGGGTGGCCCCCGCCTGGGCCAGCGCCGCCGCGATGTTCTTGAAGCATTGATCGGTCTGCGCGACGACGTCGTCGGAGATGGTCATGGTGGCGTAGTCGAACCCGGTCGTTCCCGAGACGAACACCCAACGGCCGTCGGCGACGGCGCGCGAGTAGCCGATCTTCTGCTCGAACTGCGAGCCGGAGGAAATAAGCTTGCGATCTGACATCAGGCGAACTCGAGGATGACGGCGTCGACCGCGAGACTATCGCCGGGCTTCGCGTTGATCTTCTTGACGGAGCCGTTGCGCTCGGCGCGCAGGATGTTCTCCATCTTCATGGCTTCGACGACGGCGAGCGCGTCGCCCGCCTGTACTTCCTGGCCCTCGGCGACGTGAATCGCCTTCACTAGACCCGGCATGGGGCAGAGCAGGAACTTCGAGGTATCGGCGGGCGCCTTCTCCGGCATTAGCGCGGCCAGGGCCGCCTCGCGCTCGGTGTAGACGTAAACGGGCACTTGGATGCCGCGGTAGGCGAGCTTGACGCCGTTGAGCGTCGGGCGGACTTGGACAGCAACTTGCGACTTGCCGACGGTGCCGGTCCACACGGGATCCCCAGGGAGCCAGTCGGACTTGAGATCGAGGGTCGTGCCGCCGGGGAACGACACGCGGTAGCTGCCGTCCTTTCCGGGTACGACCTCGACCGGAAGCTGCTTGCCCTTGACCGAGACGACGCGCTGGCGCGCGAACTGAACCGGCGCACCGCTCATCTGATGGGTGATGTCGCGCCGGCGCACGTTGTTGGCGTCATCGATCACGGCGGCCACCGCCGCCACGACATGCAGGTCCGAACCTTCCGGCTCGCGCGGCTTGAAGCCCTCGGGGAACTCCTCGGCAATGAAGCCTGTGGAGAGTTCGCCCTTGCGCCAGCGCGGATGCTGCATCAGGGCGGTGAGGAACGGAATGTTGTGCTGGATGCCGTCGATATAGAAGCTGTCGAGGGCTTCCGCCTGCGCATCGATCGCCGCAATGCGGGTCGAGGCGTGCGTGACGAGCTTGGCGATCATCGGATCGTAGAACATCGAAATCTCGCCGCCTTCGAAGACGCCCGTGTCGTTACGCACGGTGGCGCCGTTGAAGTTGCCCTCGGCCGGCGGGCGGTACTTCACCAGGCGGCCGATGGACGGCAGGAAGTTGCGGAACGGGTCTTCGGCGTAGACGCGGCTCTCGACCGCCCAGCCGTTGATTTTCACGTCCGACTGTTTGAACGGCAGCTTCTCGCCGGCCGCGGAGCGGATCATCAACTCGACCAGATCGACGCCGGTGATCAGCTCGGTGACCGGGTGCTCGACCTGCAGGCGCGTATTCATCTCCAGGAAGAAGAAGCTTTTGTCTTGGCCGGCGACGAACTCGACGGTGCCGGCGCTGTCGTAGCCCACGGCCTTGGCCAACGCGACCGCCTGCTCGCCCATCGCCCTGCGCGTCTTCTCGTCGAGCAGCGGCGAAGGCGCTTCCTCGATGACCTTCTGATTGCGCCGCTGGATCGAGCATTCGCGCTCGGCGAGATAGATGACGTTGCCGTGCTTGTCGCCGATCAGCTGAATTTCGATGTGGCGCGGATTGACGATGAACTTCTCGATGAACATCCGGTCGTCGCCGAAGCTGGCCTTGGCTTCGTTGCGCGAAGAGTTGAAGCCGTCGGCAACCTCTCCCTCGCTCCAGGCGATGCGCATGCCCTTGCCGCCGCCGCCGGCGGAGGCCTTGATCATGACCGGGTAGCCGATCTCGTTGGCGATCTTTACCGCATGCTTGACGTCGGCGATCTCGCCCATGTAGCCGGGAACGGTCGAGACCTTGGCGTGGGCGGCCGCCTTCTTGCTCTCGATCTTGTCGCCCATGGCAGCGATTGCCTTAGGGTTGGGACCGATGAAAACGATGCCCGCTTTTTGCAAGGCAATGGGGAAGGCTTCGCGTTCGGACAGGAAGCCGTAACCGGGATGCACGGCCTCGGCGCCGGTCTGCTTACAGGCGTCGACGATCTTGTCGATGAGCAGGTAAGACTGCGCGGCGGGAGGCGGACCGATGTGTACGGCCTCGTCGGCCATTTCCACATGTAGCGCCTCGCGGTCGGCATCGGAGTAGACCGCAACGGTCTTGATGCCCATTTTGCGCGCAGTCTTGATGACGCGGCAGGCGATCTCGCCACGGTTGGCGATCAGAATTTTTTTGAACATAAACCCTTTTGCCCACTAGGTAGGCGCGCTCACTCGCAAGCGCCAGCCGGTTGCGTAGCTGTCGTTCTAGACGGCCATTGAAGTGTCGTAAACTGGAAGCGCCGGGCAAAATGCGCGCAGTGTCGCAGGCAGCAAGCCGCATTGGCCGCTTGCTGACCTGCCTTGGCGGTCTGACGGCCTAGGCGGCGTGTGCCAGGCGCTCAACCGCGGCTTGTAGATCCGGGTGGATCTTCGGGCTTTCTTTCTGCAGATAGCCGACCAGCGCCGCTTCATTGGGGGTCAGGCGCCCATCGCGGCCGATCCGCTCGCACAACCACCCGGCCTCGGCCTGGGTGATCTCCTCGTTGGTGATGATCTCGATGCGCTGCTGCTCGAGGCGTACCAGGGCCCGCTCTTCGGCCGACTGGTCCTGATAGGTGGCCCGCACGGAGTCGATGCTGGAGGAGACCATGGCGGTCAGCAGCGCCAGCGGCGACAGCTCGCCCTTGGCCTCCATCAACCAGGCGTCGCGGCGTAGGGCCTCCTCACGCGTCGGAACGGCCTGCCCGGACGCAGCCATGACGACGTTGGTGACGGCCTTGACGAAGAGGTCGGTCCACGCGGCACTGGCCTGGGGATCGCAGATATGATCGTTGATGTCGAAAAGGATCTCGGCCTCGGGGCGCGTGATGGCCACGCTGCCGTCGCCGCCGAACGCGTAAAGGATGCGACGCACGAGCTCGACCTCGCATTCGCGGATCGTGCCCTGTTGGTCCGGATGGCTGGCGCGCAGCGGACCATCGCCTTCGATGACGGCGCGCTTGACCTGCTGCAGGGCGAGCCGCGAGAGGCTAACCGGGGACCAGCGCGATTTGTCGAGAACGTTGACAATCAGGTCCAACTCCGACTTGCGAGCGACGACGCCGCCGGGCGCAATGCGGTCGGTGAAGCGCTTGGCTTCCTCGGCGGTCAAGTAACCTTCAGGCTCGACCTGGTTGACCAGATAGTCGGTCAGAACCTCGTTGTAGAGCTCGCCCCAGGCCGGATCCTGCAGCTGGCAGGTCTCGTTGAGCGTGAAAAGGGCCTCGGCCTCGTCGGCGGAGATCTGGCCATCGCTGTGGAGTGCCGCTCTGAGCCTCAACACATCGACGTCGTGGATACTACCCCGCTGCAACATCTCGGTAATCGGAAGCGACTGCAACGCGCTCATCTCAGCCCCGCTCGCAAAAGCAACATGGCGGCAGATTAGGAAAACGGGCTTACTATTTGGCTAACGCCTGCCTCGCGCCGGAGCATTCCGATGGCGGCCGTCGAGAGTGTGGCGCCGCTGCATCAATCGTCCGGGCACCACAAAGAAGGGCCGCCAAACAGGGCGGCCCAGGGATAGACGGGAGGCATTCAACGCGAGGCTTACTTGCCGACGCGGGGCAGCCACCAGAGGCGGCGGCGGGCGTCGTTCTTCTCGTCCGCAATGTGTTCGGAGGCATCGTTCTGCATGTAGCGGATCGAGCGGCGCTCGGACTTGCTCAGGTAGCCGTCGGACTTGTACTGGTCTTCCTTGTTGGCGATACGCTTCTGCTCGGCGCGCAGCTTCAGGCCTTCGGTCCAGGTGATCTTGCCGGTCTTGCGGCCCTGCTCGATGCGATCGGCCTGATAATCCTGGCGGTCGCTGATGCTGGCGGCGGAAGCCACGACGGTCGTGGCGATGAGAGCCGTAGCAGTCGCGAGAATGATCTTGTTCATGGTCCACCTCTTCCTCGGTTTTCGTCGCACCACCCGGAGCGACGTTGTTCGATGAGGCGGAGAATGGCGCCGGCGCTTTGAACTCGTTCTGAACGGTGGCTACAGCTGTCGTTCATGTGCCGGCAGCGCCGCGCGGGAGGGCGATTCTACGATCGAATGGGCCGCAAATCAGCAGCCGCGGCGCTTCTCGATGGACTGGATCAGCTTGATGTTGGCGCGCTCATAATCGTTAAGCGGTACCTGATCCTGGTCGTCGTAGGTGCAGCCGTCATTGGTGAACTCTTGCTTGCCGCGGCCCGTCTTGAAGCAGTAACCGCGCCAGGCATAGATGCCGTTGCGCACGGTCCAGAGCTGATCACAGCCGAGCTTCTCGGCGTCGCGTGTAGGGATATTGCGATCCTGCACGCAGCCAATGTCCTCATAGCAGAGCGAGGGCGGATCGTTGTCGCCGGCGAGCGCAGGCGCGGCCATCCCGAAAGCGATCAATGCCGCGAGAAATCTTTTCATAGCACTCGTGCTCGGCTCAAATTTCACTTTGTACCCTCGCCGGGTCCGGGCCGGGCGAGGCTCATGAGGGCCGTATCAGGTGAAAACACATACCAGAGCGGCGCCGAGATGACCTCAAGACTCTGCGGATCATTCACTCGCGCCAATACCTGCTCGCCAAATTCGCTGGGCTGTGTAGGCGGTTGATCGGCCGACACCATCGAAAGTGAAAGGAACAGGGCCTTCCCGTCGAAGAATAAATCGATGACGCACACGTTGGTCGCCTCGTAGCCGAACAGGTCGAGTACTTGATGATACCGCCCCTGAGCTAGCGTGATCGGCTCGTCCGATCCCCGGATCTCGGGAAAGTCGGACTGCCGCAGACCGTGCAGGTCTTCCGGGTCATCGGCCGGGCGCCCGAGAACCGTATGCGAGAAGTTCGTCCACATATCCTTGTTGCGGCACGCCTGATCGAGCATCCGGGCGCTTACTGCCGTCGGCGGCTTGAACCCCTTCAGCTTGATCGACCAGACGCCTACCTTTTCGATGGTATCGACGTAGAGGAGCTCATTCGACCTCACCTGCAGCGCCTTAGCCAGGAGGCCGCGCGGGATAAGCTCGCGGCGGTCGATCTCCAGCATCTTGGCGATCGCGCTGACGCCGCGCCGAAAGTTCTCGATTGTCGCCGACGCTACGTCCGTGCCGGTGCCTGTCTGCAGGTAAGGCGCGTGGAAGCCGAGCGTCCCGCGCACGTCGAGAGTACGATTGGGCGCTAGCTCGCCGTCCTCGGACCTTTGCGCATTGCCGGCGAGGAACAGAAAGGCGCAGGCCGAGTAGCATTCGGCACCAGCGTCAACGACAGTGGCCACGTTGGTGAAGCTGAGGAGTGTCGTCATCAGCTTCAGCGCTTCGTCGTAGTTGCCGCCGAGGCTGTTGAGACACAAGCTCACGTTACGGCTGTCAAAGCCGCCGGAGGCCCCCAGGGCATTGAGGGCGGCAGTCAGCTTTTCGCTGTCTCCCGCCTCGATCGGGCCCTCGAGCTTTAGCTCGCATACCCCCGCGCCACCCGGTCCGACTGTCGCGCCATGGGCAGGTATTCCGAAAAGCAGGAGCACCAACCCGACGAATAAGCGGCAGTGCGGTCGCATGGCACGCTCTTAAAATGAAGGCGCCGGTGAACCCAGAGCCCCTAGAGGGGGATGTTGTCGTGCTTCTTCCAGGGGTTTTCGAGGGTCTTGTTACGCAGCATGTTGAGCGCCCGGCAGACGCGCCGGCGCGTACCGTGCGGCAGGATCACCTCGTCGATGTAACCGCGCTCGGCGGCGACGAACGGATTGGCGAACCGCTTCTGATACTCGTCGATCCGCGCCTTGATCTTTTCCGGGTCGCCTAAGTCTGCCCTGTAGAGAATCTCGACGGCGCCCTTGGCGCCCATCACCGCGATCTCGGCCGTCGGCCAGGCATAGTTGACGTCGCCGCGGATGTGCTTGGAGCTCATCACGTCGTAGGCGCCGCCGTAAGCCTTGCGGGTGATGACGGTGATCTTCGGCACGGTCGCCTCGGCGAAGGCGAACAGCAGCTTGGCGCCGTGCTTGATCAGGCCGCCGTACTCCTGCGCGGTGCCCGGCAGGAAGCCCGGCACGTCGACGAAGGTCACGATCGGGATCTCGAAACAGTCGCAGAAGCGCACAAAGCGGGCGGCTTTGCGCGAGGCGTCAGAGTCGAGCACGCCGGCGAGCACCATCGGCTGGTTGGCGACGATGCCGATCGTGCGCCCTTCCATGCGGGCAAAGCCGGTGACTATGTTGCGGGCGTAGGCTTCCTGGATCTCGAGGAAGTCCGCCTCGTCGACGACCTTGAGGATCAGCTCCTTGATGTCGTACGGCTTGTTGGGATTGTCCGGAATGAGCGTATCGAGCGAGTAATCCACGCGCTCGGCGCTGTCGGAGGTCGGCAGCGAGGGAACGCCGGACTTGTTGTTGGACGGCAGGAAGTCCATCAGGCGGCGCATCTGCAGCAGCGCCTCGACGTCGTTCTCATAGGCGCCGTCGGCGATCGAGGACTTCGTGGTGTGGACCTTGGCGCCGCCAAGCTCCTCGGCCGTGACGGTCTCGTTGGTCACCGTCTTCACCACGTCGGGGCCGGTGACGAACATGTAGCTCGTGTCCTTCACCATGAAGATGAAGTCGGTCATGGCCGGCGAATAAACGTCGCCTCCGGCGCACGGGCCCATGATGACCGATATTTGCGGGATAACGCCGGAAGCCATCACGTTGCGGGTGAACACCTCGCCATAGCCGCCAAGCGCGTCGACGCCCTCCTGGATGCGGGCGCCGCCGGCGTCGAACAGACCGATGA
>JBDTOR010000011.1:0-29488 GCA_039933175.1 Hyphomicrobium sp. | reverse complement strand
GCGCGCCACCAAGGGCCATGCGGTTTCCGACGAGGTGCTGCTGGCGGCGCGCAAGACGTTGACCCCCGCTTAAGCGTCAGCGGCGGAATGTCCTCCCTTGCCGCTGCCGCTTGCGCTTATATATGACGAACATAATTTAAACGAGCCGGCGGTCGGCCGGCGATCAGCGAAGGAGACCTCCCATGGCGACCACCAGCAAAGGAAAGGCGCTCGTTACAGGCGCATCGACCGGCATCGGCGCCGTTTACGCCGATCGCCTAGCCAAGCGCGGCTACGACCTCGTCGTCGTTGCGCGCAACGGCAAGCAGCTGCAAGAGCTGGCCGCGCGGCTTACCGCGGAGACCGGGCGCGCTGTCGAGGTGCTGCAGGCCGATCTCACGAAGGACACCGACCTGCAGAAGGTCGAGCAAAAGCTGGCATCGGATCCGCAGCTCACGCTGCTCGTCAACAATGCCGGCATCGCGGCCAACGGCAAGCTCGCAGACCACGACCTCAAGTCGGTCGACGAGATCATCAAGCTCAACATCACCGCGCTGACCCACTTGGCTGCTGTTGCAGCTAAGAGCTTTTCGGCGCGCGGCAAGGGAACGATCGTCAACGTCTCCTCGGTCCTCGCCCTGGCGCCGGAACGCTTTAACGCCACCTACTCGGCGTCCAAGGCTTACGTGCTGGCGCTGACCCAGACGTTGAACGCCGAGCTTGCTGATACCGGCGTCAGCGTACAGGCGGTATTGCCCGGCGCCACGCGCACAGAGATCTGGGCACGCTCGGGCATCGACCCCGCAGGGCTGCCTGCTGAAATTGTGATGGAGGCGGGAGAGATGGTCGACGCCGCGCTCGCCGGGTTGGATCAGGGTGAGTTGGTGACCATCCCGGCGCTGCCGAATGCCGGCGACTGGCAGCGCTTCGAGGAGGCACGCGCAGCGCTTGGGCCGAACCTGTCGCTCAATCATGCGGCAGCGCGCTACAAAGCTGCTCGCCGATCGGCGGCCTGAACAAAACAGGGGGAGCGCTTAACTGCGCTCCTCCTCTGCATTTCCGTGCACTCACACCGGCGGCGGATTTCGCTCGGCGAAACCTCGCTGGTGCCAGTAGGGATAGATCAGCGGCACTTCGCTCGCCTTGTCGAGCTTGGCGATCTGCTCCTTCGTGAGGTTCCACCCTACAGCGCCGAGGTTCTGCTTCAGCTGCTCCTCGTTGCGCGCGCCGACGACGACGGTCGATACCGTCGGCCGCTGCAGCAGCCAGTTGAGCGCGATCTGCGGGATGGTCTTGCCGGTCTCCTTGGCCACCTCGTCGAGCGCGTCGACGACCTTGAACAGATACTCGTCGTCGACCTGCGGCCCCCATTCGGCCGAGCCGTGCAGGCGGCTGTCCTTGGGAATGCCGGTGCCGCGGCGGATCTTGCCGGTGAGGCGTCCCCACCCCAGCGGGCTCCACACGACGGCGCCGATACCTTCCTCGAGGCCGAGCGGCATCAGCTCCCATTCGTACTCGCGGCCGATCAGCGAGTAGTAGGTCTGGTTGGCGACGTAGCGCGGATAGCCGTACTTGTCGGCGACGCCGAGCGCCTTGGAAATGTGCCAGCCCGAGAAGTTCGATACCCCGACGTAGCGGATCTTGCCGGCGCGGACGAGCGTATCGAGGGTCGACAGCACCTCTTCGGGCGGCGTCATTGCGTCGAAGCCGTGCAGCTGGAACAGATCGATGTAGTCGGTTTGCAGGCGCTTCAGCTGTGCGTCGACGGTTGCCAGGAGGTGCTGGCGCGAGGAGCCGACGTTGTTGGGTTCGTCGTTAAAGCGGAACGTGGCCTTGGTCGACACGATCGAGCGGTCGCGCTTGCCCTTCATCGCTTCGCCGAGGATGCGTTCGGACTCGCCGGCGGAATAGATGTCGGCCGTGTCGAACATGGAGACGCCGGCGTCGAGGCAAATGTCGAGCAGCCGTCGCGCCTCGGCCGTGTCGGTGGCGCCCCAGGCGGCGAACAGCTGGCCTTTGCCGCCGAAGGTGCCGGTGCCAAAGCTTAATACGGGCACGTTGAATCCAGATGCGCCGAGACGGCGATATTCCATGGTTCTGATCCTGCGCTGGTTCGGGTAGGGGAAGTGGCGCGATCTTGCCCTTAACCGCCCATGAGGAAAACCCCTCGGCCTGCCGCCATCCGCCGCGGAATCCGCCTCTTGTATAGCGGCCGCGGCGTCCTTCGGGCTTTGTTAGCGCACAGCCTGCATGATCCGCCACCTGACGAACAACCGGCCGGGGCGAGCATGCAGCAGGACCAACAACAAGGTGCAACCGTCCAAATCGCGCGCCGCGATTTGATGGTGGCGACAACCGCCCTTCTGGCCGCTTCCGCCATACCGGCACCCGCGCAATCGGCTGCTGCTGGGGGCGACGTGCCGCACGCTGACGTGCCGTTCAACGACGGCCTTGCCATCCCCATGCCCGCCAACCCTTCGCTCGGCAAGGGCAAGGACCGCGCGTTGGTGCTCGGCGGCGGCGGGGAATATTTCGCGGCATGGATGCTCGGCTTCATGCACGGCTTGCATGAGAACGGCGTTGGCTACGAGATGCCGGATGTGATCATCGGCACTTCGGCCGGGTCGGTCGTCGGCAGCACCATTGCCGGTGGCCATTTGGCAAAACTGACCCGCGATTTCGATTTCTTCGGCGCCTTCCCCAAACTATTGGGCGCGCTGGTGCCGACGCCGACACCGAACCCCAGTCAGATCCGCGCGCACGACCTGTGCAACTCGGCGACCAACTCGAGCCTGGAGACCATCCGGGCCATCGGCCGCGGTGCCATGGCGGCGCGCAATCCGTCCGTGGGTAAGCTGCAGGATATGGTCATCGCGCTGACCGGCAACGTGCACTGGCCGAGCGACATTTTCCACGCCACCACCATGGACTGCTACACGGGCGAGCGTCTGGTCGTGTCGTCCAACTCCAACGTGCACGTCTCGCACGCGGTCTCATCCAGCATGTCGCTGCCGGGCATTTTCGGACCCACGTGGGTAGGCGACCGCGTCTGCATGGACGGCGGCATGAGCCCGTCCAGCACGCACTCCGATCTCGCGGCGGGAGCCAAGCGCGCCATCGTGGTGTCCCTGACCGACGGATTGCCCGGGAGCGGGCCGCGCTTCTCCAGCATGCCCAATACCATCCTGCAGGAAATCAAGGACCTGGAAACCGCCGGCACCAAGGCGCTGCTGATCTCTGCCAACCCCGGCAAGGTCAACCTCGTCTCGCCGGAGGAGATCGCCCCGGCGATGAAGCTCGGCTACGACCGCGCCGTGCAAGAGGCCGACAAGGTGAAGGCCTTCTGGTCCTAAGCGTGAACGCTAACAGGTCTCGGGCGTTCTGGTCAGCAGGAGCCGATCCGATGTCCGCCAAGCGCTATTCCAAGCAGGACTTTCCTGTCGCCAACGTTCGCCGCTTCCTCGAGCCGGGGCCGATTGTGCTGGTCAGCTCCGCCCACAAGGGCGAGGCCAACATCATGACGATGGGCTGGCACATGATCATGGAGTTCGAGCCCTCGCTGGTCGGCTGCTATATCTGGAGCGAGAACCACAGCCGCGAGCTGGTGCGCAAATCCAAGGAATGCGTGATTAATCTGCCGACGGCCGATATGGCCGCCAAGGTGGTCGGCATCGGCAATTGCTCGGGTCGCGACACCGACAAATTCGCCAAGTTCGGGCTTACCGCCGAGCGGGGCGCAAAAGTCGTGGCGCCGCTGATTTCGGAGTGCTACGCCAACTTCGAATGCCGGCTGTACGATGCCGGCCTGGTCAACAAATATAGCCTGTTCGTGTGGGAGGTCGTGAAGGCCCACGTGGCGCAATCCCCGCAGTATCCGCGCACGCTGCACTACCGCGGCGAAGGCGAGTTTATGATCTCCGGCGCCAACACCCGCCGCTACCGGCGCCTGTTCAAGCCGGAGATGCTGTGAACGGCGCTGCGCTTCGATTTGTCGCCTGCATCCGCTAGATTTTCTCCCCTGCCGAGACGTTAGATTGAGGGCGCTACCCGCCCGAGACGATGATTGGAGAACGCCGTGAAGGCGACACAACAGCTGCACGACGCCGGCCAGAGCCTGTGGATCGACGACATCACCCGCGACATGCTCGACAGCGGGCGATTGGCCAAGATGATCGCCGAGCTGTCGGTCACGGGCCTCACGTCGAACCCGACGATCTTCGAGAAGGCGATCGGCAAGGGATCCGACTACGACGCCGCGATCGAGACGCTGCTGCTCAAGGGCTTGTCTGACGAAGCGCTGTTCTTCGACCTGGCGCTGGAAGACCTGTCGCGCGCCGCCGACCTGTTCTTGCCCGTGTATAAGCGCACGGCCGGTGTCGACGGCTTCGTGTCGCTCGAAGTCTCGCCGCTGCTCGCCTACGACACGCAGGCGACCATTGCCGAGGCCAAGCGTCTCTACGCCAAGGCCGGCAAGCCGAATCTGTTCATCAAGATCCCCGGCACGCGCGAGGGCCTGCCCGCCATCGAGGCGGCGACCTTCGCCGGCGTGCCCGTCAACGTGACCCTCCTGTTCTCGACCGCTGACTATCTGGCCGCCTCCGATGCTTACATGCGCGGCCTGGAAAAGCGCGTCGAAGCTGGGATCGATCCGGACGTGCGCTCGGTTGCGTCGGTGTTCATCAGCCGCTGGGACCGCGCCGTCGTCGAAAAGGTGCCGGATGATTTGAAGAACAAGCTCGGCGTCGCCGTCGGCCAGCACGCCTACCGAGCCTATCGCGATCTCATCGCGTCCGACCGCTGGCAGCGGCTGGAGAACGCCGGCGCGCGCCCGCAGCGGCTGCTGTTCGCCAGCACGTCGAGTAAGGACAAGCGCGCCACCGACACGCTGTACGTCGAAGGGCTGGCGGCGCCCAATACGGTCAACACCATGCCCGAGGAGACGCTGCGCGCCTTCGCCGATCACGGCACGCTTGACGGTGTGCTGCCGGCATCGGGTGGCGATTGCGACGCCGTGCTCGCCGCACACGAGGAAACCGGCGTCGACGTCAACGCGCTGGCTCAGCAACTGCAATCCGACGGCGCCAAGGCGTTCGTCGCCTCCTGGCAGGATCTGCTCGGATCGATCAGCAGCAAGAGCAAAGCGCTGGCATAGGGATACATGATGAGCCGCGACACGACCGAGGCGCCGCTCACCGCCAGCGCCACGTGGCAGGCGTTGGCCGTGCACCACGCGAAGATCAAGGACGTGAGCCTGCGCACGCTGTTCGCGGATGATCCGCAGCGGGCCGAGCGGTTCACCGCCGAGGGCGGCGGCTTGATCCTCGACTATTCGAAGAACCGCATCACGCCGGAGACCGTGGCGCTGCTGGCGCAACTCGCCGAGGAGCGCGGTCTTGGCGCCAGGCGCGACGCCATGTTCCGCGGCGACAAGGTCAATGTCACCGAGAACCGCGCCGTGCTGCACACCGCCTTGCGCGCGCCGGCCGACGCGGTGATCGAAGTGGACGGCCGCAACGTCGTGCCGGATGTGCACGCCGTGCTGGGCCGCATGGCGGAGTTTGCGCAGCGCGTGCGTTCCGGCGAATGGAAGGGCCACACCGGCAGGCGCATCCGCAACATCGTCAACCTCGGAATTGGCGGCTCGTACCTCGGGCCCGAGATGGCCTATCTGGCGCTGCGCCCGTACAGCGACCGCAACCTGCGCTTCCGCTTCGTTTCCAACGTCGACGGCGCCGCCTTCACCGAGGCTACGCACGATCTCGATCCGGCCGAGACGCTGTTCGTCGTCTCCTCCAAGACGTTCACCACGCTCGAGACGATGAGCAATGCCGACGTGGCGCGTGCCTGGCTGCTGCAGGCGCTGGGCGAGGAGAGCGCCGTCGCCAAGCACTTCGTCGCCGTGTCGACCAATGCCGCCGGGGTGCGCGCCTTCGGCATCGACACCGCCAACATGTTCGAGTTCTGGGATTGGGTCGGCGGCCGCTACTCGATGGATTCGGCCATCGGCCTGTCGACCATGCTCGCCATCGGGCCAGAGAACTTCCGCGCCATGCTCGATGGCTTTTACGCCATGGACGTGCACTTCCGCATCGCGCCGCCCGACAAGAACCTGCCGGTGCTGCTGGGTCTGCTCAGCGTCTGGTACGCCGATTTCTTCGGCGCCGAGACGCTGGCAATCCTGCCTTACGCGCAGAACCTGGCGCGGCTCCCGGCCTACCTGCAGCAATTACAGATGGAGAGCAGCGGCAAATCGGTCGATCTCACGCGCCGCCGCGTCGACTATCACACCGGACCGATCCTATGGGGCGAGCCTGGCACCGACGGCCAGCACTCTTTCTACCAGCTGCTGCACCAGGGCACGCGCCTCGTGCCGGCCGATTTCATCGGCGTGCTGGAGCCGATGAGCCCGCTCACCGAAACGCACGACCTGCTGATGGCTAACCTGTTCGCGCAGGCGGAGGGCCTGGCATTCGGCAAGAGCGCCGAGGAAGTCGCGGCCGACGGCGTGGCAGCGGCCGACGTTCCCTTCCGTGTGATGGAGGGCAACCGGCCAAGCAACATTATCCTTTCCGAACGGCTCGATCCGCGTTCGCTAGGAGCTTTGATAGCGCTCTACGAGCACTCGGTGTTCGTGCAGGGTGTCATTTGGGGGATCGGATCGTTCGACCAGTGGGGCGTCGAACTCGGCAAGGTGCTGGCCAAGAAGATCATCGGCGAATTCGAAAGCGCAGCCGAGCCGAAGCTGGCGCACGACGCTTCGACCAACGCGCTGATCCGCCGCTACCGCAGCCGCCATCCCTGACGTTAGCGCACTTCTCCACGTCATGGCCGCGAAGGCGGCCATCCACGCCAGCTTCAGCAGAACATCCAACGAGGGTTTCATGCGGGGCGGCCAACTCGGCCCAATACCCTCCCACAACGCTCGTGGACAATTGCGTGGATGGCCGCCTGCGCGGCCATGACGGTTGTGTGGACCGTGCAACGCTGTCGAGCAAATGAGCCCGGCAGCGTTGCGCCGGTTCCTACGCTTTGCGAGCCAGAAGGCCAGCGAGCGCTTCCGAGACGAGACCGAAGATGTTGCCGCCGATCATCGACAGCGCGATAATCGCCGCCGGGTTGGCCAGCGTTGGCAAGCTAAGGTTGGCGAGGCCGTCAGCCGTCAACAGCGTCAGCGCGACGGTGCACGCGTAGCCGTAGACAGTCGCCGGGATCGCCGAGAAGATCGGGATCTTGGCGCCGAGGATCATCACCGCGACGCCGACGGCGACGCAGATGCCGGCCCAGACCGGCAGGCCGAGCTGGTCAGCAAACCCCAGACGCGAGATCGCCAGCAGCGTGAGCGTCGCCATGACGATGCCCCACAGGTTGGCGAGGACGCTGGAGATGAAGCCCTGCACCTTGCCACCGCAGTGATAGAAGCTCGCCCACGCGATGAAGGCCGCCCAGATCTGCAGTCCGAGAACGAGCGGATCGGAAAGATAGAGATAAGTCGCAACGCCCCCGAGCAGGCCGATGCTAAGTGCCAATGCCGTCACGATGTCCATTTTGAAGCTCCCCTAGGTCTTGCTCAGCCGGGGCCTTCGATTTGCTCTGCGGTTCTCCCGGCGGGAAGATCGTAACCTGGAGTTGCGTGGCATATCCGCAACACGCCCGGCTTTCTGCCCAACGTCGAGGCGATTGCTGCCAAACGGCCCAAAACTCGGCCGGATCGCGCCCTCAGGGACAAGTTGATTGATCTTCCTAAGCCGATTTGAAGCCGACTTGGGTAGGTTTTGGCCCTACCGGCGCCCCCCAATGCCGGCCTGGGAGCCAAGCCATGCAACGCCATTCAACGCTTTTCCGGGCCGCCGCGGCTGCCGCGATGCTGACCTTCGCCGCTGCGCAGACCGCTAGCGCCTGCACCGGCATCATGCTGCGCAACGCCGACGGCTCGATCGTGCACGGTCGCACCGTCGAGTTCGGCATCCAGCTCGCCATCGATTTCGCTGTCGTGCCGCGCGGCTACGGCTTCACCGGCATGACGCCGCTGGGCGAAGGCAAGAAGTGGACGGCGAAGTACGGCGCACTGGGCGCCATCGTGTTCGGCAATCTCGGCATCATGGACGGTGTCAACGAGAAGGGACTCGCCGTCGGTGCATTTTATTTCCCGACCATGGCGGAGTACACGCCGACGACGGCCGACAATCAGGGTAAGTCGATGTCGTCGATCGACTTCTCCAACTGGATACTGACTTCGTTCGCGACCGTCGAAGAGGTGCGCGCCGCCGTCGAGAGCGGCGAGGTCGCCGTAGCGCCGACGCTGCTTCCCGGCTGGCCACCGACGGTGCAGCCGTTCCACTGGATCGTCTACGACAAGAGCGGCAAGGCCCTCGTCATCGAGCCCCTCGGCGGCAAGCTCGTCGTCACCGACAACCCGATCGGCGTACTCACCAATTCTCCCTCGTTCGACTGGCACATGACCAACCTGCGCAACTACATCGCGCTCAACCCGCGCGACGTGCCGCCGGTGAAACTCGACGGCGATACGCTGCAGGCGTTCGGCATGGGTGCCGGTATGCTCGGGCTGCCGGGCGACTTCACGCCGCCGTCGCGCTTTGTCCGCGCCGCTGTGTTCAGCGCCACGGCCTTCCCCGTGGCCGACGCCAAGGCGGGCATATTCACCGGCTTCCACCTCCTCAACAATTTCGACATCCCTTATGGCATCGCCCGCACGACGGATCCGAAGGGCGGCGTGCACGCCGACCAGACGATCTTCACGGTGATGCGCGATCCGCAGAACCTGCGCATGTACTACAAGAGCTACGACGACCAGACGCTGCGCATGGTCGATCTCAATCGCTTCGATCTCGATGCGAAGGAGGTCATGCGCCTGCCGACCGCGAATGACACGCAGCAGGTGATCGACATGTCGGGCAAGTTCCTCGCCAAGAAGACGGCCGCCGCCGCGGACTAGGCGTCTAGTCGCCGTCGAGGGAGTTGAAGCCGAGCGTCTGCCCGGTGAGGTCGCCGAGCGCCGCACGCCCCGTCTCCTCGGCGTTCTTAAGCGACAACTGCATCGGTCCCAGGCGCTCGCGCGCCTGGGCATCGGCGAGCGCGTTGGGCGCCATCGCCGCCGCCGCTTCGCCGGCACGGATGGCGAAGCCGAGGTCGGTGGCGACGCTGCCGAGGATGGCGATCGCCGACAGCTCCTTGTCAGTGGTCGCCAGATCATCGGCGAGGAAGCCCTGGTCGCCGAGGATGTCGCGCTCGCCTTCGACATTGGCGAGAATGAACGCCAGCCCTAAGCCGCTATTGGGCAGCAGCGGCCCGGCCGGCTTGGTATCGCCGCCCAATGCAGGCGCTAACCGCTGCGTGAGGATCACTTCAATCTCCGTAACGTAGGCGCGGTACAGCGCCTGCGTCGTCTCTTTCCCCGTCAGATATGTCTTGTTGCCGCCGCCGGGGACGAGCCACGTCTGCTTGTAATCGCCGGCCCACGCGGCTTGCGCCTGCGAGGCGATCTGCGCGATGTCGACGGCCAGGGTGTGTACGTAGCGGCAGCGGAAGGACGCTTCGGGCGAAGCTGTGGCGAGGGTTTCCGCCCCCTTGCCGTAGAGCGCGGCGTCTACCGCGCCGAAGCCCTGCACGGCGATGCTGGCGCCGGCCAGCTTCTCGGGCTCGATATCGGCCACATCGCTCTTGGCCAGTAGCTTAGCGATTTGCTTGGCGGCTATGCCGTGCGGGTCGGGGTAGAACAGCAGGCGCTCGAGCCGCTGCTGCTGAGTGATGGGGCCGAAGCGCACCGGCTCGATGCGGCCCCAGGCGAGGAGCGTCGCGCGTGCCGCGGCGCGCGCGGCATCGAGCGCCGCCGGTGAAGGCGCTTTGCATAGTGCCTCTGCCGCATCGGCAAACTTGCGCGAGGTGTCGGCGAAGCGGGCATAGCCCGGCAGAATAATGCCGTCGTACGCCTGGCGCGCCAGTGCAGCGTCGTCGAAGGCGACGGCCGGCCGGGCAACCGAAGGCAAAGCAAGGATCACGACCGCGAGCGCGCACCCCCGTGCGCGGCGCCAACGTTTGTTCGTCACAGCGACTCCACGAATTTGATCAGCGCCTCGCGATCCGCCTTCGACAGTGCCGCATAGCCGTCGCGCGCGGCCTGCGCCTCGCCCCCATGCCATAGGATCGCTTCCTCGAGGTTGCGCGCACGCCCGTCGTGCAAGAACAGAGTGTGCCCGCTGACAAGCTTGGTAAGACCTATGCCCCACAGCGGTGCCGTGCGCCATTCGTGCCCGTCGGCGACGCCTTCCGGCCGGTTGTCGGCGAGACCGTCGCCCATGTCGTGCAGCAGCAGATCCGAGTAGGGCCAGACTTTTTGATTTGAGAGATGCGGCTGATCCTTCACGGGCCCTGTGGTGAAGGAGGGCGTGTGGCAGCTCTCGCAACGAAGCGCGTAGAACAGCGCCTTGCCGCGCGCGACCTCGGGATCATTTGCGTTGCGGCGCGGCGGCACCGCGAGGTTCTGCGAATAGAACACCACGTGATCGAAAAGCTTGGGGCTGACTTCGAAGCCGCCGTCACGCTCGGTGTTGCCGTTGGGGGCATTGAGGCAGGCCGGCTGTGCCTTCGTGCAGTCGCCCGCTGGATTGGGCACCAACGGCGTCGATAGGCCCATGTCGCCGGCGAAGGCACTCGCCGCTTGCTCGCTCACCGTCGGCTTGCCAGCCTTCCAGCCGAAGCGGCCGAGTGCGGGCTTGTTCTTCTCAATCGACCAAACCTCGTTGGTGCGGCCGGAGATGCCGTCTTTGTCCTTGTCGTCCGCATCGGCGTAGGCGCGGATCTGATCCTCGGGGATGGCCTCCAGTAAGCCAACGCCGATCATCGGCGGCGCGACGCGCGGCGACAGCATCGTTTGTGGATGCAGCGGGCCGTATTTGAGCCCCTCGACGCTGTAGGCCGGGTGGCGCAGGCTGACCGCCGTGCCGTCGCCGAGCTTCACCGGCTGCTCGGTATAGTCGATGCGCATGTGGCCTTCGTTGTCGAGGCCCTGGATCGCGATGTTCTGCAGCTGCTCGCCGTAGGTCGGCTCGTTGATGGTGTTGACGCGATGCTCGGCAAGGAGGCGCTTCTGCTCGTCGTTCTGCGGCGGAATGGATAGACGCAGAAACATCGATTCCGCCGTGTCGGCGGGGAAGTTCGCGACGGGCGGGTGGCCGCGACCGTCCTTCAGATGGCAGCTCTGGCAGGAGCGCGAATTGTACAGCGGGCCGAGGCCGTCGGAACTGGTCGTCGACGACGGCGCCGAGATCCATAGCTTGCGGAAGATGGCGTTGCCGACCTTGAACTTGGCCTCGCCCTCAAAGCCGATGCCGTTCGAGAAATGCGAGAATGCTTCGCGCGTGTTGATGCTGTCCTGCGTCGTGGCGCGGCCGCCGGGGTTCTCTTCGCCCGGCTCGTTGGGGATCATCGCCGGCTCGGCGGCGCGCACCGCCACCGCGGCGAGACAAGCCATCGCCAGCCCCGGGACGAGGAGCAGGGCCAGTCTAGGCGGAGAAAGCTTTGGTGCGTGGCTGCGGAGCATGCGCGCTTATAAGCCAACGGCGGGCCGCTGCGGAGCCCGATGCTCAACTATGCCGCACGACGTCCCGGCGCGTGACCGCTTCGCCGCAGGACCCGGCCCGGTCACCTGACGCCGGAGGGGTTGTCGAGGCTGTCGGAGCCCTCGAACTGTATCGACTTCAGCTCCAGGGCGGCGATATCCCGCTCGAACTCCTTCGACTGGGCGATCAGCGCCTGGATCGTCTGGTCGAGCAGGGCGTTGCCGGTGTCGTTCCCCTCGCCAATCATCTGATCGTAGGCCTCGCCGCCTTCGGCCCGCTTCACGATGGCATCCATCTGCTTCATCGTGGCATCGAGCGCCGCGCGCGTGCGGGTGTCGGCTTCCGGCGACTTGGCACGCACAAGGTCGGATGGGCTGGGGCCCGATACCACCGAGCCGTCGGGGCGCTTGTAGCTGCCGAGGTAGACATTGCGGATGCCGAGCGCGTCGTAATAGTGCGCGTTGTGCGTGTTGTCGGAAAAGCAATCGTGCTCTTCCTCGGGGTCGTGGATCAGCAGGCCGAGCTTCATGCGCTCGCCGGCCATCTCGCCGTAGGACAGGCTGCCGAGACCCTTGAAAATGGCGGCGAGAGCGGCGCGGCCGTCGTCGGCCATCACCGCCTTGCGCGCGGCGCCGTCCGGTCCCCATTGGGCAACCATAAAAGTGAGATCGTCGATCAGCAGATCGGTGGCGACTTCGAGATATTGCGCGCGGCGATCGCAGTTGCCGTGAGTGCAGTTCTTCATGTCGTAGTCGGTTGCCGGGCGATTGCCGGCGCCCGGACCCGTGCCGTTGAGATCCTGACCCCACAGTAGAAACTCGATGGCGTGATAGCCGGTGGCGACGTTCGATTCCACGCCGCCCGCTTCCTGCAGCTTATCCGAAAGCAGTTCCTTGGTGATCTTCGAGGCGTCGACCGGCTCGCCGTTGATCTTGATCGACGGGTTGGCGATGACGTTGGCGACGTAGAGGTCGTTAGCCGGTGACTGGTCGACGTATTCTTGCGACACGTAGTCGATGAGGCCTTCATCGAGCGGCCACGAGTTCACGCGGCCTTCCCAGTCGTCGACGATCTTGTTGCCGAAGCGGAAGGCTTCGGTCTGCATGTAGGATACGCGGGCGGCGCGCCACGCCTGGCGCGCGGCGACGAGGCTGTCCTGCGACGGCGACTTGATCAGCGCGTCGATCGCCGCCCTGAGCTTGCGCGCTCCCTCGAGCGAATCGGTGTAGGCGGCCTCGGCGATGTCGGCGTAGGTTTTGGCCACGGCGGCAGGCGTCGGGGCTTGTGCCGCGGCGGGCAGTGCGACGATGGCCGCAGCCAAGCTCATCAGCGCGGCAGCGAGAGCTCTCAGCATCCTATTTCACCCATTTTATCCGGCGGGCTTTTGTGGCGTCGATCTGAATGATTTCCGACTGCGCAAGTCAAGAATATTTTCCCGCGCCAAGCCTTTATCAAGGCGATCCAAGGAAGGCCATGACATCGCGTCACGGTAATGTTCTTTGGCATGCGGCAAATGACGCGGGGCAGCGGCGATTGTACGGCCGGCGCTGGATCGGATGACGATAAACCGGGCAATGATGCGGAGCCTTGCCGCCATCTGTCTGCTCGCCGTGGTTGCGGTGCCGCTCGCAGGGCGTGCCGCGCCGGCGACCCCGTCATTTCCCAAGCTCAACGCGCGCGTCATCGACAGCTACGTGCTGCCGCGCTTCAAGCGGCTGGCCGACACCAGCGGTCAGCTCGCCGAAGACATGGCGCGCGCCTGCGACGGCAACAAGAAAGCGGCGGCCGCGGTGAAGCAGGACTTCGCCGATACCGTGCTGGCGTGGGCGGCGGTGGAGTTCCTGCGCTTTGGTCCGATGTCGCAGATCGGTCGCCCCGAGCGCTTCGATTTCTCTCCCGACCCGCGCGGCGTTACGCAACGGCAGGTGGGGGCGCTGCTGGCCAAGCGTGATGCGGCGGCGCTCGACCCGGCGACGCTCGCCAAGAAGAGTGCCGCCGTGCAGGGTCTCTCGGCTTTGGAGGTGCTGCTCTACGACGAGGCGCGGCCGATCATCGGCGATGACGAGGACGCGCGCTACCGCTGCAAGTTGGCGTTGTCCATGGCCCAATCGATCAACGCGCTGGCGCGCGAGGTGCTAACCGAGTGGGACGGTGAGGCGGGCTGGCGCCGCCGCATGATCGAGCCTCCGGCGGGCGACGCCCGCTACAAGACGCCGGAGGAGCCGGCCGGCGATTTCGCGCGCGCGCTCATCACCGGTCTGCAGATGATCCAGGACCGCGAGGTGGCGCCGATGATTGCGGCCGTGGCGACGCCCGACAAGCCGCCGCGCCTGCCCTTCTCGCACTCGGGTCTCACAGCGCGCTACATTGCCTCGGGGCTCGCCTCGACGAAGGCGCTGTACGAGACCATGGGCCTGGCGCGCAGCACTCCTAGCGACAAGGCCTGGATACCGCGCTGGATCACCGCGGCGTTCGAGCGGCTGGCGCGCGATGGGCCGGCCGCGGTAGAAGGTTTGCCGCGGGCCAAGGACAACCCGAACCGCGCGCGCGATTTGCGCATGGTCCGGTTCCACGTCGAAGGCATCCGTAAGCTGGTGGGGCGCGAGCTCGCGCCGGCGGCCGGACTAACGATAGGGTTCAATGAGCTCGATGGCGATTGACCGGCGGCATTTCCTGATCGGCACGTCGCTCACCTTTGCAGCGGCAAGCGCTTCGCGTGCGTTCGCCGGCATGCTCGACGACGGTGCTCAGCTGGGCGTCGATGCCGGCGATCTTGTGGCCGCCTGCCGCCGCCCCGACGGGAGCTATTCGGTCGTGGTGCTGACGCTCGATGGCGCCGTGCTGCGCGAGCTGCCGCTCGAAGGCCGCGGACACGACATCGCGCTCGATCGCGCCAGCGGCCAGGCGGTCGTATTCGCCCGCCGTCCCGGGTCGTTCGCGCTCGCCTTCGACATCCAAGACCGCCGCGAGCCGGTGCTGTTCACGACGCCCGCTAACCGCCACTTCTACGGTCACGGCGTGTTCTCGCGCGACGGCCGGCTGCTCTACGCCACCGAGCACGACAACGAGACACGCGCCGGCCTCATCGGCATCTACGATGCGACCGGCGGCTACAAGCGCGTCGGCGAGATGCCGACCTACGGCATCGGCCCGCACGAAGTGATCCTGCTGGCCGACGGCAAGACACTCGCGGTCGCCAACGGCGGCATCGAAACGCACGTGGAATCGGGAATGTCGGGGCGCGAGAAGCTCAACCTAGATTCCATGCAGCCCTCGCTCGCCTTCATCGACAGCACCACCGGGCGGCTCATCAGCCAGCACATGCAGGGTGCCGGCCTGCACAAGCTGTCGATCCGCCACCTGGCGCAGGATGCGCGCGGCGCCGTTTGGTTCGGCTGCCAGTGGGAAGGCGCCGACGCCGAGACGCCTGAGCTTGTTGGCTGTGCCGGTCTCGACCAGCCGCTGCGCATCATCGAGCCCTCAAAGCCGATGGGCGCTGCGCTGGCGGGTTACATCGGCGCGGTGGCGATGAGCCCCGACGGTCGCATCGTGGCGGCTTCCGCTCCGCGTGCGGGCCGCATCGTCTACGTCGATACCGAACGCGCTGTCGTTGTCGGCGAGACGCAGCTGATGGACAGCTGCGGGGTCACCGGGCTGGCGCCGTCAGGGTTTGCGATGAGCTCGGGTACGGGCGTGCTGCAGGCCGATCAGCCCGATCACACGCATCTGCGGTCGGCGAGCTTCCCGGGCCGCTCGTTCGACAATCACCTGCGTATTATCGGCTAGCAGCGCTCAGGCAGGGTGCGGCGCCGGTCCGATGATCGCTGCGCGGCGGCGCATGATCGGCACGTGCTGTAATGGCTGCAGCGTCCGCAGCAGGCGCGGAGCGCGTCGTGCAATCGCCGGAGCGGCCGCCGAAGCCGTCATCAGCCCCCACACGATGGCGAGCAGGACGTAGAAATGCCGCCAGTGGTCGGTGTCGATGACCATGCCCTCGAAGGCGGTGGCGGCGAAGGCCGCGTAGGCGACGAGGAAGATCGGTCGCGTGGCGCTGGACATCAGGGCGTGGCGGAGGCCGAGGACGAGCGTCAGCGCGACGATGACGATGTACGTCCCGCCACCAAGCCAGCCGGCGCTCATGAGCATCGTCAGATAGACGTTGTGCGCTTCTTCCGGGTGATGCCGGGCAACGAACTCTTGCGCGCCGATGCCGAGCGGATTGTCGAGGACCAGCCCCACCGCCTTTTCCTGTCCACCGAAGCGGCCCTCCGATCCGGTATCGTATGATTGATCGAGGCTGGCGCGCTGGCTGAGGATGTCGGCGATTTGGTCGGAGCTGGCCGCGACGACGATGACGCCGGCGGCCATGACGCAGCCGACCACCAGCAGGCCGACGATCTTAAGGCGCAGGCGCACGTTGGCGGTCGTCGCCAGCAGCAGGTAGCCGTAGATGACCAGCGCCAGGGCCAGGTTGATCCAGGCGCCGCGCGAGAAGCTCAAGAAAACGGCGAGCATCAGAACGCCGGCGACGCCGAGCCGCAGGATCACGCTGCGCAGCGGGCGATCGAGGGCCGAGCTGAGCAGGTAGAGCATCGGCACGATGATGAACGGACCGAACACGTTGGGGTCCTTGAAGGTGCCGCTGGCGCGATCGTAGCGGGTGAACAGATCGTGGGCGCCGGGTAATAGGCCGAAGTAGCCGATGAGGGCGGCGGCGGCGGCGATCAGCGCGGCGACCGTCCAGGCCTTGAAGATGAGCTCGGTGTGGGCGCGCGGCGAGTGGGCGATGAAGCCGGCCAGCACGAAGGTCGCCGCGTAGAGGTAGAGCGTCACGCCGACGTGCGTCATCGTCTGCTGCGTGTCGAGCGAGAAGGTTGCGGCGAACATGGCGCAGGCACCGGCCACCAGCCAGAGCGCGCCATAGGCAAGCAGGCCGGGATTGAATTGCACGAGGCCGACGACCGGCAGCAGCACGATCAGGCCGATCGTCAGGAGGTCGATCGGCGCCGGCTCGGTGAAGACGATGCCGCTCGTGACGATGGTCAGTGCGACGGCGGCGAGCGCCAGCCACGCGACGACGCCGCGCTTGGTAGGGCGGGGCGCGTCGAGCGTGCGATTGCTGACTGCTGCGGCGGCGGACATTGACCCTCTACTTCGGCGCTCGCCGCTCAATAGGCGTTGTCGTGCTTCAGCAGCGCGAAGGGGGTCTTTAGCAGGATGTAGGTGTCGAGCAGCAGCGACCAGTTCTCGATATAGTAAATGTCGCATTCAACGCGCTTCTGAATCTTCTCAGGAGTGTCGGTTTCGCCCCGCCAGCCGTTGATTTGTGCCCAACCGGTTATTCCCGGTTTCACTTTGTGACGAGCGAAGTATCCATCGACGACCTCGTCATAGAGGTCGCCGGCCGCCTTGGCCTCGAGGGCGTGCGGGCGCGGGCCCACGAGCGACAGGTTGCCGAGGATGACGTTGAACAGCTGCGGCAGCTCGTCGATGCTGGTCTTGCGGATGAAGCGGCCGACGCGCGTGACGCGGGCATCGTCCTTGGTGACGAGCTTCGTCGCGTTCGCATCGCAGCGGTCGGTGTACATCGAGCGGAACTTGAACACTTCGACCAGCTCGTTGTTGAAGCCATAGCGCTTCTGGCGGAACAGCACCGGGCCGCGGCTGTCGAGCCGGATGGCGGCGGCGACTGCGAGCATCAGGGGAGCGAGGGCAATGAGCGCCAGGGTGGCGACGATCTTGTCAAAGCCCCACTTGGTGACCGAGCCCCAGTCGGCAATCGGCTTTTCCAGAAGATCGATCATCGCGACGTTGCCGACACGCGAGTAGGTGCCCGGCGTGAAGCGCAGCTCGGTGGCGCGCGCCGGCAGCTTCACCTCGGCGGGGAGCACGGCGAGCGAGCGGGTGACTTCGACGACGCGCTTTTCAGCGGTGATCGGTAGAGCGACGATGACGAGATCGAGGCGCGAATTGCGGGCGAAGGTGACGAGCTGCTTCAGCCCGCCGAGACGCGGATAGCCGGCGATCATGCTATCGACGCGATCGTCGCCGCGGTCATCGAAGATGCCGGTGATGCGGATGTCGCTGTCGACGTCGATCTCGAGCTCGCTGATGAGCTTCTCGGAGATGGCGCCGCCGCCGTAGATCGCGGCGCGGCGATAGAGGCGGCCCTGGCGGGTCCAATGCTGGACGAAGCTCGCCACGATGAGGCGCTCGCCGAGCAGCACGACGATGCCGGTGAAGTACCAGGCGGCGAACCAGACGCGCGAGAAGTCATGGCCGACCTTGAGGAAGAATACGCCGGCGAGCAGCATTGCGAAGGCGGCCGTCCAGGCGAGCAGCACCCGCGGCATCTGGCGGATGAACGAGTTGAACCCCGTCTGCGAGTAAAGGCCCAGCATGTCGAATCCGGCGACGGTCACGACCGCCGTCATGGCGACGGCGGCCATGTAGCCGGTGTTCCCGATGATTACCGGCTCGTCGACGTAGAAGACGGCGACGGCGAGGCCGAGCAGGCAGATGATGGCCAGGTCGCAGGCGCGCACGGCGCCGCGGATGACCACCATCGACATCAGACGCGTCTTGTCCTCGACGCGGAAATCGGCGAGGCGCGGAATTTTGTGGGTGATGGTGCGGGGAACTGTCTGCGGGACTGAGGCGTGGCCAACGTTGAGCATTTTCGATTGCGATCCGTGACTGTGACGCGAATGAACTGCCCTACGAAAGCAGGCTTCGTGCCACGGACCGCGTGCGGCTCCGGACCGGCGGTAAGCTTTTCAGTTAAGGTTAGCGGCCAAGGCGCTCGGCATAGAACGCGAGCACCTCGCTGCCGGCGCGCTCGACCGTGAAGCGGGCGGCGACGGCGGCCTTGAGGCGAGAAGCGCGCGCCATTGCTGCCTCGGGGGCGCTGAGGAACCCCTGCATGGCCTGCGCCAGCACGTCGACGTCGCCCGGCGGCATCAGCGGGGTGTCGGTGCCATTAACGATTTCGGGGATGCCGCCGACGTTCGTCGCCAGCAGCGGCATCGCCGCCGCAGCGGCTTCCAGGACGATATAGGGCATGCTCTCGGCCCGCGATGGGACAACGAGACAACGGCCGAGGGGAAAGGCGTCCCTGGCGGGCATGGCGCCGGGGAAGTCGATGAAGCCGTCGAGCTGCAGCTCGCGGGCCATGGCCTTGAAGGCCGCGGCGTCCGGGCCGGCGCCGACGATAACGGCCCTTACTGGCGCGGAGGCGGCGATGCGGGCGAGGGCCTGTAGCAGCACGTCGACGCCTTTGAGATGGCGCAACTCGCCGATGAACAGGAAGTCGGCGGCGTCGGGATTGGGCTGGTGAGGGGTGAAGTCACTCGGCTGCAGCGCGTTGGGTATGACGCGCTCGGGGACGCGTCCCGCGCCGATGCGCCGATTATAGACGCGGCGGATGAAGTCGCTTTCGAAGATCAGCCCATCGGTGTAGCGGGCGAGGAACTTCTCGACCGCCGTGTAGATAAGGCCCTGCGGCGAAGCGAGGGCGTAGTGCAGGCTGCCGCCGTGCGGGGTGTAGAAGGTCGCGACGTTGCGGCCGTCGGCGCGCAGCTCGCGTGCGGCCAGCCGGGCGAAGGCGCCGCCCTTGGCGCCGTGCCCATGCAATACGTCGGCGCGTAGTGTGCGTGCGGTGTCGGATACGGCGCGGCTTGTCGCCAGATCTCGCGGGCCGGGAACGCGCCCCATGGGAATGCGCGTGATGCCGAGCCTGAGATGCGCCGCCGACTGGGCGAGGCGCTGCTCGGTCAGAGCGTCGGAAACCGTTGAATCGATGATGTAGCCGACGTCATGCCCCTGCGCGGCCTGCTCGCCGCTCAGGTCGAGCACGTGCCGGAACAGACCGCCCACGGGCGCGCGAAAGCAATGGATGATGCGCAAGCGCTCGGCCACACGCGCTCCCGATGTTCACCTGCAACTAGAAGAACCGTTCGTAGACGAAAAGGGTGTCGCCCGGGCACAAGGTGTAGTCGGCAGGAGCTTCGATTTGGTCAACGAGGGGGCCGAGTTTGCGCGTGATGCGGAACGAGCGGTGCGAGGCGCGCTCGGTGTAGCCGCCGCCGATGGCGACGGCCTGCTCGATGGTCATTCCGGAGACGAATGGGTATTGGCCGGGGAGGCGCACCTCGCCGAGGATGAAGAACGGCCGGTTCTGCGCGACGTCCACCGTCACCTGCGGGTCTCTGACGAACTCGCGGCCGAGCTTGGCGGCGATGTTGTGCTCAAGGTCGACCGTCGTGCGGCCACGCGCGCGCACCGAACCGATCAGAGGAACGGCAATGTTGCCGATCTGGTCGACCGTATAGAGGCGCGAAAGGTTGGGCTGGCCGTAGACGAACACCCGCAGCTTGTCGCCGGTGTCGAGGATGTAAGGCTCGAACCCGGTTGGCCCGCCCGACGGGCCGACGCCCATGACGACGGCAGGGCCCCAGGCGATGGGTCCTGGCGGCGGCCCGGCAGCCATCGGCGGGGCGACGGGCACCGGCGAAACCATCGGCTCGCCGCGATAGACGGATGTCTCGCCCCAGTCGGCAACTTTGATCGGCGCCGGCGTCGTGACGGTGGTTTCGCCCCACGCGGCGGCGTTAGTCGGCTGCGCCGGCTCGGCGGCGGGCGCGGGTTTGTCGTAGATCACGTCGACCGGCAGCACGTTGCTGATGGCGCTCATATCGCCCAAGCCCGCAAGATCGCTCTGTGCGCAGCCGCCTAGGAAGACGGCCGCAGCAGTCAGAAGCGTTGCTAGGCGAATGCACATGGGTGAGCAGCCGGGGAGAATGGGTTCGACGCATGTTCACTGTGGGGCCCGACCAGTTAACAAATGCTAAGTGAGCGTCCGAGTTCAGGACGCTTAATGAAATTGAAACCCGACAGCGCTCTAATTTGACGCAACGGTTAGGTCTCCTTTGAGCGGCTCTCGGTCCCCATGAATACCGCCTCCCCCGACGACATCGACATTTCTGCGGTTTGGCGTTCGCTGCGCCGGGCTTTACCGAAGCTCATCCTGCTGAGCCTCGTCACCGGCGGCATCGCCTACGGCGTGCTGTCGACATTCCCGCCGCGCTATACATCGGAAGCGCAGATCCAGGTGGTGGTTCCCAAGGACGACAACGAGCGCTCATCGGAGTCGGTCGCTGCGCGCCTCGACAAGGAGGCCATCAATACGCATCTGCGGTCGCTCGAGTCGCCCGATCTCGCCCTGCAGATCATTGCCGAGGAAAAGCTCGCCTCCAATCCCGAGTTCAACAGCGCGCTGCGTCCGCCGAGCAAGCTCGATCGGGTGCTGAAGGCCATCGACCTCGGCAACGTCAACGAGGAGAGCGAGCAGGACCGCGTCCTCAAGGCGTTCTATAAGCGTCTCGAGATCTACTCGCCCAAGGATAGCCGCGTCATCGGCATCCGCTTTACCTCCGCCGATCCGCAGCTCGCCGCGGCGGTCGCTAACCGCCTGGCCGAGACCTATCGGACGCTGCTGGCGACGCGCTCTCTCAGTGCCACCGACGACGTGCAGCAGGCGCTGCAGCCGAAGATCGACAAGCTGATGAAGGAAGTCGCCGAAGCCGAAGAGGCGGTCGAGAACTTCCGCGGGCAAGCCAACATTTTCAAGGGCGGCCCCAATAACACCGGCCTCAACCAGCAGCAGCTCGGCGATATCACGGCCGAGCTGACAAAGGCGCAGTCGGCCCGCAGCGAAGCGGACGCGCGGGCGCAGTCGGTGCGCGAGATGGTCCGCGCCGGCAACGCCGAGTCGCTGCCGGACGTGCAGCGATCGCCGCTGATCCAGAACCTCGTGCAGCAGCGTGTGCGCGTCGAGCGTCAGCTCTCCGAGTTGTCGGCGACGCTGCTCCCGGCGCATCCGCGCATGCGCCAGCTGCGCGCCGACCTTGATGGTTTGCAGCGGCAGATCAAGAGCGAAGTCGGCAAGATCGTCGAGGGCATCGAGAAGAGCGCCTCCATCGCGGCTACGCGTGAGGCGTCGGTGCGCCAGAGCCTCGACCAGATGAAGAAGCAGGTGGTCGGCACCGGCAACGACGAGGTGCAGTTGCGCCAGCTCGAAGCCGTCGCCAAGTCGAAGCGCGCCGAGCTCGATCGCCTGCAGGCCCGCTTCGAAGCCAACCGCGTCAGCGCCGATCGCCGCGCCGTACCGATCGAGGCGCAGATCGTCTCGCAGGCGCGCCCGACCAGCGTCCCGAGCTTCCCCAAGCCGCTGCAATATTCGCTGCTCGTCGCCATGGCGACGCTGCTGTTCGGTATCGCCATCGTGATCACCCGGGCACTGTTCAAGGCTGCCCGCGCCGCGCCGGAAATGACGCAGAAGACCGGCAAGGCAGCGGTCGCCGCACGGGGTGCGCCGGCGGCGGCCTTCGCTCGCGATGCGACCAGTGTCCACGTCGTGCAATCGATCGGCGACCTCGCTTACCAACTCGTATCGCATCCGCAGGACATCGGCGGCTTCCGCGCCTTGATTACCGGCGCCACCGACCAGATCGATGCCGGCTCCGAGGCGATCGAACTCGTCAAGGCTATGGCCGAGGCCGGCGCCGACGTGATGCTCGTCGATTGGAGCCCGGAAGGGAACGGCATCGCCGAGAGAATGGGCGCCGACCCGCATGTGGGCTTGAACGAGCTGCTGCAGGGCACGGCGAAGTTCGAGGACGTGGTGACGCGCATTCCGGCCAGCGGAGCGCACTTCATCCCGGCCGGCACGGCGGTACTCGACCGCGACACGCTGCTCGATCCCGACCAGGTGAACCTGACGCTCGATGCGCTGGATACGGCCTACGACCACATCGTCGTGGTGGCGCGCAACGACGTAGCCCGCGCACTGTTCGAGGCGATCCTCGGCCGCTTCGACGCCGGCATCATCGTCAGCGAGCCCGTGCGCCGCACCACGGCGGTGGATATGCCCGGGAGCTTCCTCGGCTTCGAGGTCGCCGATATCGAGCTGTTCCGTCTCGAGCGCTCAAAATCGAACCAGCTGGCGCGTGAGCGCTTGGCACGGTTCGCCGGCAGGGGCCCGCTCGAAGCGCGCGCCGGCTAGACGTACGGCGGCCCAGCGGCAGGGACCTTCCACCCGGTTTTCCATCACCGGCTGGCCATGGCGATGGCGCTCGGTGACTTCCGCTTTTGACCCACAGCAGACATCTCGGGTCGGCAATTGAGCGTAGGCAATCGCCGTGGGCACCTGAATAACGGCAGTGACCGAGACCTGCAATTACGTCGTGTGATAACCACTCCCTCCGATATTGCCGAAGCTCTCCGACCAAGGGGGGGCCAATCGTACTGTATGCAATTACAGAGCTGCGCTTCCCTGATCCGATATCTGATCGCTACCCCTTTCCAAGGGTCACAGCCACAGATCCGTCCGAGGGCGTGGAGCGATGTGAAGAACGGGTCTTTGATACTTAGCGCGCGCGACCGCTTGAAGCTCGGCAGGCTTGCCACCTGAGGTGGGTCTCTATTCGAGCATGGCACGAATCGAGTCTTTAAAAGACAGCCATTCTGGAATTTGCTAAAACGGTGGCACGCATATCGGTTGACCGCGAACGCGCGGCCCAGGGGGACGTTTTGACCGCAGCACAACACCCTGCCGCGTCGCATCATCTGCCGTGGTTTCTGACGGCGCCCGGTGACTCGGATATCCTTTTCACAATCACGACCATTGTGGTCATTGCTACAGTGTTCCTTCTGGGGAGCGTGTTTTTCCGGCTGCACTCTCTGCCCGAGCGCATGGGGCACAAGAAGCTCCAATTCGAGATCGTGGCCGTCCTGGGCCTGCTGTCGCTCTTCACGCACCAGCACATTTTCTGGGTCGCGGGTTTGCTGCTCGCGCTTGTCGATCTCCCGGACTTCCAAACTCCCCTGGGGCGGATAGCAACTTCACTCGAAAAACTGTCCGGTTCCGAAGCTCCGGCTGAAGCCGAGCCCGCGCCACATCTCGCCGGCCCCGCGCCTCGGACCGCGAAACCGCCGCCCGAGCCGGGAGCCTAGGTCATGCTGGAAGTTGCTCTCTGCTCGCTCGTTACGATCCTGCCCGACTTTCTCTTCCGGCGTTACTGGCAGCGCCGGCAGATGACGATGTATTCGGTCTGGTTCGAGCTGAGATGGGGCATCACGGCCTGCCTGATGCTGACGGTTCTTCTGATCACCATCATCTTCTACAACCATCCTTCCACAACCAGCGTGACGGCCTTTTTCCGCACCATTCCTATTTTGCCCGAAACGACCGGTCGCGTGACCGAGATCTACGTCAAGATTCCGACCGACGTGATCGAGAAAGGCGCACCCATCTTCAGGCTTGATAGCTCCAAGCAGGAAGCCGATCTCGAGGTGGCCAAGCGCCAGATTGTGGAAATCGATTCTTCGATGGCGGTGTCGCAGGCCGACATCGCGGCTGCGGAAGGCAAGATCATCGAGGCCAAGGGCGCCCAGAAGCAGGCGCAGGATGAGCTCGACACCAAACAGGAGCTCAAACAGCGCAATGCCGGCGTCGTGGCGGAGCGCGAGATCGAGCGGCTGCAAAATCTAGTCGACGGGCGGAAGGGGGCGGTCGTGGCGGCGGAAGCTGCCAAGCAGGCGGCCGAGATGCGCGTTTCCACGCTCTTTCCGGCCCAAAAAGCCACTGCCGAAGCGACGCTCAAACAAGCGCAGGTCGAAATCGACAAAAAGGTTGTCTACGCCGGCGTGTCAGGCCGGGTGGAGCAATTTATTCTCAGGGTCGGCGATGTTGTCAGTCCGGTCATGCGGCCTGGCGGGTTATTGATCCCCACCGAAGCCGGACGAAAGGCGCTCTTCGCCGGCTTCGGGCAGCTCGAAGCGCAAGTGATAAAGGTCGGCATGGCGGCCGAAGCAACCTGCGTCTCCAAACCGTTGGCCATCATTCCGATGGTCGTAACGTCGGTGCAAGATTACATCGCCGCCGGTCAAGTCCGCGCCGGCGAACAGCTGGTTGAAGCCCAGCAGGTGACGCGGCCGGGCACGCTCTTGGTCACCTTGGAACCCCTCTATGAGGGCGGCTTGGACGGCGTGACGCCGGGCAGCAGCTGCATTGCCAACGCCTACACCAGCAACCACGAGCGGATGGAGAAGGAAGAGCTAGGATTTTTCACCCGCATCTATCTCCACGGCGTCGACACGGTCGGCGTCGTGCACGCCATCATTCTACGCGCGCAAGCCTTGCTGCTTCCGGTCCAAACCTTGGTGTTCGGCGGGCACTGAAGGTGTCCCTCCTGGGGTCGTTGCTTCGCAACACTGCTGCCCGTCACGTCAGCTCCTGGCCCATAGTGCCACGCAGGCCTACGGCGTTCGCCTGCCGCTTAGCAGCACGGTAGCCCGACGGCAGGGCGCCGGAATTAAAGCCTGATTAGCCTAACCGGCGTTTTGCAGTGCCGCGTTAGTGCTCGGCCCATGCGCCTCAACGCATATTGCTCGACCATCGGGTAGTTGCCCGCGTGCCGGGCGCAGCCGCCATGGGAGAACAGCATGAGCAGGAGAGCGACGGCGCTCCTCAAGACGGCCCTGGCCGCCGTCCATTACTCCGGTGCCGGCGATCTGCTTGCCCCTTATACGCGCGGCGCCGGCGTCATTTTCATGCTGCACCATGTCGACCCGTCGCCGCCGCAGGCGTTCGAGCCCAATCGCATCCTCAAGGTGACGCCCGATTTCCTCGAGGACGTCGTGCGCGAGGTCGTCGACACGGGCTTCGACATCATTCCGGTCGATCAAGTGCGCGAGCGCCTGGAAAACGCCGACGGCGAGAAGCCGTTCGCGTGCTTCACGCTGGATGACGGCTATCGCGACAACCGCGACTACGCCTATCCCGTTTTTCGCCGCTACAACGCGCCTTTTGCCATCTATGTGCCGAGCGACTTTGCCGACGGACGCGGCGACTTCTGGTGGCTCACCTTCGAGAAGGTGATGCGCGCAGCGCCGCAGATCACGTTGTGCATGAATGGGGAAACGCGCCACTTCCGCCTCGCTACGTCGGCCGAGAAAGACGCGGCGTTCCACGAAATCTATTGGTGGCTGCGATCGCTGCCCGAGGCGCAGGCGCGCGCCGTCGTCGCCGAGCTGGCCGCGGCTCATGGCATCGATCCCGCCACCGAACACGCGAACCTCGTCATGTCGTGGGATGAGTTGCGCGAGCTGGCGCGCGATCCGCTGGTCACCATCGGAGCGCATACGCGCGGCCATTTTGCGCTTGCCAAGCTGAGCGAGAGAGAGGCGCGGGCGCAGATGGCGGAGAGCATCGCGCGTATTGAAAAAGAGCTTGGCCGTCCCTGCCGTCACTTCAGCTATCCCTACGGCTGCGAGCGCAGCGCCGGGGAGCGCGAATTCCGGATTGCCGAGGAGCTGGGGATCGAGACGGCCGTCACCACCCGGAAGGGGCTGCTCTATCCCGAAGATGTTCGCCACTTGACGGCCCTGCCGCGGCTGCCGCTCAACGGCGACTTCCAGGACATCCGCTATGTGAAGGCGCTGCTGTCGGGGGTGCCGTTTGCGCTGATGAACACGCTCAAGCGCTATACGCCGGCCCGCCAGTCGGCCTGAGACACGCTAGGTCCGGCCACCGCGGCGTTCGGCACCTTGATCCCTGCCGCTCCGGACAGTATCACCCGCGGTGTCGAGTACGGAGCTGCGGGTCTTTGTCTATTTCCGCCACCACGGGTGACGTCATTTTTGCGCCGGAGGCCAGTGCCGCCGTGCGCGTGTGGCTGCTGCTCGTTGCCGCGCTCGTCTTCTGCATGATCGTCGTCGGCGGCGCGGTGCGTTTGACCGACAGCGGGCTGTCGATCACCGAATGGCAGCCGCTGCTCGGCGCCATACCACCGCTGAACGAGGCCGACTGGCTGGCCGCCTTCGACAAGTACAAGGCGATCCCCGAATACGCCATCGTCAACGCCGGAATGTCGCTCGAGGCGTTCAAGGCGATCTACTGGTGGGAGTGGGCGCACCGTTTCCTTGGCCGCTTTATCGGTGTCGCCTTCGCCCTACCCTTCATCGCCTTCTGGTTTATGGGCAAGCTGCGCGGGAGCTTCGCGCTGAAGTGCCTCGGCGTCTTTGCGCTGGGCGGCGTGCAGGGCGCCATCGGCTGGTACATGGTGAAGTCCGGCCTCGTCGACCGCATCGACGTCAGCCAGTACCGCCTGGCGCTGCATCTGCTCACCGCGTTCGCGCTGCTATCGCTGCTCGTGTGGCTGGCGCTGGAAGCGGGGCCGGCCAATGATCGCGTGCGGTTGCGCACCGTCACGCAAGGTCAGCGACGCACGGCGATCGCGCTGTTCGTGCTCATCTTCGTACAGTCGGGTCTCGGCGCGCTGGTCGCCGGCCTCAAGGCTGGGCTGACGTACAACACCTGGCCGCTGATGGACGGCAAGCTCATACCCGATGGCCTCGCCATGCAGACGCCGTGGTACCTCAACTTTTTCGAAAACGTGACGACGGTGCAGTTCGACCATCGCATCACCGCCTACGCCGTCGTGACGCTCGCCCTCGTGCATCTGGCGGCTCTGATCCGCTCGGCGGACGATGAGCGGATCGTCGGTTCGGCCGGCCTGCTGACGGCATGCGTCTTCACGCAAATGCTGATTGGTATCTGGACGCTGGTGTGGGGCGTGCCGCTGCAGCTGGGCCTGGCGCATCAGGCGGGTGCGGCCGTCGTCATCGCCGCCGCCACGCTGCACCTGCATACGATCACGCGGGCGAGCGCGCCTTAACGGCGGCGGGTTGCGCGGCCGCATCGCCGAGGCCCAACATCAGCTTGATGTTCTGCACCGCCGCGCCGGCGGCGCCCTTGCCGAGATTGTCGAGCCGCGCCACGAGCACGGCCTGCTTCAGCTCCGATTTGCCGTAGACGAACAGCTCCAGCTTGTCGGTGGCGTTGAGCTCCTCGGCGCCGAGGCGCGAGGCCTTGGCGCCCGGGTCCTGCGCGACGCTGACCAGCTCCGAACCGCGATAGTGTTTATCGAGCGCCAGCTCGAGGTCGCGCAGGCAGGGCTTGCCCGGCAGCGTGTCGAGGTGCAGAGGGATCGACACGATCATGCCCTGCCGGAAGTTGCCGACCGACGGCACGAAGATGGGCCGCCGCGTCAGGCCGGCGTAGCGCATCAGCTCGGGGACGTGCTTGTGCTCGAGGCCCAGCCCGTAAAGCTCGAATGGCGGCGACCTGCCGGCCTCGTAGTCCTCAATCATCGAACGCCCGCCGCCCGAGTAGCCGGAGACGGCGTTGACGGTGATGGGGTAGTCGGCGGGGATGATGCCGGCGTCGACGAGCGGCCGGATCAGCGCAATGGCGCCGGTCGGATAGCAGCCCGGATTGGCGACGCGCCTGGCGTTGTGGATCGCATCCGCCTGTTGTGCGTCGAGCTCGGCAAAGCCGTACACCCAATCGGGCGCCACGCGATGCGCGGTCGAAGCGTCGAGGATGCGCGGCGCCTCATCGCCGAGCGCATCGGCGAGGGCTACCGTCTCCTTGGCGGCCTCGTCAGGCAGGCACAGCACGACAAGGTCGACGTCGCGCAGCATCGCCTTGCGGGCGGCCGCGTCCTTGCGCAGCGCCGGGTCGATGCTCTTCACCTCGACGCCCGGCTCGCGCGCCAGCCGGTCGCGGATTTCAAGGCCGGTCGTGCCGGCCTCGCCGTCGATGAAGATCTTTGCCTTTGACGTGCTCATGGCTCAGCTCTCGTCGCAGCCTGCAGCTGCGGTTGTGCGGCATAGGTTGCCGCACGCGAAGCTGTCAATATAGGGCCGTGCGCCCGGCGCGGGGGATAGCGGCTAAGTTATGCCCAATCGGTGCACGATGCCCTGCCACAGCGTCTCCGAGCAGCCGAAGTTGAACGCCTTGCAGGTCACCTCGTGCGAGCCCTGGTAGATCATGCCGGCCGCCACCCAAAGGATGATAAGCAGGCCGATCCAGGTGATCCACGGATACTTGACCAAGAGATTGGCGATGTAGTGCGAGGCCACGGCCATCAGGATGATCGCGACGACAAGGCCGATGACGAGCACCAGGATCGAGCCCTTGGCGGCGCCGGCGACGGCCAGCACGTTGTCGAGCGACATCGACACGTCGGCGACGGTGATGAGGCCGACTGCCTGCCAGAAGCCGAGCTCGGTGTGCGGCGCCCCGCTATCGTCGGCGTGTGCGTGGTGTGAGCCGGTGGTGATCTGCAGGTACATTTTCCAGCACACCCACAGCAGCAGCAGGCCGCCGGCAAGCGTCAGCCCGATGATGGCGAGCAACTGCACGGTGATGGCAGCGAAGAAGATGCGCAGCACAACCGCTGCGGCGATGCCCCAGAAGATGACCTTGCTGCGGATCTCTTTCTGGACGCGCGATGCGGCGAGACCAACGATGATGGCGTTGTCACCCGCCAGCACCAAATCGATCATGATGATGTTGACGAGGGCGACGAAGTTCTGGCGATACCAGTCGATGGAGACGAGATGTTGCGCTTCTTCGGCGATGACCCCCAGCAAGTAGCTGAGGTCGTTCAGTAGCCAGTCCATCTCACCCTGCCTGTCGGAACGCTGCCGGCGGTCGCCGCAGCGTCATGTCTCCCACCCCGGCCGTATGTGGCATCCCCGCGATGCCCGGGCAAGTGTTCCCGGCCCCAAAAAGCGACAGGCCGCCCGTGGCGGCCTGTCCTATCGTTGTCTCGCAACTCCGGGCGCCTATTAGCGCTTGGAGAACTGGAAGCTGCGGCGGGCTTTCATGCGGCCGTACTTCTTGCGCTCGACCACGCGGCTGTCGCGGGTGAGGAAGCCGCCCTTCTTGAGGACCGGACGCAGGTCCGGCTCGAAGTAGGTCAAAGCCTTCGAGATGCCGTGACGCACGGCACCAGCCTGACCTGACAATCCGCCGCCGACGACCGTCGCCATGATGTCGTACTGCGTGTTGCGGCTGACCGCGG
>JBDTOR010000010.1:0-29760 GCA_039933175.1 Hyphomicrobium sp. | reverse complement strand
GTTCCGCTGCCGCTGTTCGAGCTGCCGCTCAAGCTGGCCGGTCGCGGGGATGTGTGGGAGCGGCTGGCGGGGGCGTTGGTGGTCGATCCCGGCAAACTCATCGCGGCCGGCTGGCGCCCGGATCCCGACACGCTAGGCGCCCTGGCCCGCATGGCCACTGGGCCTCGCCGTTAGTGCTTGATGGCCGCGGTCTCGACCGAGGGACCGGCGCACCCCTTGCGCGACATGCTCTCATTCAGCGCCGCCGTCTCGGCCTTCGCCTCATTGTATTCGGCCAATGCCGGCACGCCTTGGTTTGAGGAACCCACCAGCCTTCCCCAGGCGTCGGCGACCGTCTTCGGCAACTCCTGCATTTGCTTCACGGCCTGAGCGGGCAGCGCCTCCAGCTGTTGCTGCAAGCCGACCTTGCGCTCCTGCAGCTCACGGCAGCCGGCGATCTGTTCCTGCGAACTCAAGACGTAGCTGCCGTCCTTCTGATATCCCGGGCGCGGCAGATCACCGAGGCCCGACACGGTCGAGCAGCCGGCAACGGCCGCGGCGAGCACGCAAACGAATGCCGCTCCGCTTAGCCGTCTCATAGGTTGCCACGTTGCCATCGCGTCGATTCTCCGCATTCCGCGGAATCTAGTCATTAGTTGTCGATAACGGTATTGGTGACCGAACAAAATTCGCCCCTGTGCTCCGGTAGACACGGCGCACCGCGAGTTGCCGCTTTCTTGGCGCTCTGCCGGTATTAGAGGCCCCAGCCGGCGCGCGCGCGCGGCTCGATTGTGCCGACAACTCCGCGTTCCTGCAGCAGCGCCACCACGCGCTGAGCAAGTTCGGCTGCCGGTGCCGAGGTGGTGTCGAGGATGAGATCGGGATCTTCGGGCTCCTCGTAAGGTGAATCGATGCCCGTGAAGTTCGGCAGCTGGCCGGCGCGGGACTTGGCATAGAGCCCTTTCGGGTCGCGACGCTCACAGACATCGAGCGGCGCCGTGACGTGGATCTCGACGAACTCGTTTTCGTCCAAAAGGCTCCGTACTGCCGCCCGCTCCGCGCGAAACGGCGAGATGAACGAGCACAACACGATGAGCCCGGCGTCGACGCACAACCGCGCGACCTCGCCGACGCGGCGAATGTTCTCGACGCGATCGGCGGCCGTGAAGCCAAGGTCCTTGTTGAGGCCGTGACGCACGTTATCTCCGTCGAGCAGATAAGTGTGGCAGCCATGCAGCGACAGCCATCCCTCGACCAGATTGGCGATGGTCGATTTGCCGGCCCCCGATAGACCCGTGAGCCATACGACGCACGGCTGCTGCTGTTTGAGCGAGGCGCGCAGCTCTTTCGTCACCGTCAGCGGCTGCCAATGGATGTTCATGCCACGCCGCAGGGCAAAATCGACGGTGCCTACGGCGACCGTGGCGTCACTATAGAGGTCGCCGAGCGTGAAGCGCCCGGCATGGCGGCATTGGGAGAAGTCTTCGACCGTCAGCGGCGACTGCGTTGCGATCGTGCAGACGCCGATCTCGCCCTTCGCCAGCGCCCGCGCCGGCACGCGATGCAGGCTGTTGACGTCCAGGCGATACTTCACCGCCGTGACGCTCGCCGTGAGCTCGCGCGCGTCCAGCTTCAGCTTGTAATCGCGGCCCGGCAGCAGCTCTTGGTCGGACACGCACGCGATGTGCGCGGCGAACTGTTCGCTGAGCACTTGCGCCGCATCATCGCCGAGGTGTGCAGCGCCATCCCCGACGTCGAGCGTGTCAAAATGCTCGCGCAGGCTCGGCCCGCCGTACCACGGAGTATGCGTGCTGCTCGAGCCGATATTGTCTCCCGTCGCCGCACAGATCGGAATGGCGATAGCGGTGCTGAACTCGAACCTCGATGCGAAGTCGGCGAAGGCGGCTTGGTGCGCCTCGAACGCGGAACGATCCCAGCCGGCGTCATCGAGCTTGTTGATGGCGAGCACGACGTGGCGGATGCCGGCCGTGCGGGCGATTGCCGCCGACTGCCGCGTTTCGGCCGCCAGGGGCACGCGCGCGTCAATGACGAGCACGGCAACGTCAGACGGTTCGGTGAAGACAGCGGGGAAGATGCCTTTGACAGCTCGCAGGTGCAGGCCGGTCATGCAGCGTTGGAGTTGATCGATGAGTACCGATTTGCCGACGCCCGGCGCGCCGCTGATGCTGATCGTCAGCGTCCGCGGGCTCGGTTCGGGGTTGGCGGTGGTCGATCCACCCGACATCACTTTGATGATTCCGTTGCGGTCGATCGCGTCCGCGTGCCGCCGGTCAGGGGGCGGGGCGTCGCGGGAATACGTAGATGTCGAGTATGGCCTGAATCAGGGCGTGATGCGCCACTTCAACGAAGCCGTATTGGTTGGAATTCACGTAGAAATTTGCATCTCCGCGGCCCCGTAGCAGGTTGTCGGGCTGGAACCCGCTGAACGTTGCGATCTTCATGCCGTGGGAGCGGGCCACTTCAGCGGCCTTGAGGATGTTGACCGACTGCCCGGAGCTGGAGATGGCGATCAGCATGTCGCCCGGGACACCTTGGATTTTCAGCTGCTCGGAGAACACATTGGCGTAGCCGAGATCGTTGCTGAGGCAGGTGAGGGCGGCCGGATCGTTGAGCGCCAGCGCGCGGATGCCGCCGTTCTTCAAGAACTCGATGGCGTGATGGCTGGCGATTGCGGCGCTGCCGCCGTTGCCGATCAGGATAACCTTGTTGCCCTTGGCGTGCGTGCTGCGGGCGGTCTCGGCGATCCATTCGAACCCGGCCTGCAGGTCGAGCGGCAGCCCCTCGGCATTGCTCACCCTGACGGCGCTAAGGGCACGCCCTAGGTCGTTGAAGTAGGACGAGATTGGATCAGCAGGGGTTGTCTCGACGACGCCTTTCAGCACGCTATAGCCCTCCAGGACCGAATGTGCGGCACGACGTATGCTGGCGCGCGGCCATCAATAGCGTGTGCGCGTAATGCAATTGACCATTGCTGTCTGCCTAGCCGCAGTGAAGTCGAAGGGTGGCAGGATTCGCAGTCAGCTACATCCACGGGTAAAGAGAACCCTTATTGAAAACTGCGGCCAAGATGTGCGTCATGCGGCCGCCGAGGGCCAGCAAAGTCGTCGAGTTTGGTTTCCGTAACTTGCGTAACGCGCCTGACGACCCTGTCTAACCTCGCCTTGACAGCGTTTAGCGTATCACTTAGCCGCGGCTGGCGGTATTGCCCGGCGTCATCAGGACGCGGGTTTAGGCCAAACGCAGGGAATTTGACGCATGCGTGTCCTGGTCACCGGCGCGGCCGGATTCATCGGTTACCATACCGCGAAGGCGCTCATCGATCGGGGTGATGAGGTCGTCGCCCTCGATAATCTCAATGCCTATTACGACGTTAATCTGAAAGAGGCGCGGCTGGCAGAGCTTCAGGGTGCCCCTGGCTTTACCTTCCACAAGCTGGATCTCGCCGACCGGTCGGGGATGGAGCGGCTCTTTGAGCAGGTGCGGCCGCAACGGGTCATCCACCTCGGCGCCCAGGCTGGCGTGCGCTTCGGCATTGAGAATCCGCACAGCTACATCGATTCAAATGTCGTCGGGACGCTGCACGTGCTGGAAGGCTGCCGCCGCCACGGTGTGGAGCACCTCGTCTTTGCGTCCTCCAGCTCCGTCTACGGCGCCAACACGCAGATGCCGTTCAGCGTGCATCAGAACGTCGACCACCCATTGAGCATCTATGCCGCCTCGAAGAAGGCGAACGAGCTGATGGCGCACGCGTATGCGCACCTCTACCGCCTGCCCGTCACGGGGCTGCGCTTCTTCACCGTCTATGGTCCATGGGGACGGCCGGACATGGCGCTGTTCAAGTTCACGCGCAACATCCTCGCCGGTGAGCCGATCGACGTGTTCAATCAAGGCCATCACGCGCGGGACTTCACCTACGTCGACGATGTCGTCGAAGGCGTGCTGCGCACCGCCGATCGCATTCCGCAGCCCAACCCTGATTGGAATGCCGCGCATCCCGATCCGGCCACGTCGTCGGCGCCCTACGCGATCTATAACATCGGCAACCACAAACCGGTCGAGCTGATGCGGTTCATCGGCGTGCTCGAGAAGGCGCTGGGCCGCGAAGCCAAGAAGAACTACCTGCCGCTGCAACCCGGTGACGTGCCCGAGACTTTCGCTGACGTCAGCAGCCTTGTCGCCGACGTCGGCTTTGCGCCCACCACGCCGATCGAGGAGGGCATTCCCCGCTTCGTTGATTGGTATCGCGGTTATTATCGGGTGTAGTGGCGCGCATCGCGCGCGGAGATACGTATGAAAACGATCCTGGTCACCGGTGCGCTTGGCCAAATCGGCTCCGAACTCGTGCCGGCGCTGCGCGAGCGCTACGGCGCCGACAATGTGATCGCCACCGACCTCAAGGCTCTACCGCCGAGTGGCGCCGCCGCGATCGCGCCCTACGATCATCTCGACTGCACCGAGGCGCACCCGCTGCACGAGGCGGTGCGCCGATACGATGTCGGAACGATCTACCATCTTGCCGCGCTGCTCTCCGCCTCGGCCGAGGCGGCGCCGCAACTGGCGTGGACCGTCAATATGAGCGGCCTCTACAATGTGCTCGAGGTCGCGCGCGGCTACGGCTGCCAGGTGTTCTTCCCCAGCTCCATCGGCGCCTTCGGGCCTGAGACGCAGCGCGATTTGACGCCGCAAGTCGCGGTGCAGCGGCCGACGACCATCTATGGAGTGACCAAAGTCGCCGGCGAGCTGTTGTGCGACTACTACGCCTCGCGCTTCGGCATCGACACGCGCGGCCTGCGCCTTCCCGGCCTCATCTCCTACGTCGCGGCGCCGGGGGGCGGCACCACCGACTATGCCGTGGAGATGTTCTATCACGCCATCCGCTATGGACGTTACACGTGCTTCCTGTCGGCTGACACGCGGCTCGACATGGCCTACATGCCCGACGCCATCGCCGGGATGGTCAACCTGATGGCGGCAGACGCGTCGCGGCTGCGCTATCGCAACGCCTACAACATCACGGCGATGAGCGTGACGCCGGAGGATATCGCTGCAGCCATCCGCAAGCACATCCCGACCTTCGAAATCGACTATGATGTCGACCCGGTGCGCCAGGCCATTGCCGACAGCTGGCCCCGCTCGCTCGACGACAGCGCGGCGCACGCCGATTGGGATTGGCAACCGCGCTTCGATCTCGACGCAATGACGCAAGACATGCTCGCGCGCCTCGAGGACAAGCTGAAGCCGTCCCGTCGCCGCGAGCGCTGAGAAGCGGAGAAGCGCCATGCCGACCGACAGACTCAGCCCGTTGCTGACAGCCAAGCTGGCAGAGATGCGCCTGGCGGGCCGGTTGAAAGGCGCCGAGGCCGTCACCGTCGGCGTCGTGCCGCCCGCAGACGGCAAGGGCCCGCGCTTTCTGATCGACGGCGAAGGCAAGCGGCCGTTCCTGCGCATGAACTCCAATAGTTACCTCGGCATGTCGTTCGCCACGCGCGTCATGGAGGCGGAGGAGGAAGCGGTGCGCCGCTACGGCGTCGGTCCGGGCGCGGTGCGTTTCATATCCGGCACCTGGGCGCCGCACGTGAAGCTCGAAACCAGACTGGCGGCCTTCCACGGACGCGCCGCCGGTATGCTATTCAGCTCCGCCTACGCCACCGTCATGGGCGTGCTGTCGCCGCTGATCACGGACAAGACGGCGGTGGTCAGCGATGCGCTCAACCACAACTCGATTATCAACGCGATCTCGCTGTCGCGTCCGGCTGAGAAGCGCATCTACGCCCACCTCGACTACGACGAGCTGGACCGTCATCTGGCGGCGCTGTCGAAAACCTGCGCGCGCGCGATCGTCGTCACCGACGGCGTGTTCAGCATGCGCGGCGACCACGCCGACCTCGGCAAGATCATGCAGATCGCCGCCAAGCACGATGCCGACTACGCCGAGAACGTCATCGTCGTCGCCGACGACTCGCATGGTGTCGGCGGCTTCGGCGCCGCGGGACGCGGCACGGAGGAGGTCGTCGGCGGCGTCAAGGTCGACGTTCTGATCGGCACCCTCGGCAAGGCCTTTGGCGTCAACGGCGGCTACGTGGTCGCCTCGAGCGCCATCGTCTCCTACCTGCGCGAGACGTCCCCATTCTACATCTACTCAAATCCGATCACGCCTGCTGAGGCCGAGGCGGCGCGCGTCGCCGTGGACCGCGTCGACAGCGAGGAGGGGCGCGGGCTGCTTGCGCACCTGCGGGCCATGACGCAGCGCTTCCGCGACGGTCTGCGCACGCTCGGCCTCGAGACGGTCGACGGCCAGCATCCGGTCGTGCCGCTGCTCGTGCGCGACACCGCCCGAACGGCCAAGCTCGTCGCGCACTTGCGCGGTAGCGGCATCCTGGCGACGGGTCTCGCGTTTCCCGTCGTGCCGAAAGGCGAGGAGGAGATCCGTTTCCAGATCTCCGCCGACCACACCACCGCCGATATCGACGAAGCGCTGACTGCGCTCGCCGCGTTCAAATAGACTGCCGCCCAGCCGAGGACCCGCGCATGAAATTCACCGATGTGACGCGCTTCGAGTTCCGCCGCTTCGGAGATGACTTCTCGGTGATCCGCGACCGCTTCGCGGCGCTGGGCGAGGGCGAAAAGCATCCCGAGCGGCGCGAGACCTACATCGTCACGCGCCTCAACATCGAATCCAACGTGAAGATCCGGCAGGGCAAGCTCGAGGTGAAGACGCTGCGCGGCCGGTTGCAGCTGCTCGAACAGTGGGCGCGCACGCTGAGCGCCGAGTTTCCCATCCCGGTTGAGGATATCGAGAACCTCGTCATTCCGCCGCTGGGCCTCGATATCGAGATCGGCCAAGGGGGCGCGTTGACGGAAAGCGCGCTGATGGCGTTGGTCTCCGGACAACCGGCCCTGGCCGTCGTCAGGGTCGACAAGAAGCGGACGCTGTACGATCTGGGCAACTGCCAAGCCGAGTACTGCAAGCTGCGGATCGGCGATGACAAGCTGGAGACCGTCTCGATGGAGACGGCCGACGCCGAGGCCGCGTTCGCGGTATTGAATAAGGTCGGCCTGGGCGACGCGGAAAACCAGAGCTACGCGGAGTTCCTGCAGCGGCGCCTGTTCTAAGAACGCGCGCGGCTCTGACAGGCGCACTGGTTGCTGCAATAGATCGCGCCGGCGCCGGAGCGCACGCCGGTGGCGACTATGCGGCAATTGCAACCCGCACAGCGGGGCAGCATCACGACCATGGCGCCTTCGAAGCTGCCGAAGGACATCGGCACGTCCCGTTTCGTCGTCTCGGTAGTCGGGGCAGTACGGCTCATCGCGGCCTCCGGAGCATAGCGGACGCGCTAACGTTCATCGCCTCAACGTCGGACGCAGCGCCGGAGTTCCTGGCGCGAGAAGGGAGGATTAATTCCCGCGGGCCAGCTTGCCGAGCAGCTCACCTTTGGGAAATCCAGCGGTTCGAATGACGATCGACCATTCGCCGCCGACAAGTCCTTCGCCCTGGGCTTGAGATAGGATCGCAGAGCCCTGGAACGGGCTGTCGATGGTCTGGATGCGCACGACACCGCGGCGGGCCCCGGTCGGCGCCCCATAAAAGCTCGCCGATGTCGCGTAAGTGCCGACGCCCGTGTACGAGCCGCTCCAGGTGAGCTTCTTGCTGGCCGTGTCGTAGTCGGCGACGACGCTGCCCGAAGCTTTGCTGCCGGCGACCGGCAAAAGGTCGGCCTTGAAGCGCAGCGTCTCGGCGCCGGCGGGAGCGAGCGCCGCGGCGATCGCCAGTGCGGTTCCGATTATCGCCGTGCGCAGGGCCATTGCGGGCATCGTTCATCTCCCACCGGGCGTTGTGCGCCCACAATTCACAGCCTTTTTGCAAGGCCCGTGACGGCGCCATTTATGCATGACCGCGAGTGCGGCGAAAGCCTGCATTCATGGCCTTGGGGGCTGGCCCCGACGGCAATTTGGGGCTAAGTGCTCTGCAGCGAATTGGTGCCTTCCCACGAGAGGTTGTCGCATGACTGAAGAGCTTTCGAAAATCGCTGCAGCGCTCGTTGCACCCGGCAAGGGCATCCTCGCCGCCGACGAAAGCTCCGGGACGATCAAGAAGCGCTTCGATTCCATCGGCGTCACGTCCACCGAGGACACGCGCCGCGACTATCGGGAGATGCTGTTCCGCGCCGGCGAGGGCATGAAGAACTACGTCTCCGGCGTCATCCTCTACGACGAGACCATTCGCCAGAAGGCCAAGGACGGCACCACGCTGGTGGACGTCATGAAGGCCGCCGGGGCCGTTCCGGGCATCAAGGTGGACGCCGGTGCCAAGCCGCTTGCCGGCCCGCACGCCAAGATCGAGACGGTGACGGAAGGGCTCGATGGACTGCGCGAGCGCCTCGCCGAGTATCACAAGCTGGGCGCCCGCTTTGCCAAGTGGCGTGCCGTCATCACCATCACCGACGAGATGCCATCGTGGAACTGCATCAAGGCGAATGCACACGCGCTCGCCCGCTATGCCGCCCTGTGCCAGGAGGCCGGCATCGTGCCGATCGTCGAGCCGGAAGTGCTGATGGACGGCGCCCATGCCGGCCACACCATCGAGCGCTGCTATGAGGTCACCGAGTGGACGCAGCGCACGGTGTTCCGCGAGCTCTACGACGCGCGCGTGGCGCTCGAGGGGATCGTCCTCAAGCCGAACATGGTCATCGCCGGACAGAAGTGCCCCAAGCAGCCGAGCGCGCAGCAGGTTGCCGAGCTGACGGTGAAGTGCCTGAAGGCGACCGTGCCGTCCGCCGTTCCCGGTATCGCCTTCCTTTCCGGCGGCCAGTCGGACGAGCAGGCGACCGAGAACCTGTCGCTGATCAACCAGGCCGGCGATCTGCCGTGGAAGGTCACCTTCTCCTACGGGCGCGCGCTGCAAGCCGCCGCCTTGAAGGCGTGGGGCGGCAAGAGCGAGAACGTAGCCGCCGGCCAGCGCGCTTTCACGCATCGCGCCCGCATGAATTCGCTGGCCGCGCTCGGCAAGTGGAACCAGCAGCTCGAGAAGGCCGCCTGATACAACTCAAGTCGAATTGCCTGAGTGGTTCGGAGGTGTCCAACGCCTTTGAACCGCTATTGAGGCGCGTCACTAGCGCAGTCGTTTACCCGCTTCTGCAAGCTTAGGCGCGACCTATATATGCCTCACCATATGCCTCACCAGCCCCCCGACCAGCGGAGAGAGATCCAATGCACGTAACCATGGAACACGCCCTTGAGGCGGTCGAGGCCGCGCGTAAGGAAGCGGTCAAGCTCAAGACCCAGATGTGCATCGCCGTCGTCGATTCCGGTGCCAACCTGAAGGCTTTCGTGCGCATGGACGACGCCTGGGTAGGTTCCATTGATATCGCCATCAAGAAGGCCAAGACCGCGGTGTTCTTCGGCATGCCGACGGGCGAGATCGGCAAGCTCTCGCAACCGGGCAAGTCGCTCTATGGCATCGAGCATTCGAACGAGGGGCTGATCACGTTCCCCGGCGGCCTGCCCATCGTCGATGAAGAAGGTGTGCTGGTTGGCGCCATCGGCGTTTCCGGCAGCTCGGTCGAGAACGATGAGAAGGTGGCGGAGGCCGGCCTCAAGGTCGTCGGTGTCGCCGTCGCCAACCTGCCGGCGCATCCCTGGCGCACATGAGCCGCGCCATCTGACAAAAGAAAAGGCGGGGCATCGGCCCCGCCTTTTTTGTTGGGAATGTCGAGCGCCTACATCTTCTCGATATGGTCGGCCATGTTGCCGATGAGGCGGACGCGATACTTTGCGTTGTCGCACGTCAAGATCCATACAGGCTCATCTGGCTTTGACGCCTGCGGATCGCGCTTGGCGTGCTGCGGATTGGTGCACTCGTAGCCTTGCTTGCGGATCTGCACGGCAATGATGTCCGGCGGAACCTCATCGTCGGCAGGCTGCACTTCCGCGACCCGCGTAACCTGCGCCTGAGCGTCCGGACCCGAGGTCACAGCATTCAGTGCGAGGCCGGCGCCGAGCGCCACCACGGGAAACAGACCAAGCATATTCATGACAAGCTCCTACGCGCCCTCAGCGCAGCGGGTCAGCGTGTCGCCACGGCCCCCTCGTGCGCGCGCCGCCCAGCCAGCGCCAGGAAAACATAACTCCAACCTGAGAATAGAAGGTTGATGCCGACAAGAAGGCCGAGTGCCCACTCCGCCGAATTCGGCAGTCCGAGGGCGATGAGGACGCCGACGGCCAGGGCGGCGAGGCCGCTCAGCAGCAGCCAGAACCAACCCTCGTGCGGGCGAACGCGGAATGCCTGGATCACCTCGAATATGCCTTCGATGATGAACAGGACGGAAAGCACCAGCGCCAGGGTGATGAGGCCAGTGAACGGGAAAAAGGCCAGGTAGGCGCCGGCGAAGGCGTAAAGAATGCCTATCAGCAACTCCCACAGGAAGCCCTGCCAGCCGGGCGCTTGGAAGGCATGCAGGATCATCATTACGCCGCCGATGAGGAACAGCCAGCCGAGCAGGAGTTTGGCGGCGATGGTGCCCATAAGCGGGAAGGCGATGGCGGCAAGACCGGCGACGATGAGGACGATACCGAGGGCGAGGAACCAGCCCCATTTGGCGGCGATCAACTTCTTGGATTCCAGAAGACGTGTTTCGAGGTCGGCGACGGTCAGAGGCTGTGCCATGGGAGCCCTCCCTGAGCTGAGTTTCGCCGCGAGTTATAGCAGAATCTCGCCTCGATTTGCCGCGCTTCATCCTTCTATGGTGGTGCGCGTGCGAACGCCCGTTTCAAAGTCGGTCGGGTTGCTATGCAAGTCGACGGACGCGGTTCAGTCTGCGTGCAACGCCGCGAAATGGCTTCGAATATTGGGATAATTTCTGCTTCGCCGTTTAGGCGCAAAGCGGCGCTGCAACTCGTTCGCGGATGCAGCCGCCCGCTTGTGACGGGCGGCTGCAATTACTCATCTGCCGGCTCTGCCGGCCAGAAGCGGCGTGATGCGCCGCGCTGCAACGCGCCGGTTGAGACGTTCCGGACCGGCCGTCGGGACTTTGAGGAATTCCTCGCCATAGCCTTGGGTGACGAGGTTCTCCGGCGGTACTCCGAACGTGTCGGTGAGGATGATCGCCACCTCCTCGGCGCGCCGATCCGACAAAGTGAGGTTGTCGATCTCAGAGCCGACCGCGTCGGTGTGGCCTTCGATGAGGAACACTTCGTCGGGCCGCCGGTCGAGCACGCGGTTGATCGCGTTGGCGATGCGCTCAAGACGGCGGTACTGATCCGGTGGCACCTGCCAGGCGCCGAATTCGAAGTTCACCGTATCGAGGTCGATGCGACGCATGCGGTCGCGTAGGTAGGCGTTGTAGCGGATCTCTTCGAGCGAATAGCCCCGATCCAGCCGTTCGATCGGCCCGGCTTCCAACGCGTCGTAGATGTCCCGATCGGAAGCCCGCTCGTAGTCGACGATGTAGCGCTCGCGCGGCATGCGCAGCACCGGCGGCCGCAGGTCGAGGAGGATCACCGGACCGCCGCCGCGGAAGCGGCGATTGTCGATGAGGTTCGTTTCGCGGCCGTCACGTCCGCGGCGATAGCGGCGCTGCAGCCGGCCGGCGGAATCGAACTCCGAGTACACCTCGATGCCGCCCGGCCGAATGGCGATGGTGAGGTTGCCGCCGTCGGCACGGCGCTCGGTGCGCACGTCGCGTGAGGTGCGGCGCAGACGCTCGCCCTCGTCGTGCCGGATCATGGCGCGGCCGCCCTTGTCCTGCACGATGGTCCGGTTGCCGGGTTCCTCGATGATGGTGCGGCGACCGCCGTCCTCGACGCGCTGACGTCTGCCGCGCTTGATCTCATCGATGCTGCCCGCTCCTCCGCCAACCTGCCGGCGATCGCCTTTGGTGCCCGGACCTGGCGGCGCGGGAGGAGCCGCCGCTGCCGGAGGAGGCGATGCGGGCGGCTGCGCTTGTTTGACAGGTGGCGGTCCGCCGCGATCGCGCTCGCCACGTCCGCGGCCTTCGCCACGACCGCTGTCGTCGCGCTGAGCGGCTGGTGGTGTAGGCAGCGCGGGAGGAGCCGCCGCTGCCGGAGGAGGCGATACAGGCGGCTGCGCTTGTTTGACAGGCGGCGGTTCGCCGCGATCGCGCTCGCCACGTCCGCGGCCTTCGCCACGACCGCTGTCGTCGCGCTGCGCCGCCGGAGGCGAAGGGGGTGGTAGCGGAGGCTGTGCCTGCTGCACTGGAGGCGGGGCTGGCGGCGCCGCTGGTTCTGCTTGCTTTACGGGAGGCGGTACCGGTGGTTGAGGCGGCTGGGCCTGCTTGGCGGGCGGCGCACCGTCGCCGTCACGCTCACGGCGTCCGCGGCGTTCACCGCCGTCGCTATCCTTGTCCTTGGGCGGTTGCGCCTGCTCGGCCTGCGGCTTTGGCTCCTTCGGCGGGGGGCCTTGATCTCCGCCGCCGCCACCTTCACCGCGTCCACGTCCGCCGCCTTCGCCATCGCGCTTTTTGCGGCCCTCGCCGCGTTCTTTGTCGTCGCCCGAGGCGGCCGGATCATCTGCGGGGGCTTGTGCAACCTCGAAGGCTCCACTTGGAAGCTTCTGAGCCTGGGCCACCGTCGTGAGGGCGACGGCGCTGAAAGCGGTGAAAGATATGGCGGTGACGACGAGATAGCGGCTCATGAATTAGGCGTTGCTCCCTTATGGTTAGTTCCACCGATACGAGAAATGTTGTTGAGCTTGTGGCCCTGCGGCCGACGTACACAAACACGTCGCTTTTCCGCCCCAATGGCCGCTAATAGGCTCTGTCCACGCCTAGGGGCTTGAGGAAACGTGCCGATGGGGCCAGAGGTTCAGTCGAGATTGTACGTGGTCGCGACCGCGGGCGCCGATCCGCGCCAGCTCGCGGCGATTCTCGATGCGACTGGCGCGGCCACGCTGCTCGTCACGGCCGGCGAGGGCGGCGCGCTTTCGGCTCAATCGGCCCGGCCGCTGGTCGAGCTGGCGCAAAGCAAGGAAATCGCCGCGCTCATCGACGGCGACGCGCAGATTGCGCGTACTTTGCGTGCCGACGGCGTTCACCTACCGTGGAGCAAGGACGTCACTGCCAACTATGCAGAGGCGCGGGACATCCTCGGCACGCGCTACATCGTCGGCGTCGACGTCGGCCGCTCGCGTGATGACGCCATGACGCTCGCCGAGGACGGCGCCGATTACATCGCCTTCGGCATCCCGCCGCACGTCGAAGATCGCGCCGCCGCCGCCGCGCGCCGGCTTGAGCTCGTGGCGTGGTGGGGAGAGATATTCGAGATACCTTGCGTTGCCTTCGACATCGACACCACCGACGAGGCAATAGCACTCGCGGGCGCCGGGGCTGACTTCGTCGCCGTCCGTAGCGATGCCCTGCAGGCTCCCGATGAGGCGCGGTCGGTGGCTCTGGCGGCAACAGAAGCTGCGCAAAAGCGCGAGGCAATGGCATGAGCGTGCGGGGCACACTGCTCGCGGTCGCCGGCTTGCTCGCCGCATTGGGGCTGACAGTGCCCGCGGGCGCGGAAACCAGCTCATGGGTTATGGAGACGACGGAAGCGCCGAAGCCGAAGCGCGGCAAGCCCGTGAAGCTGGCGCCCGTACCGAGCCCCGCGAATTCGTCGACGTTCCAGGTACCACCGACGGCGGCGCAGGCCGCCTATGCCAAATCGCTGGCGCCGCCGACCGGTGAGGAGGCCGCCTACATCGCCTTCGATCAGGGTCAATACATGACGGCGCTGAAGCTCGCCGAGGAAGGCGTCAAGCGCAACGATCCGCAGTGCCATACGCTCTTGGGTCGCCTCTACGCCGAGGGACTAGGCGTCAGCAAGGAGCCGCTGACGGCGGCGAAGTGGTACGCGCGCGCCGACGAGCTGGGCGATGTGCAGGCGACGTTTGCGCTGGGCGTCCTCTACGCGGAAGGGCGCGGCGTCAAAAAGGATCGTAACAAGGCTGCCGAGCTGTTCGAGAAGGCGGCGCGCACCGGCCATCCGCTCGCCAACTACAATCTCGGCCTCCTCTTCCTGAAGGGTGATGGCAAGCCGCAGAACGAATACCGTGCCGCCATGCACATCCGCTATGCCGCCGAAAAGGGCATCGCGGTTGCGCAGTACGATCTCGCCGGCCTTTACCAGAACGGTGCCGGCGTGAAGCCGAATGCCCTCGATGCGGCGCATTGGCTGAGCAAGGCGGCCGAACAGGGCATGGCCGATGCGCAGTTCGACTACGCGGTATTGCTGTTGCGCGGACTTGGCCTGACAAAAGACGAGCCCAAGGCCATTCCTTACCTGCGCTCGGCCGCGCAAAAGGGTCTCGCAGGGGCGCAGAACCGCCTCGCTTACGTTTACGCCGAAGGCGTCGGCGTCAAAAAAAGCCCCCAGGAAGCGGCCAAGTGGCGCCTCATCGCGCAGGCCGGCGGCCTCAAGGACGCCCAGCTCGATGCGCTGGTCGCCAAGCTGCCCAAGGCGCAGCAGGTCGCGGCGCAGCTGGCGGCCAGCGAGTGGCGCGAGAAGGCAGGTCTTTTCTAGAAGCGGCGGTTGGCGCCTTGCCAGCGCGGGCGTCTGGGGTTAGTCGGGCGACCTGCGCCTGATGCGACGGCGCCAAAAGGATCACGTCGATGCCCGCCTCAGCGCTGATGAACGTCATGATCGCCGCCGCCCGCAAGGCGGGGCGCAGCCTCGCCCGCGACTTCGGCGAGGTGGAGCAGCTGCAGGTATCGGTCAAGGGACCCGGCAACTTCGTTTCGGCCGCCGACCACAAGGCCGAGGACATCATCTACCGCGAGCTGGCGAAGGCGCGCCCCGGCTACAGCTTCCTGATGGAGGAGCGCGGCGAGATCATCGGCGACGATGATACGCACCGCTGGATCGTCGATCCGCTCGACGGCACCACCAACTTCCTGCACGGCGTGCCGCTGTTTGCCATCTCCATCGGGCTGGAGCGCGAGGGCCAGATCGTCGCCGGCCTGATCTATAATCCGATCTCCGACGAGATGTTCACCGCCGAAAAGGGCAAGGGCGCCTTTCTCAACGACCGCCGGCGCATGCGCGTTGCCGTCCGCAAGAACCTATCCGACGCCCTCGTCACCACCGGCATCCCGCATCTCGGCCGCCCCGGCCACGTGCCGTTCGTGCGCGAGATCAAGGAAGTGATCAAGCATGTGGCCGGTGTCCGCCGCACGGGCTCGGCAGCGCTCGATCTCGCCTGGATCGCTGCGGGACGTTTCGACGCCTACTGGGAGCGGGGGATCAAGCCGTGGGACATGGCGGCCGGCATCGTGCTGGTGCGCGAGGCAGGCGGCGCGGTAACCGACCTCTCCGGCGGGACCGCGATGCTCGCCAAGGGCGAGGTGCTGGCCACCAATAGCGCCCTGCAGAAGGAATTTCTTCCAATGCTTGCGGGCACTCCGGCCGGGGCCTAACCCTGTCCGCAACTAGCCGGCCGGCACGATGTTGCCCCGTTTGTGCTGTCACTGGCTTCGAGTAATGTCACGTGGCTGAAATAATGCGGCGGGCAGCGGAGCTCCTAGGATGGCGAGAAAACGGCAGAGCGAGCTAGCCGGAGGGGCACTGGCGCACAGGACGCTGACCCCGCCGGGCGTTTTCCTCATCCGCATGTTGATCTTCCTGACGCTCGTCGCCTTCCTAGCGGCGATCCTGCATAAGCAGCTCATCACCTCGTTCCTCAACAATCCGGGTCTCAACGGACTTATCGTTGCCGTCCTGCTCATCGGCATTCTCTATGCCTTCCGGCAGGTGACACGCCTCTACCCCGAGATCCGCTGGATCAACGCCTTCCGCATCGCCGACCCGGGCCTCACCATCTCGCACCAGCCGATACTGCTGGCGCCTATGGCGGCGATGCTGCGCGACCGCACCGGCGTGCTGTCGCTGTCCACCGCATCGCTCCGCTCGATCATGGATTCGATCGGCTCGCGCCTCGATGAAGCGCGCGACACCGGCCGCTACATGGTGGGCCTGCTGGTGTTCCTCGGCCTGCTCGGCACCTTCTGGGGCCTGCTCGAGACCATCCAGTCGGTCGGCGGCGCCATCGATTCCATCGACACCGGTGCCGCCGACAACGTCACGATGTTTTCTGATCTGAAAGCCGGTCTTGCCGCCCCGCTCAAGGGCATGGGCACGGCGTTCTCGTCATCGCTGCTCGGCCTCGCCGGCTCGCTCGTCCTGGGCTTCCTCGAGCTGCAAGCCGGCCATGCGCACAATCGCTTCTACAACGAGCTGGAGGAATGGCTCTCGGGCATCACCGAGTTGACTCCCGGGACCAACGTCTCGGCGGATGCGGTGAACCGGCAGCTGTCGAGCGCCATCCTGCACATGCAGCGCGCGGTGGAGAACCTGTCGACGCGGCTCGCCGATCAGTCGATGGCTGGTGCGATCGGCGGGCACGGCGGCGGCGACGAGCAGCTTCGAGAGCTGGCGCGCGGCGTCAATCAGCTCGTCACGCAAATGCGGGCCGAGCAAAAGGTGGTGCGCGAGTGGGTCGACGAGCAGGCCTCGCAGCATTCGGAAGTGGCGAGCGCGCTTAAGGAGCTCGCCGTCAATATGCGTCGCAAGGGATAGCGCATGGCGGGTGGACGCTCGCGCCGGCACAGTGGTGACTACGGCTTGTTCTGGCCGGGTTATGTCGACGTTTTGTCGACGCTGCTGCTCGTGGTCACCTTCCTCATGTCGATCTTCATGCTGGCGCAGTATTTCGCCAGTCAGGAGGCGAGCGGCAAGGACACCGCGCTGAAGAAGCTGACGCTGCAGATCAACGAACTCACCAGCCTGCTGTCGCTCGAAAAGGGCAAGAGCAAAACCAGCGCTGATGAACTGGCCTCCCTGCAGGCAACGCTGTCGACCATGCGCGAGGAGAACTCGCGGCTGTCGGGTTCGGCGCTGTCGGGCGACGAAGCGGCCAAGGCCGCCGAGGCGCGTCTCTCCGGTCTCGCCAGCGACCTCGAAAACCAGAAGAAGGTTTCGAACGAGGCGCTGGCCAAGGTCGATCTACTCAATCAGCAACTGCTGTCGCTGCGCCGGCAGATTGCGGCCCTCAACGACGCGCTGCAGGCTTCGGAAAAGAAGGACGCCGAGAGCCAGACTCGAATCAAGGATCTAGGCTCGCGCCTCAACGCGGCTCTCGCCCGCCAGGTGCAGGAGCTGCAGCGCTACCGCTCCGACTTCTTCGGCCGCCTGCGCGAGCTGCTGAAGAACCGCAAGGACATCCGCGTCGTCGGCGATCGCTTTGTGTTCGAATCCGAGGTGCTGTTCCCGTCAGGCTCCAACCAGCTGACGCCGGAGGGCCTCGCCGCCATGGACCAGCTCGCCTCGGCCATCATCGAGCTGGAGAAGGAGATCCCCAAGGAGATCGATTGGGCTCTGCAGGTGGACGGTCACACCGACATCCGCCCGATCGCCAGCCCGACCTTCCCCTCCAACTGGGATCTGTCCACGGCGCGCGCCATCTCGGTGGTGCGCTATCTGATCAGCCGTGGCGTCTCGCCACAACGGCTGGTCGCGGCCGGATACGGTGAGTTCCGGCCGCTGGAGCAGGGGGTCGACGAGGCGAGCTTGCGGCGCAACCGCCGCATCGAGTTGAAGCTGACCAACCGCTAGGGCGGCCCTCAGGGGCCGGCCGGCTGCGGAGGGGGAGGCCCGACCGGCGCCGGGCTGACCTGCTCGCGCTCTTTCTTCAGGTCGGCGAGCGCCTGGTTCAGCTTTTTCGTTGTCGCCGCCAGCTGCGCCTTGAGCGTCGTCACTTCCTTCTGCGCCGCTTCCTTGGCGGCCGTGGCAGTCGTCGCAGCTCCCTCTTCGGCCGCTGCACGGGCGCGATCGAGGTCGGCCGTCTTCTGTTGCAGATCACTGACCTGCTTCTGCAGATCGCCGATCTGCGCCGAGGATGCCTCGGTGTTGGCACGCGACTGCTTCAGCGCGTTCTCCACCTCGTCGCGCGAGCGGTTGGCCTGCTCGACCTGGCGCGTGAGGTCGGCCACGTTTGCCTTCAGACGATCGCGCTGCTGCGACAGGTCGAGGCGCGCGGTTTCGCCCTCGAGATACTGCTGGCGCGCCGACAACGCCGTATAGCCGGCGTAGACGGTGAGGGCGCCGAGCGCCACGAGGAGCAGCCACACCCACAGCGGCGCCGGCGAAGCGGAGTGCGGCTCGGGCGGGAGCATCGGCTCGAATTCTGGTTCCATCGTTTTTCCCCTCCGGTTATTCTCGGCGTGCAAACGAAGAGTACGCCGCTTCCTCCTCGCAGTTTCCCCTCGCGCGGCAAACAAGGCCGTGGATTCTGGCTATTCGGCGGCCTCGGCGGCAAACTGCATCTCGGCGAGCCGGGCGTAGAGGCCGCCCTTTCCGATCAGCTCGGCGTGCGTTCCTTCCTCGACGATGCGGCCCTTGTCCATGACGAGTATGCGCTTGGCCTTTTGCACCGTCGCGAGGTGGTGGGCGATGACCAAGGTGGTGCGGCCGGACATCAGCGGCTCGAGGGCACGCTGCACCAGGGCCTCGTTCTCGGCGTCGAGCGCGCTCGTTGCTTCGTCGAGCAGCAGGATCGGCGCGTTCTTGAGGATGGCACGCGCGATGGCGAGCCGCTGGCGTTGGCCGCCTGAGAGCGACACGCCGCGCTCGCCGAGCTTCGTCTGGTAGCCTTCGGGGAGCGCGCGAATGAACTCGTCGGCCTGGGCGGCGATGGCGGCGCGCCGCACTGCCTCCATATCGGCATCCGCGCTGCCGTAGCGGATGTTTTCAGCAACCGTGCCGGCGAAGAGGGCAACGTCTTGCGGCACGATGGCCATGCGCGTGCGCAGCTCATTGAGCGCCGCATCGGGCGCGCGCACGCCGTCGATGCGTACCTCGCCATACTGCGGATCGAAGAAGCGGAGCAGCAGATTGAAGATCGTGCTTTTGCCGGCGCCCGACGGGCCGACGATGGCTACGGTGTCGCCGGCCTGGACGCGGAACGATACGCCGTTGAGCGTCGGCAGATCGGGGCGGCCGGGGTAGGCGAAGCGAACGTCGTTGAAGGCGATGTCTCCGCGCGGCGGAACGGGAAGCGCGACTGGGAAAGCAGGCGAGCGGATTTCCGGCACAACGGCCAGCAGTTCGGTGAGCCGCTCGGCAGCGCCGGCGGCCTGGCTGACTTCGCCCCAGATTTCGGAGATTTGCGCAAAAGCGGCGCCGGCAAACACGGCGTAGAGCACGAACTGGCTGAGCCGGCCGACCGTCATGCTGCCGTCGATGACGGCCGCCGCGGCGAACCACAGAACGCCGGTGATGCTGCCGATGACGAGGAACATGGCTAGGGCGGTGAGCACGGCGCGCGCCCGCATGCGCGCCTTGGCGGCATCGAAGGCGAATTCCACGTCGCGCCGGTAGCGATCGGAGGCCGCCTTCTCGTGGGCGAATGCCTGCATGGTGCGCGAAGCGGCAAGGTTCTCGGCCGCGTATGCCGAAGCCTCGGCCAGAGTGTCCTGCGCCCGGCGTGACAGGCGGCGCACCGAGCGGCCAAACGCGATGAGCGGCAGAATGGTCAAGGGGATGGCGAGCAGCACCAGCAGCGACAAGTGCACGCTCGTCACGAACATCATGACGAGGGCGCCGAGCAACATGATGAAGCTGCGCAGCGCCTGTGACAGCGACGATCCGGCAATCGCCTTGATCTGCGTCGTGTCGGCCGTGAGCCGGCTCATCAGCTCGCCGGAATGGGTGCGCTCGAAGAAAGCCGGGCCGAGGTCGGCGACATGACGGAACACGTCGCTGCGCAGATCGGCGACGACCCGCTCGCCCAGCCAGTTGACGTAGTAGAAGCGCGCCGCGCTGGCGATGGCCAGCACCAGGCCGATGACGACCAGCATGGCAAAGTAGCGGTCGATGAAGGCGCCGTCGTGCGTGCCGAAGCCGAGGTCGATCACCCGGCGCACGGCCATCGGGATGACCAGCGTTGCAACCGCCGAGACGACGAGCGCCACACCGGCCAGAACGAGCTGCCGCTTGTGACGGGCGAGGTAGGGCCACAGCGCCAGCAGCGGCTGCAGCTCGGGTCGCTGCGCCTCGGCCTGGTCGTTCTCCCTACGTGCGGGGTTGGCCCCGTCTGCTTGGGTGGTGCGGTGGCGGCTCAAAACGGTGCTCTTCTATCGGCCTTCGGCGGCCGGGCGATCATTTAAAAGACCATGCCCGACGGGGTCTTGCCACTCAAGTGCCATTGGGACGCGCCAGCCTCCTCGCGTGACGCTTGTGCGGCTTGGCCATCTCGACTATAGAGGCCGCTCCGAATGCCAATTTGCCCGGCTGGATAGGCTTTTTGCCAGAGGGCAAGCTATTGCGAGCGCACCCATGAAGAACGATCCCGATCTCCACCCAGACTACCACCAGATCAAGGTGAAGATGACCGACGGAACGGAGTTCATCACCTACTCCACGTACGGCAAGGAGGGTGACGAGCTGCACCTCGACATCGACCCCACCTCGCACCCGGCTTGGACCGGTGGCGATCAGCGTCTGATGGACCGCGGCGGCCGTCTTTCGCGCTTCAAGAAGAAGTTCGAGGGCATGTTCTAAGCCGCGACCTTCGTCTCGTTCGCGACCCAATAAAAAAGCCCGGCTCATTGGCCGGGCTTTTTGCTTGTTTGCGTTTCGTTAAGGCCGCGGGCGCCTCAGCGGCCGAAGGCAACGCGCAGACGTTCCATCTGCGAGCCGACAGGGTTGGCAAGAACCGGTTCAGATCCCGCGCCCACGTCGTCCGATTTGATGTTCATCGCGCGGTCGAGCTGCACGATGCGATCCTGCAGCGCGTAGCTTTCCTCGACGAGGCCGCGCAGGCCCTCGGGAAGCTCGCCGAAGCCGCCAATGTGCGAGCTGCGGGCCGGAGCCTGCAGCGTCACGCCCTTGCGCTTCTTCTGTGCTTCCATCTCGCTGATGTCGCCCTCTTTGAGAGCGCGGCGGATCAGCAGCCACGATGCCATGTCGAGCAGGCGCGTCGTTAGGCGCATGCTCTCGCTGGCATAGAGGACATTGACCGCGGCCGGCAGGCGCTTGGCCTCCGAACGGCCAGGGCCCTCGAGGTAAGCGGCGGTGCGCTCAACGAGCGCCATGCCTTGCTTGAAGACGCCGTCGAACTGAGCGGAGGCCTGGAAACGCTCACCGAACGATACGGTGACGTTCTGTGCCGCTAAGCCCACTTCAGCACGCGATACGTTGCTCATGACTAGATTTGACACACTCACTCACCTGAAGCTCATCAATACCACGCCTGCATCCTGCCTAGCCATAGTTAACAACATGACCAAAAGCGGGACGGATGGCATCGAGTTCCGAACACAATTGGGGATATGCAAAAAAAGAGCCGCTTTGCAGCGGCTCTGAAGTCAACAGGGAGGCGTCAAACAGAGCGGCCGTGCCGCTCGAGATCCAGGTGACTGGATAACGGGACGTTACGGCGCCAACCCTAACAAAACGTAAATGGCTAATGCGCGCTAAGCATGCGTGCGATCACATTTGCGCGTCGCATCGCTGGCCAAGTTCACGTTGAGTTAATGCGCGTTTACTGCTCGGTTGCCGCCGTAAATTGCATCACTTCTTGAACAGCGCGCTCGCCGCCTGCTCGTGCTTGCGCTTGGCGCTGAGCTCGGCGTTGACGCGTTCGATCTCGCGCTCGAACTCGGCGATGCGCGCCTCGAGCTCGGCGACCGACAGCTTCGACAGGTTGTCGCCGACGGCGATGTTGGTCTTCGGCTTCTTCGGCTGAATCTCGTCCCAGTCCATGTGCAGCTCCGCGGCCTCGATGACTGCCGGCCGGAGTCTGCGCCAATGCCGCGATGCCGACAACCCGTCGCGTCATCGCCCGCTTGTCTCGGGCGCGCGCGTCGGGCATCACGGCGCAGAGCCAAGCGAGGAAGCCGATGACCGCACTGCCCGAGACCATGACCGCCATCGCCATCGTGGGCAAAGGCGGCCCCGAGGTATTGCAGCCGACGACGGTGGCGCTCCCGCTGCTCGGCCGCGGCCAAGTGCTGATCAAGGTGGCTGCCGCCGGCGTCAATCGGCCGGACGTGATGCAGCGGTCGGGCCTTTATCCGGCCCCCAAGGGCCATTCGGAAATCCCGGGCCTTGAGGTCTCCGGCGTCGTGGCAGCCGTCGGCCCGGAGGCGCCGCGCTTCAACGCCGGCGACAAGGTCATGGCCCTCGTCAACGGCGGCGGCTACGCCGAATACTGCCTCGCCGATGAGAGCGCCTGCCTGCCCATCCCCGCCGGCATCTCGATGGTCGAGGCGGCAGCGATCCCCGAAGGTTTCTTCACGGTCTGGCACAATGTTTTCGAGCGCGGCGGCTTGAAGCCCGGCGAGTGGTTCCTGATGCACGGCGGCACGAGCGGTATCGGCGTTGCCGCCATCCAGCTCGCCCATGCGCTAGGCGCCAAGGTCATCGCCACGGCCGGTTCGCCGGAGAAGTGCGCCGCCTGCCTCGAGCTCGGCGCAACGCGCGCCGTCGACTACAAGACCGAGGACTTCGCCGAAGCGGTCAAGGCGGAGACGGGCGGCCGCGGCGTCGACGTCATTCTCGACATCGTCGGGGCGGATTACTTCGAGCGCAACGTGCGCTCGCTCGCCGACGACGGCCGGCTCGTGAATATCGCCTACCAGTCGGGTTCGAAGGTGACGATCGACATGATGCGCATCATGCTTAAGCGGCTGACGATCACCGGCTCGACCCTGCGCATCCGCTCGGCCGAGGTTAAGGCCGCCATCGCCCGGGCCGTGGAGCACAAGGTCATTCCGCTCATCGCCGACAAACGCGTGAAGGTCATCGTCGATGCGACGTTCCCGCTCAAGGATGCTGCCGCCGCCCACGCCCGCATCGACGCGGCCCATATCGGCAAGATCGTCTTGACGGTTTAGGGATATCCTTGCGCGCGCACAGCCCCCTGGCGGGTCCGTGCGGGGGTTGCCATCAAATTGACAATACGCAGTTTTCTTTAGTGCCTGCCCGGGCTCGGGGTGAGCCGGGAAAGGCCGTAATTGCCGGAAGGATGCGCACGTGAGCGTGCGGATTGGTCGTTTCATGCGTCTGTTCCTGACCGTGGCTGTCGGCCTTGTCGTCACGGCGATGGCGATTGTCTCCCTCGTGGACGACGCCGACGCCGCCAAGCGCAAGCCCAAGCCGCCGGCCTTCACGCGGCCCGAGATCGTCCTGCAGTGGATCAACGACTACCGCCACGAGCCCACACCCGAACGCCTGCCCGACGCCTTCAAGGCGATGCGTGAGCAGGGCCAGTTCAAGGAGGTCGAGCAGGCCGGCATTTATGTCGGCTTCATCGCCGGCGTCCTCGGGTCGAACCCCGACACGGCCGAGAAGCTCGTCACGGCCATGTTCCCCATGCCGCCGCCCGACCAAGTGGTCGTCGTCAAGGCGATTGCCTATTCCGGCCTTGCCGACTGGAAGGAATTGCTCGGCAAGTTCGTTGAGCGCATGCCGGCACGCAAGGTGATCATCGAGCGCTACCTGTACGGAAAGCTGCCCGTGCTACGCGACTTGCCGCTCGACAGTCCGATCGGCGTCGACGCCAACTGGGGCTACTATTTCGCCACCGGCTCATCGGAACCGATCCAGCGCCTCGTGCGCACGCTCGCCTGGTCGCGCGAGTTGAACAATGTCGAGAAGCTGACGATCGGCAGCATGGTCAAGTGGACGCTGGCGCAGAACGCTTCCAAGGACCACGACCTGCTCAGCTATTTGAAGACGTCGCTGCCGCATCAGCCCGATCCTGTGGCCAAGCCGCTGGGCGAAGTCATCGAGGGCGCCGAGACTTTCGAGCTGGCGCAGATCCGCAAGGACGCGCTCGCCTCCATCGAGGAGTTGCGCACCAAAGGTCCGGAGAACGCCCGCAACTTCTCATGGTGGGGGCAGGCGGGGCAGACGGTGTTCGCACTGGGCTGCGTCGCTGCCGGCGTCATGGGCCAAGTGTACATGGGTGTGCCGTGCGTCGTCGGTGGGGCCCTTTCCAACGTCGCCCTCAAGTATCTAACCCCGGCCGAGTAACCACGCCGCAGGTCAGGTGGCGTTCGGCGGCTCCGCATCCGGCTGCCCCTGTCATCAACGTGTCACGAGAATCCGCTGATAAACCTGGGCAATCATCTGTTGCGCAGGATCGCTGATGAACGAGATCGCCTGGGGCTGTGGCCTCTTCGCATGCCTCGCCACGTTGCTGCACCTCACGAGCGCATCGCTCGCCATCTTCCGCTCCCGCCGCGCCGCCGGCGAAAGTCCGCTATCGAACATCCCCGTCGCCGACCTGCCACCCATCAGCGTGCTGCGACCCGTCCGCGGCCTCGACCCTTACGATGAGCTGACGCTGCGCTCGGGCTTCGAGCTCGCCTACGGGCGCTACGAGCTGATCCTGTGCTGCGAAGACGCCGACGACGCCGTCGTGCCGGTGATCCGCCGGCTCATCGCTGCGCATCCGCAGGTCGACGCCAAGCTGCTCATCGGCCGCGATACGCTGACGTCCAACCCCAAGCTCAACAACCTGATCAAGGGTTGGCGCGCCGCTTCCCACGCTTGGGTCGTGATGGCCGACAGCAACGTGCTGATGCCGCCCGACTACTTGCAACGGCTGCTTGCCGGTTGGCGCGCCGATACCGGGCTTCTTTGCGCCCCTCCCATCGGCTGCATGCCGGAAGGCTTCTGGGCCGAGGTGGAGTGCGCCTTCCTCAATACCTACCAGGCGCGCTGGCAGTATGCCGCGGATACCGTCGGTCTGGGTTTCGCGCAGGGCAAGACCATGCTGTGGCGGCGGACGGACCTGGAACGCAGCGGCGGCATCCGAGCGCTGGGCGCCGAGATCGCCGAGGATGCGGCGGCCACCAAGGTCGTGCGCCGTGCCGGCAAGCGGGTGCGCCTTGTCGATCGCGCCTTCGGTCAGCCGCTGGGTGTGCGTAGCGCACGGCAGATCTGGATGCGGCAGCTGCGCTGGGCGAAGCTGCGCCGCGTCACCTTCCCAATGTTTTTCCTCCCCGAGGTTCTTTCGGGCGCCTGCGCGCCGCTCGTTGCGGCCGCCTATGCGGCGGAGGCCATGGACGTGTCGGGCGTCGGCGTCATCGCCGCGCTCGGCGCCGTGTGGTTCGGCAGCGAAGCGCTCCTGGCGCGTGCTGCCGGTTGGCACATGACCGCGCTGTCGCCTCTCGCTTGGGTAGCGCGCGACCTCATGCTGCCGGTGCTGTGGGTGCAGGCGTGGCTGGGCAACTCGTTCAGCTGGCGCGGCAACGACATGCGCCTCGCCGACGCTGTGCCGAGCAACTGACGACTTGTTGGTTGAGTGGCTCGGCGTCGCCCTATCAGGCACGCCGCGGGCGGCGCTAGCCTGCGCGTGCACCCTCGCCAGTGGGAGCCGCCGCCGCACTCGGGCAGAGCTCCCTGGCCTTTGCAAACGCGGCATTCCTGCTGGCGAATTCGCCGACACTCGAGCCGCCCGGCGCATGCGCTTTGAGGTAGCTGTCGAGCATCGACTTCTCGAAGCCTTCCAGCACGGTGAGGACAGTGAAGCTCACCTCGGGCGAGGCCTTGGAGCGCACCAGGAGAATTTTCTTGCCGCCGTAGCTGGCGGTCGTCACGCGGCAGTTGGCACCCTCGGCCGCTGCTTTCGGTTTGCCGCTCGCCGACGGGCGCGCGCTGTTCATCGCCGCGGCGAAGGCGAAGGCGCGCGGCGCCTCGGGGGCCGGCTGCGCGGCCGTAGCCGCGGCGGGCTCCGGCTCGCTCGCGGCTGCTGCAGACGGCGGCTCCTGCGCTACTTGTGGCGCTGTTGCGGCCTCGGCTGGCGGCGGCGTCTCTTCGCCGGTCTGGATGATCTGCTCGGTGACGATCTGCTCGGCTACTGCCGCCGTCTCGGCGACGGGTTTGCGGGTCGGGATCAGAGGCGCGCGGGTTTGCGCAGGCGCCACGTCCGCCAGCGGCTCGGCCGTCTCGCTGGCCGTCGCAGGCTCGGTGGGGCCGTCGGCCGCGGACCAGATCGTGCGCACCGGCGCGTGCTTTGTCTCGTGGGCCGGCTGGGCTTCGGCCTCGCTGGGACCGCCGAGGTTGGCCGCCGGCGGCAATTTCTCCACCACGGCGACGCGCTTCACCGACTTGCGGGGGGCCGGCTCGGCTTCCTCGACCGGATCCGGGCCATGGCAGAACGACTCGCGGAAGCTGTTTGCCACCCACTCGATCGAGGCGCCGTAGTGCCGATCGGCGGCCCAGCGGCGCGCCAGGTCGGCGAAGGTCACGCGGCCCTGCTTGCTCGCCATGGTCTCGAGGATATCGTCCTGCTTCAGCTTGGTGCGCGCGCCGACCGGCTCGTCGATGCGCTCGCCCGAGTACACGACGAGGTGCTGGATCTGCGCCAGCACGCCGGTGTTGACGTCAGGATAGCTGTCGCCGGGAACGCCGCCGCCGGTCGTCCCGAGGCCGGCGAAATTGTTCTGCTTGGGATTGACGTCGCCCCATCCCCCATTCCCCTTGCGGTAGGTGAGGAAGTTGGTTTCGACGGCCATTTGGAAGAAGGCGTAATCCCACCGCACGCGCCAGATCTCGCCGTGGCGCTTGTAGTAGGTGGCGATTTCGGCAAAGCGCGGATCGAGATTGGAATTGCGCGTCTTGAGGAATGCCATCAGGCGCTTGGGAGTCACGCAACGCGGCACGGCGTTGTCCGCGTCGGTGCGGATCTTCGGAGGTGCCGCTGCGGCCAACCCCGCGGCGAGGCTCAGCATCGCCACCGCGATGCCAAGGCGGACAAACGCAACGTTTGCAGACGAAATTCGTCCGTTCGCCGTCAATGGGGTCACCATGGCGCTACTTCGTACTCACTAAGACGGCTGCTGGAGGCGCGTCGGTCGCTGGTGGTCACGTACCGAAAGACGGGCGCGGGCGTGCCGCGCCCGTAATGAACTCAACCCTCGGGGCAGAGTTCGAAGGCTTTGCTGAGCGCCTTCGTCTGTGTAGGGAACGAGCCGACGTTCTCGCCGCCCTTGGCGTAGGCCGCGATGTAGGCGTCGACCTCGCGCTTCTCGTTGGATTCGGTCACGTCGAGCACCGTGTAGTTCACCGCGCCGGTGCCCTTCGCCTTGATGATGACGGCACGCTGCCCGCCGTAGCTCGCCGTCCACACCTTGCACTTGCCGCCCTTGGCCGGCGGAATTTTCAGCTGCGTCGCGGCGCTGCTGATGGACGCGGTCTGCACCTCGGCGCCCTTCGCCTCAGGCTTAGGATCGGCCTTGGCGAGTGCCTTGGTCTCGGGTTTAGCTTTGGCCTTGCTGTCGGTCTTGGGTGCCGGCGCTTTACTCTCCGGAGCCGGTTCGGCAGCAACCTTCTCGGCTTCCGGCTTGGCATTGAGCAGCACGACGGGCGGAGAATCTTCCGCGGCGGATGCGGGTGCAGCGGGCTCGGCCGCGGCGGTCTTGGTGATCGAGCCGATCATGCCGGCGCCGAGCGCTTTGAGCGGGGCGCCTTCCTTGCGCTCCTCCTCGATGCGCTGCTTGGCGATCTCGGCACCCTTCGGGGCGGCCTGCTCGGGAGCTTGCTCTTCAACGGCAGGCTCGGCGACGGCCGCGACCTCGGTCGCCTTTTCCTTGCTCTTGGCCTTAACCTTGGCCGTAGCGATCGACTTCGGCTGGCGGCCCTGCAGGGCTTCCTGCACGAGGCCCGGGTTCGGATCCTCGCGATCGCAGAAGCCGTTGTAGAACTCGTCGCTAATGGTCGAGACGTCGCGCACGTAGTTGCGCGACGTGGGCGCCCACTGCTTGGCGACGAGGGTGAAAGTCATTGGGCCGTCGATCGACTTCTGCCAATCGGTCAGCACGCCCCACTCCTGCACCTTGCGCGTGCGTTCGGCGACCGGATCGTCGATGTGCTCGCCGGCGTACATCATCAAGTGCTGAAGGTGCGCTTTGACGCCGGATGAGATGTCGCCGAAGCTTTCGCCATGTGCCCCGCCGCCGGACGCGCCGAGACCGGCAAAGTTGTTCTGTGTGGGTCTGACGTCGCCGCCGAAGCGCAGGGCGCCCGTCTCAAGGATCATCTGGAAGAAGGCGATGTCCCAGCGAAGGCCGAGCGCTTCGCCGTGGCGCATGTACTGCGTGGCGACGCCTTCAAAGCGCGGATCGAGGTTGGGATTGCGCGACTGCAGGTAAGCCATCAGGCGTCCCGGCGTAGCGCACTGGGGCACCTTGTTGCTGGCGGAGATTTTGACTTCTGGAAGTTCGGCCGCGAAGGCTGATGCGGAGAATACGGCAAGAGCGATCGTGAGAGATGCTCCGAGGAGGCGCTTCATGAGACCACCCGTTTAAACGCGGCGCTTCGTTTACGTGAGCGCCCGACAAAACCACCAAACGTTCTTAAAGGCTTAACGTTAACGGGTGGTTTACGAATCGTCGGAACGTTCCCACTTCCGAGAAAGCCGCACCATTAGGGCGCCAGTTGGGGCGCGGCGGAGCGGAATTGTGGCGCTGTGCATTACGTCGAGATTCACCAACCTTCAGCGGGCGATAACCGGCTCAGGCGAGGTGCTGTCCGCCGTCGAGGGCGATCATCTGTCCGGTCATCGACGGGGTGGCCAGGATGAAGCGCACGGCGGCGGCGATTTCGCCGAGCGAGGGCCCGCGCCGCAGCGGCGTCGAGCGTGCCTCGCCGACGAAGTCGGCCGTCGTCTGGTGGATGCTCTGCAAGACCGGCCCGGGTCCGATGGCGTTGACGCGCACGCGCGGGGCCATCGCCTGGGCCAGCGTCTGGGTGGCAGTCCACAGGCCGGCCTTGGAGATCGTGTAGGAGAAAAAGTCGGGTGTCGGCCGCCAGACGCGCTGGTCGATGATGTTGATGACGTTGCCTTCTCCGCCCTCGGGCACGTTGGCGTAGAGGGCCTGGGCGAGGAACACCGGCGCTTTGAGATTGATGTCGAGGTGGGTGTCCCACCCCGCCGGCGTGACCGAGCCGATGGTGTCGAGGAAGAATTCCGAGGCGTTGTTGACGAGGCAGGTCGGCGCCCCAAGGGCGTCCGTGCAGCGGGCAACGAGGGACCGAACCTCGCCCAGGTCCGCGAGATTGGCGTGCAGCGCTGCCGCCGCGCCGCCGGCGCGCCCGATCTCCGCGGCCAGCGCCTCGGCCTCATCGCGCGAGTTGCGATAGTGGATCCCGACCCGCCAGCCGTGGGCGGCGAGGTCGAGCGCGATGGCGCGTCCGATACGGCGCGCGGCGCCCGTGATCAAAGCGGTTTGCGTGGAGGATTGCTGCATGCGCGGGCGAAGATCGCAGCTCTCGTTGCGCTCCGCCAGCGCTCCCGCCTAGCCGGGACGAAATGCCGGTGCATGGCTTGCGTGCATCTGACGAGCTCTGCACGCGGCGTGGTCCTGCTCGGAATTTGAGCAAGAGACCGCGGAGGCCGTGCGTTCCGGTCGCAGGCCGTGCCCTGTCACAAAGCGATTATTGGCCAATAAATAGTCAAAAACGGCCATTCGTTGCTCGGAAGATACAGGGTTGCACATGAGGCTGTCCGCAATGGTGATTCGCCTTGTAGCAAGCCCCGTTTACGCTTTTTCTACACTCCAGAAGCGTTCGAGTAGCCGTGACGGTGAAGACGAGTTTCGGCGCTTTGAGTGGTCAGTAGTGTACGGGGGTAAGTTCCATCATGGCCGAGTCTCGTAAAGTAGTTAACCTTCTAGGCGCAGCAGGCGTTGCGCTTTTTGCTCTCACCGGCGGCGCACTTGCCGATGGTTATGAGGGCAGCATCAAGGACGCGCC
>JBDTOR010000009.1:0-32591 GCA_039933175.1 Hyphomicrobium sp. | reverse complement strand
AACCGCTGACCTCTTGCATGCCATGCAAGCGCTCTCCCAGCTGAGCTATGGCCCCGAACCACGGCGAACGAGCGACAAATGGGCCTGCCGAGCCGTTTGGGAGCGGCTTCATTAGGCTGATCGCCCTTAAAACTCAAGCTTCAATTTGGCGGCGGCGCCCGGCCCCGTGAGGGCGCGGACGCGCGCTGTGAAATATGCGCCCGGCACTCCGGTCGGGCCAGTGCGCTGCTCAGCGCTCTTCCTCGCCCTCGACGGGACCGATGATCGTCGAAACGTCGCCGCCGTCCTCTTCCTCTTCCTCGAGGAACGTCTCATCGGCCTCGGCGCCGGCCGCCTCTTCGGTGTCGTCCGTCTCGACGTCGGCGAGCGCCTCCTCGGTCTCGGCCTCAGCGGCCACGGCCGGCTCGACGAATTCCTCGCGCTTCACCTTGCGCGGCGCCGGCGGTGCCACCGCGGCGGCGGCCGTCGTCGAGTGGGCGATCGCGTATTTCGATCCGCAGATCGGGCACACGACCGGGCTGCGATTTAGGTCATAAAAGCGAGCGCCGCACTCGCCGTTCTGGCAGGTGCGCTTGGTCCCGCGGTCTTTATTGGTCGCCATGAGCCAACCTTTGGTGGTGAGGGGATTTTTTTGCGATCTGCCACATGCCCCGGGGCTTGTCAAAACAAAGCTCAGCGGCGCCCGTCTATATTGCAGTGTCGGCGTTGACAGGGCGGGGACGCGTCGGCTCTATCGCTCGCCAACCGAGCCGCGCCGCGATGCCCTCGCGCAGCGCCAGCGCTGGAGCCGCCCGCGTGTCGTCCACAACTGCCACTGCCCTCCGACCCCTGACCGCCCTTGCGGCCGGCCCCCTCAGGGGTAGCGTCCGCGTCCCGGGCGACAAGTCGATCTCGCACCGGGCGCTGATGCTCGGCGCGCTGGCCACCGGCATTACGCGTCTCACAGGCCTGCTGGAAGCCGAGGACGTGCTCAACACCGCCAAGGCGCTACAGGCGCTCGGTGCGCCGATCGAAAAGGTCGGTGACGAGTGGCGCATCACCGGCCGCGGCGTCGGCGGCCTGCGCCAGCCGGACGGCCCGCTCGACTTCGGCAACTCGGGCACCGGCACGCGGTTGATGCTCGGCGTCATCGCCGGCCACGACATGACGGTGCAAATCGAGGGCGACGCTTCGCTCAGTCGCCGGCCTATGGGCCGCGTGCTTGGCCCATTGCAGCAAATGGGCCTGGAGGTCGAGGGCGGGCGCGATCGGCTGCCGCTCGTCGTGCGCGGCTCGGCCAATCTCGTTCCCATCGAGTACGCGCTGCCGGTGCCTTCGGCGCAGGTCAAGAGCGCCGTCCTGCTGGCCGGCCTGCTCACCGCCGGCGAGACGACCGTCATCGAGACCGAGGCGACGCGCGATCATACCGAGCGCATGCTGCGCTACTTCGGGGCCGAGGTGCAGGCCAAGCTGGTCGACGGCAAGACGCGCATCACCGTCACCGGAGACGCGGAACTCCACGGCCGCAACGTCATGGTACCGGCTGACCCGAGCTCGGCGGCGTTCGTTGCCGCTGCCGCCGCGCTGGTGCCCGGCTCCGACGTCACCATCGAAGGCGTGCTTATCAATCCGACGCGCATCGGATTCTTCGAGGTGTTGCGTGAAATGGGCGCCGATATTGCTTTCACCGGCATGCGCGAGGAAGGCGGCGAGCCGATCGCCGACATTCGCGTGCGCCACGCGCCGCTCACCGGCGTGCACGTCGCCGCGCATCGCGCGCCGAGCATGATCGACGAGTATCCGATCCTGGCCGTCGTTGCCGCGTTTGCCGATGGCGAGACGCGCATGGATGGTCTCGCCGAGCTGAAGGTGAAGGAAAGCGACCGGCTGGCGGCGACTGTTGCCGGGCTCACCGCCAATGGCGTCATCGCCCGCGCCGCAGGCGACACGCTCACCGTGCAGGGCGCGCGCGAGGTACGTGGCGGCGGGACGGTCGCAACGCATCTCGACCACCGCATCGCCATGGCGTTTCTCACCATGGGGCTTGCCAGCCGCGACGCGGTGACAGTCGATGACACGACGATGGTGGCGACCAGCTTCCCGGAGTTCGTTACGCTGATGACAAGCGTCGGCGGGCGGTTTGCGAACGGGGTCGGAAGGGCATGAATACGGGTTTCTGGCTCCTAGATCGCTTCGCCGTTTGGTTCTTCGATTGCACCGCCAATCCCAGCCGTGAGTGCCTCGCAGTGCCGCCGCTCGTCTACATGGCTGTCGCAGCATTTCTCGTGTTGATCGGATTTTGCTGGTCGCTGCTCAAAACAGGCAGACGCTTCCAACACGCTTCTCACCGGCTATTCATCGCTGCGATCAGTTTTCTGGCCGCGGGCGCGCTTGGCGTGGCCGGTTGGCGTTTCATCAGAGCCAACCCGACTTGGCTTGGGCCGCTGACGGAAAATCTGGCGAGCCATGCCTTCATTCTTCTCGGAATGGGTCTTGCTCTGCTCCCCATCGCAGTCGGCTCCGCGGCGGGTACCCGGCTGGCAATGCTTCGCACCGGCGGCGGCCGGCCAGGAAAGACGTCATGATCATTGCCATCGACGGACCGGCCGCTTCCGGCAAGGGCACGCTCGCCAAGCGCATCGCCGACCTGTGGGGGATGCCGTGCCTCGACACGGGTCTGCTGTACCGCGCCGTGGCGCGCGACGTCGCCGCCCGCGGCTTCCGGCTCGATGATCGCTGGGCGGCACTGGTGCAGGCGCGCAGCCTCGACCCCGCCACGCTGGTCGATCCCGGTCTGCGTACCCCGCAGGCGGGAGACGCCGCCTCCATCGTCGCCCGTATTCCCGAGGTGCGTTCCGCGCTGCTCGTCTACCAGCGGGGCTTTGCCACCCAGCCCGGCGGCGCCGTGCTCGACGGGCGCGATATCGGAACGGTGGTCTGCGTCGATGCCGACGCCAAGATCTATGTCACGGCCCGCACTGAGGTCCGCGCCAAACGGCGTTTTCTCGAGTGCCAGGCCCGTTCCGAGGCTGTCACATTTGAGGCCATCCTGGCCGACATCGTGCGCCGGGACGAGCGCGACGCCACCCGCGGGAGCGCCCCCATGCGGCCCGCCCCAGACGCCGACTTGCTCGATACCTCGGAGTTGGATATAGAGGCGGCATTCGACGCCGCTGTCGGATTGATCAAGAGGAAGATCGGCCAATAGGACGCCCGAAACGGGCATCCAATTGCATATTGGCAGGGCTCAGAGCCCATCGCAGCGGCAAGAACTCAAACACAACCTTGGCAGGAGACTGTCCGCTCACGCTCGTCGTGGCGGAGGACACTTGCCGCATCTGACATCGCAACGGCCGCGCGCGCGGCCCGCATCAACGTTTCAGGAGCTCGTTCAACGCATGTCGCAAGCCGCCGTCTCGAAGGACTTCAACCCCACGCGCGACGAATTCGCCGCGCTGCTCGCCGAAAGCCTCGCCAAGGAGGACCTGTTCGAAGGCAGTGTCGTCAAGGGCCGGATCGTCGGCATCGAGAAGGACCTCGCCGTCATCGACGTCGGTCTCAAGACCGAAGGCCGCGTGGCGCTGCGCGAGTTCTCCGTCAACGGCAAGTCGGCTGAGCTGAAAGTCGGCGATGAGGTCGAGGTCTACTTAGAGCGCGTCGAGAACGCGCTCGGTGAGGCCGTCCTGTCGCGCGACAAGGCCCGCCGCGAGGAGAGCTGGACGCGCCTCGAAAAAATGTTCGAAAAGAACGAGAAGGTTTCCGGCGTCATCTTCAACAAGGTCAAGGGCGGTTTCACTGTCGACCTCGACGGCGCCGTCGCCTTCCTGCCGGGCTCGCAGGTCGACATTCGCCCCGTGCGCGACATCGGCCCGCTGATGCATCAGCCGCAGTCCTTCCAGATCCTCAAGATGGATCGCCGCCGCGGCAACATCGTGGTCTCGCGCCGCTCCGTGCTGGAAGAGACGCGTGCCGAGCAGCGCGCCGACATCGTCGCCCGCCTCGAGGAGGGCCAGGTGATCGACGGCCTCGTCAAGAACATCACCGACTACGGCGCCTTCATCGACCTCGGCGGCATCGACGGCCTGCTGCACGTCACCGACATGGCTTGGCGCCGCGTCAATCATCCGTCCGAGATCCTCAACGTCGGCGACACGGTCAAGGTGCAGATCATCCGCATCAACCCGGAAACGCAGCGCATCTCGCTCGGCATGAAGCAGCTGCAGGCTGATCCCTGGCAGTCGATCGAGGCCAAGTATCCGGTCGGCGCCCGCGTCAAGGGCACCGTCACGAACATCGCCGACTACGGCGCCTTCGTGGAGCTGGAGCCGGGCGTCGAGGGCCTCATCCACGTCTCGGAGATGAGCTGGACCAAGAAGAACATCCACCCCGGCAAGATCGTCTCCACCAGCCAGCAGGTCGAAGTGCAGGTGCTCGAGGTCGACGCCAACAAGCGCCGCATCTCGCTGGGCCTCAAGCAGACCCAGGACAACCCGTGGGAGTCGTTCCTCGCCGTGCACCCGAAGGGCACCGAGGTCGAAGGCCCGATCCGCAACATCACCGAGTTCGGCCTGTTCATCGGTCTCGATGGCGGCGTCGACGGCATGGTGCATCTGTCCGACCTCGATTGGTCGAAGCCGGGCGACGAGGTCATCAAGGACTACAAGAAGGGCGACAACGTCAAAGCCGTCGTCCTCGATGTCGACAGCACCAAGGAGCGTATCTCGCTCGGCATCAAGCAGCTGGGCGGCGATCCGATCGACACGCTGGCCAAGTACAAGCGTGGCGACACGGTCACCTGCAACGTCGTTGCGGTGCAGGAGAACGGCATCGAGGTGAAGACCGCCGACGGCGAGCTCTCCTCGTTCATCAAGCGCTCCGACCTGTCGCGCGACCGCTCCGAGCAGCGGCCTGAGCGCTTCAACGTCGGCGACAAGGTCGACGCCTTCGTCACCAGCGCCGACAAGGCCGCCCGCCGTCTCGGGCTGTCGATCAAGGCTCTCGAGATCGCCGAGGAGAAGCAGGCTGTGGCGCAGTACGGGTCGTCCGACTCCGGCGCTTCGCTTGGCGACATCTTCAAGGCCGCCATCCGCAAGCGCGAGTCGGCCGATGGCTCGGATGACGAGAAAGCCGACGAGAAGGCTGACGAGAAAGCTGACGAGAAAGAGTGATCGGCGGCTTTCGCCACCATCACCACGACACGAGCGCGGCGGGGCATCACCCCGCCGCACTAGCATTTTAGCAAGGCTGCGTACGCCCTTCCCTTGTCGGCCGCGCAAACCTTGCCTAACGTTGGTCTAGCTCGCGCCTGCTGGCGCGGCATCCGGTCGGAGAGCTAAATGACGGCTGAGATCGACACCGTGCTGGACCGCCGCCGTTTGCGCCGCCGCCTCACCGTGTGGCGCACGCTGGCCGTCGCGGCGGTCGTCGCCGCGCTGTTCGCCTTCGGCGTCAGCGGCGATAACCTGTCGTCCTTCGGCACCAAGCAGATCGCCCGCATATCCATCCAGGGCACCATCACCGAGGATCGTGAGCAGCTCGAGTTGCTGAAGCGCATTGCCGATTCCGACAACGCCGCCGCGCTCCTGGTATTCGTCAACAGCCCCGGCGGCACGACGACCGGCGGCGAGGCCCTGTTCGCCGCCCTGCGCGAGGTATCGAAGAAGAAGCCGGTCGTCGCCCAGTTCGGCACCGTCGCAGCTTCGGCCGGCTACATCGTCGGCCTCGGCGCCGACCACATCGTGACGCGCGCCAACACCATCACCGGCTCGGTCGGTGTCCTCATCCAGTGGCCCGAAGTGAGCCAGGCACTCGACAAGCTCGGGGTCAAATTCAACGAGATCAAGAGCGGCGACCTCAAGGCCGTGCCGTCGCCCTTCGAGCCCCTCAGCGAGGAGGGCCAGAAGGTGACGCAGGTCATGATCGACGAGGGCTTCCGGTGGTTCCTCGGCCTCGTCGAGCAGCGCCGCGGCATCAAGGCGGACCAAATTCCCGGTCTGACCCGCGGCCGCGTGTTCACCGGTCGCGAGGCGGTTCAGCTGAAACTGGCCGATTCCATTGGCGGCGAGGATGAAGCGGTCGAGTGGCTGCGGACGGACCGCAAAATCGACAAGACCCTCAAAGTGGTCGACTGGAAGCCGCAGAGTTCAGCATCCTTGGGCTTTTTCAGCTCCATCGGCTCGGCGGCAGCGAGCTTTTTCAACCACACCTACGTGGGCCAAATGCTGGCCCGGGACCCCAACTTGGCCGGTCTTGGCCTTGACGGGCTTATTTCCGTTTGGCACCCTTCGGAAAACTAATAGATTACAGTCATTTGCGGCGGGGCGAGCAATGATAAAGTCCGAGTTGATCCATAAGATCGCGAATACCAATCCTCATCTTTACCACCGTGACGTGGAGCGGATCGTCAAAGTGGTGTTCGACGAGATCGTCGAAGCACTGTCGCGCGGCGACCGCGTCGAGCTGCGCGGCTTCGGCGCCTTCACCGTTAAGCATCGCGCCGCGCGCCAGGGTCGCAACCCGCGCACCGGCCGTTCGGTCTCGGTAGCCGAGAAGTTCGTGCCGTTCTTCAAGACTGGTAAAGAGCTGCGCGATAGGCTCAACCGCGGCAAAGAAAACCACTAGCTTTTAAAGGCTGTGCATCGTGCTGAGGCGGATCGTCTGGCTGCTCATTGCATTTCCGGCCGGGCTTCTGCTCGTGACGCTTGCCGTGGTCAATCGGCACGAGGTGCGCCTCGTCCTTGATCCGTTCCGCCCAGAAACGCCCGTCGTGTCGCTGGTCTTGCCGTTTTACGCCTATCTGTTTTTCGCGCTGCTGCTCGGCGTTGTACTCGGCGGCACCGCAATGTGGCTGAGCCAGGCCCGATGGCGCCGCAATGCTCGCCACCACGGCCGCGCCGCGACGCGTTGGCATGCCGAGGCTGACCGCCTGACGCGCGAGCGCGATGCTACCGCGGCGACGCGCCCCAAGCAGCTGGCGGCGACCGGCACCTAAGCGGCGCATCGCGTCATCCGCGCCGGCCATGCACACATCCGGGGCCGTCCCCATATATTCGGTACGACAACAGCGTGCGGCCCATGCCGCGAGAGCGATGACCACCGAAGTCAAAATCTGCGGACTGCGCACGCAAGGCGCGCTCGATGCCGCGCTCGCCGCCGGCGCTGACTATGTCGGCTTCGTCTTCTATGCGCGCAGCCCGCGCAATATCGCGCCGGCCGACGCGCGCCTGCTCGCCGCGCGCGCGCGCGGGAAAGCGAAGATCGTGGCCCTCCTCGTCGACCCGGACGATTCTCTGCTTGCCGAAGTGATCGACACCGTGGGGCCGGACATCGTCCAGCTGCACGGCTCGGAAACGCCCGCTCGCGTCGCCGAGATTGCCAAGCGCTTTGGCCGTCCCGTCATGAAGGCGGTGAGCGTCGCGGACGCTGGCGATATACAGGCGGCGCTGGCCTACGCCGGAAAGGCCGATCGCATCCTGTTCGACGCCAAAGCGCCGGCGGATGACGCCGCGGCGCTACCCGGCGGCAACGGCATCGCCTTCGACTGGCAGGCGCTCGCCAGCCTTGAAGGGCGTATCGACTACATGCTTGCGGGCGGACTGAACGCCGCCAATGTCGGAGAGGCGATCCGGTTGACCGGCGCGCGTGCCGTCGATGTCTCCTCAGGAGTCGAGAGTGGCCCGGGCGAAAAGGACCCCGAGCTGATCCGCCGCTTTATTCAAGCGGCAAAGACCGCTAAGCAGACCCCCTGACGACGGTTTTTGCCGTAAAGGATCATGATGGCGACGGCGACGGACAAGGCGAAGGACGCCAAGCGCAATACCCTCCGCAACGGTCCCGATGAGCGCGGGCACTTCGGTATTTTCGGCGGCCGGTTCGTCGCCGAGACGCTGATGCCGCTGATCCTCGACCTGCAGCAGGCCTACGACGACGCCAAGGCCGATCCGAAATTCCACGCCCAGCTCGCCGACCTCAACACGCACTATGCCGGCCGGCCGAGCCCGCTCTATTTCGCCGAGCGCCTGACGGAAAAATTTCGTGAAGTGTCGGCCGCCTCCGGCGGCGCGGGCGGCGCCAAGATCTACTTCAAGCGCGACGAGCTCAATCACACCGGCAGCCACAAGATCAATAACTGTCTCGGGCAGATCCTGCTTGCCATGCGTATGGGCAAGACGCGCATCATCGCCGAGACGGGCGCCGGCCAGCACGGCGTTGCGGTGGCGACGGTATGCGCGCGGTTCGGGCTGCCGTGCGAGATCTTCATGGGCGCCACCGACGTCGAGCGCCAGAAGCCCAACGTATTCCGCATGCATTTGCTCGGCGCCAAGGTCAATCCGGTGACCAGCGGCGCCGGCACGCTGAAGGACGCGATGAACGAGGCGCTGCGCGATTGGGTCACCAACGTGCACGACACCTACTACATCATCGGCACCGTCGCCGGCCCGCACCCCTATCCGGAGATGGTGCGCGACTTCCAGTCGATCATCGGCAGGGAAGTGCGCGAGCAGATGCAGGCGCAGGAAGGCCGCCTGCCGGACAGCCTCGTCGCCTGCATCGGCGGCGGCTCCAATGCGATGGGTCTCTTCCATCCGTTCCTCGACGACGAGAGCGTGAAGATCTACGGCGTGGAAGCCGGCGGCCACGGGTTAGAAGTGCCGAACGGGCACGCCGCTTCGATGAACGGCGGACGCCCCGGCGTGCTGCACGGCAATCGCACGTATCTGCTGCAAGACGCGGAAGGCCAGATCCTCGAGGGCCACTCGATATCCGCCGGTCTCGACTATCCCGGCGTCGGCCCCGAGCACGCGTGGCTAAAGGACTCCGGCCGCGTCACCTACGTTTCGGCGACGGACAAGGAAGCGCTCGACGCATTCCAGATGTGTACCCAGCTTGAGGGCATCATTCCGGCGCTCGAGCCCGCGCATGCGCTCGCCTATGTCAAGAAGCTGGCGCCGACGCTGCCCAAGGACCACCTGCTGGTGATGAATATGTGCGGGCGCGGCGACAAGGACATCTTCGCCGTCGCCGGCCATCTCGGCATGACCATCTGATCAGAACCTCAGACCGGACAAACACTTCGCATGACCAAAGAGACGCGCATCGATCGCCGCTTCGCCAAGTTGAAGCGTGACGGCCGCCCGGGCCTCGTCACCTTCATCACCGCCGGCGACCCCGATCTCGAAACGTCGAAGAAAATTCTTCTCGGCCTGCCGCAAGCGGGCGCCGACCTCATCGAGCTCGGCATGCCGTTCTCCGATCCGATGGCGGACGGCCCAGCCATTCAGGCGGCGTCGGTGCGTGCGTTGCGGGCAGGCCAGCGGATGCGCGACACGCTCGCCATGGTCGCTGAGTTCCGTAAGACGGACCAGGACACGCCCATCGTCCTCATGGGCTATTACAATCCGATCTACGTGTATCCCGGCAAAGCCTTCATCGCCGACGCTCTAGCTGCCGGGGTCGACGGGCTGATCGTCGTCGATCTGCCGCCCGAGGCCGACGACGAGTTGTGTCTGCCGGCGACGGAAGCGGGGCTAAACTTCATCCGTCTGGCGACGCCGACCACCGATGCCAAGCGGCTCCCGGCGGTCCTGCAAAATACGTCAGGCTTCCTGTACTATGTGTCGATCACCGGTATTACCGGGTCCGCAGCCCCAAATGTAAACAACGTTCACATGCACGTGCGGCGAATTAAGGAGGCCACGGCCCTTCCCGTTGCGGTCGGTTTCGGCGTAAAAAGTCCTGACCAAGCGAAAGCACTGGGCGAGGTTGCCGATGCTGTTGTCGTCGGCTCAGCCCTGGTGGGCGCGATCGAGAAGAGCCTCGGCGCCGACGGCCGCTCCACTAGCAAGACGGTTCCGGCTGTCCTAGATTTGGTGGGCTCTCTGGCTGCCGCACTGCGGGCCGCCTGAGTCCCAGCCGCCACCGTCGCAGTTAACCGCTTTAATTGCCGCAGTGCGGCGCGGCGCTGGAAAGCGCCATATTAGGGGGTCGTACGGGCCCCGTATGCTAGGTGGACCTGGACCAAAGACTGACAAGGCAAGCGTCGCCGTCGGACCCGGCCAAGCTGTCGAGAGGCTGAGAAGCGTGAACTGGATCAACAACGTCGTCCGGCCCAAAATCCGTAGCTTCCTGACGACGAAGCGCGATGTCCCTGACAATCTCTGGGTGAAGTGCCCCGAGAGCGGGCAGATGGTGTTCTACAAGGACCTCGAGGCGAACCAATTCGTCGTACCGGGCTCCAACTACCACATGCGCTTGGCTGCAGACCTGCGCCTGCAGCATCTGTTCGACGGCGGCCTATACGCGCGCGTACCGCTGCCGCCCGTCCCGCAAGACCCGCTGAAGTTCCGCGACGGCAAGAAGCGCTACACGGACCGCCTCAAGGAGGCCCGCGCCGAGACGGAGTTCGAAGACGCGGTCCTGGTCGGCGAAGGCAAGCTCGACGGCTTGGATATCGTCGCCGCGGCGCAGGACTTCCGCTTCATGGCCGGCTCGCTCGGCATGGGTGCGGGTGAAGGCGTCATCGCCGGCATGATGCGGGCGGTCGAGAAGAAGACGCCCTTTATTCTGTTTGCCGCCTCCGGTGGCGCGCGCATGCAGGAAGGCATCCTGTCGCTGATGCAAATGCCGCGCACGACCATCGCCGTGCAGCGCCTGCGCGAAGCCAAGCTGCCCTATATCGTGGTGCTCACCGATCCGACGACCGGCGGCGTCACCGCTTCGTACGCGATGCTGGGCGACGTCCACATCGCCGAGCCGGGCGCGCTCATCTGCTTTGCCGGTCCGCGCGTCATCCAGCAGACGATCCGCGAGCAATTGCCCGAGGGCTTCCAGCGGGCTGAGTACCTGCTGGCGCACGGCATGATCGACATGGTCGTGCATCGACACAAGATGCGCGAAACGCTGAGCCGCATCTGCCGCATCTTGATGCGCGCGCCGGCCGTGAAGCACGACCACGGCACCAAGAAACTGAACGGTCATTCGCAATATGCCAACGGCAGCACCGTCGAGGCAAAATTGATCGAGACGCGCAACGGTTCGGGCCAGGCGATCGAGGCGGAAATCCTCGGCCCCGAGGAGCGCTTCGAGACGACCCACCACGAGCCGCGCGACAAAGCACGCAGCGACGACGATACGCCGCCGACGACGCGCTCGCCCAAAGACAGACAGCACTGATGTCCGCCATCGCCCCATCGCGGTCACCCGCGCGGTCCTTGATCGGCGGGTCCGTCACTCGCGCTCAACTGCGCCTGGCCAACAGCGCGTAAGGGCGGGAGGGCCGCATGCCGACGAGCGCCAAGCTCCTCGCCGAGATGAAGCTGCTGCATCCGCAGCTGATCGATCTGTCGCTCGGCCGTGTCGAGCGGCTGCTCGGCAAGCTGGGCGACCCCCACAACAAGCTGCCGCCGGTCGTGCACATCGCCGGCACCAACGGCAAGGGCTCGGTTACCGCCTACCTGAAGGCGATACTGGAAGCCGCTGGCGCGCGCGTGCACGTCTACACCTCGCCGCACCTGGTGCGCTTCCACGAGCGCATCGAGCTTGCCGGCCTGAGCGGCAAGGCGGCACCGATCGGCGAGGAAACGCTGGTCGACGTGCTGACGCGGACGCAGGCGACGAACGGCAGCGATGACGTCACCCAATTCGAGATCACCACCGCGGCCGCTTTCCTCGCCTTCGCCGAGCACCCCGCCGATGTGCTGCTGCTCGAAGTCGGCCTTGGCGGGCGCCTCGACGCGACGAACGTCGTCGCACTGCCGGCCCTCGACGTCATCACGCCGATCTCGCTCGACCACGCGGAGAAGCTCGGCGCGACGCTGCCGAAGATCGCGGCGGAGAAGGCCGGCATTCTGCGCCCCGGGGTTCCCGCAGTCGTTTCTCAACAGGAGCCCGAGGCGGAGGACGTCATCCGCGCCGAGGCGCTGCGGATCGGCGCGCCACTGATCGTCTGGGGCGAGCAGTTCGATGCCTACGAGCAGCGCGGCCGCTTGGTCGTGCAGATGGAGGAGCTGCTGCTGGACCTGCCGCTTCCCGCACTCATCGGCCGCCATCAGATCGTCAACGCCGGGACCGCCGTCGCGGCCGCGCTACAGCTTGCCGCCGACCTGCCGCATCTGGGTCTGGGTGAACGCGCCATCGAGCAGGGACTGACCTCAGCGCGCTGGCCTGCCCGCATGCAGCGGCTGGACGCCGGTCCGATGCCGTCACTGTTGAAGCCCGGCTCAGAACTCTGGCTCGACGGCGGTCACAACCCAGCCGCCGGCCGCGCGCTGGCGCAGACCATGGCCGACCTCGAGGAGCGGTCGCCGAAGCCGCTCCACCTCATTGTCGGGATGATGGGCCTCAAGGACGCCGGGGGATTCCTGTCGGCCTTCCGTGGCCTCGTCAGCCACGTCGTCACCGTGCCGATTCCCGGCGCGCACGAAGCCCCGCACGCGCCGGAGACACTGGCCGAAACCGCACGCGAGGTCGGCCTCAAGGCCGAGAGCGCCGCCGACGTCGCCACCGCGCTGAAGCGCACCGACGCCTACGAGCCCGGACCCAAGCGCATCCTCATTTGCGGCTCGCTTTACCTTGCCGGGCACGTGCTCGGCCTGCAGGAAGGCGTCGAGCCGCAGGCGAATTAGGGCCTTAGAGGCTGGGCGGCGTCTCGGCCGCTTGTGCCCCTTAGCGGACGTCGATGCCGTCAGAATGCCGTCCGGAGTGGACGGCGGCATGCGTGCCAAATAAGTGTCGGGCGCATTTTGAGTCCGACTCCGCGCTGCCGGATTTTGTTCACCCGGCGCGGGGAATAAATCCAGGCACGCCGGTCTGCACCACCGTGTTGAACCTGGCGGTTGTGGTGATGCGCTCCCGAATATCCTGCATGGCGTCTTCCGGCAGGGTCGAAATGTCAAAGTTCTCTTGGATGCGGTGCGGTGTCGTCGAAGTCGTGAGGAAGGCGGTGCCGCGCTGCACCGCCCAGGCTAGGCAAACCTGAGCCGGCGTCTTATTCACGCGCTTGGCAATCGCCGTGATGACCGGGTCGTCCAAAACATTTGGTTTCGAGGCATGTCCCAATGCTGCAAACGCCTGCAGCACAGTCCCGTGCTGCTGACAGAAGTCGAGCAGGTCCCACTCGGGAAGATACGGATGTGATTCAACTTGCACCACGGCGGGCTTGATGCGCGCAGCAGCGACGATCTCTTGCAGCTTCTCCAGGGTAATGTCCGACACCCCGATCGCCTTGCAGCGACCGCCGTCCACGAGGCGCTCCAGCGCTCCCCATGTTTCCGCTAACGTGACGCCTGAATCGTAGATGACATGACCGTCCCCGTCCCGCGGATCCTGGTCGTCGCCGGGTTGAAAGGCGAAGGGGGTGTGAATGAGATAGCAGTCGACATAGTCGACTTGCAGCCGCCGGCAACTCGCGTCGAAGGCAGGTTTGACCCGCTCCGGTCGATGATTGGTATTCCACAACTTCGTAGCAACGAACACGTCCTTCCGCTCGATCGCTCCGGCCTTGAACACCTCCTGCATCGCCTCGCCAATCGCTTCTTCATTGCGGTAGCGTTCCGCACAATCGAAATTTCGAAATCCCACTTCCAACGCCGTTTTGGTCGCTTGTTTAGTCGCGAGAGGATCCGGGATCAGCGTGCCGAACCCGACTGCGGGGATCGCACCCGATGCGTTGGCGAGAGGTATCCTCGTATCGCGAAGCGTATCGAGTGTTGTCATGTCCAAGCTCCCTTTTTCAAGCGACCCACTTCCTCGCAAGCTGGCAATGAGAGCAGATGATCCTCGATCGCGGCGTCAGTATCGGCTACTTCCGTGTAGAGCGACAACCGTATTGGCGTATTAGTCTAATTTGTAAGGATCTCAAGCATGGCCAACATTGCGCAGACTGGCGGGGATACCACCGCTGTTCGTCCCTTCGATGTGACGTTTCCGGAATCCGAGCTCACCGAATTGCGCCGGCGCGTGCTGGCCACCAGATGGCCCGAACGGGAAACGGTCACGGATGCCACGCAAGGCGTGCAGCTCGCGACGATGCAGGCCCTCGCGCGCTACTGGGCGACGGATTACGACTGGAGCAAATGCGAGGCGAAGCTGAAAGCCCTGCCGCATTTCACCACCGAGATCGATGAACTGGACATTCATTTCATTCACGTTCGCTCGAAGCACGAGAACGCGGTACCACTCATTGTAACGCACGGCTGGCCGGGCTCAATCATCGAGCTGTTAAAGATCATCGATCCGCTCACCGATCCCACGGCGCACGGCGGCAGTGCCGCGGACGCGTTCCATTTGGTGATCCCGTCGATCCCGGGCTACGGCTTTTCCGGCAAGCCGACCTCACCGGGTTGGGGACCAGAGCGCATCGCGCGGGCGTGGACCGTGTTGATGAAGCGCCTCGGCTACGTGCGCTATGTGGCGCAGGGCGGCGACTGGGGTGCGCTCATCACCGATTTGATGGGCGCGTTGGCGCCTCCGGAACTACTCGGCATTCACACCAACATGGCTGGCGCGGTTCCACCCGACGTTGACAAGGCGGCCTTTACCGGGGCTGCCCCGCCATCCGGTCTCGATGCCGACGAACAGCATGCATATGACCGGCTGAACTTCTTCTACACGCACGGCCTCGCCTACGCCCAGGAGATGGGGAACCGTCCGCAGACGCTCTATGGGATTGCGGACTCGCCCGTCGGCCTGGCGAGTTGGATCCTTGACCATGATATCAGCAGCTACGAACTCATCGCCCGCGTCTTCGATGGAAAACCGGAAGGCCTCACGCGCGATGACATCCTCGACAACATCACTTTTTACTGGTTGACGAACACGTCGATCTCCTCGGCTCGTCTGTATTGGGAGAACAAGTTCGGGTTTGTCGCTCCGAAGAACGTCTCCATCCCGGTTGCCGTGAGCGTCTTTCCAGACGAGATCTATACTGTTTCCCGGAGCTGGGCGGAGCGGGCGTACCCCCAGCTCATTTATTATAATAAGGCCGCGAAGGGCTGCCACTTTGCGGCCTGGGAACAGCCAGAGATTTTCGTATCCGAGGTTCGTGCGGGCTTCAGACCACTCCGCAACTAACGCAGCGAGGGCGTCGTTAGCAGACGCAGCGAGCGACCTCGCCTTATGCGGCTAGGCGCGGTCGACGAAGCTGTCGACGACGCGCTTGCGGCCGGCATCGTCGAACTCGATCGTCAGCTTGTTGCCGTCGACGTCGGTGACGGTGCCCACGCCGAACTTCTGATGCAGCACGCGCTCGCCGCGCTTGTAGGCGGCAGTTTCGCTCGACGCGGCGACAAGCTCGCCCTCGATGGTCAGCGGCCCGCGTACCTTGCGCTGATCCGACGGGCTCCACTTCTTCGCTTCGCCGCGCTCCTTGGTCCGCTCCTTCGTCCGCTCCTGGGCACGCTGCCAGCCGGGTGTGTCGTACGTGCCTTCGAACGGCGCCGCATCGTCGAAGCGGCTGCGCCCATAGCTGCCGCGCCCGAACGTGCCGCCGAAGTTCTGATAGGCGCCGCCGAACGGCATCTTGGGCTCGGCCACTTCGACGTGCGCCTCGGGCAACTCATCGACGAAGCGGGACGGCAGCGCCGACTGATAGAGCCCGCGGTTGCGCCGGTTCTGCGCGAACGAAACCTTGGCGATGCGCCGCGCGCGCGTGAGGCCGACATAGGCGAGCCGGCGCTCCTCCTCCAAGCCCGCCTGGCCGCTTTCATCGAGGCTGCGCTGGTGCGGGAATAGCCCCTCCTCCCAGCCGGGCAGGAACACCACCTCGAACTCGAGACCCTTGGCGGCGTGCAGCGTCATCACCGAGACTTTCTGGCCGTCGTCGGCCTGCGCGGTGTCCATGACGAGGCTGACGTGCTCGAGGAAACCCTCCAGCGTCTCGAACTCGTGCATGAAGCGCACGAGCTCCTTCAAGTTCTCCAGGCGAGATTGCGCCTGCGGGCCCTTGTCGGCCTGCCACATCGCCGTATAGCCGGACTCATCCAAGATCAGCTCGGCGAGTTCGGTGTGTTTCATGTGGCTGATGTGGCTGCGCCAGCGCTCGAAGCTGGCGACGAGATCGGTCAACGACTTGCGCGCCTTGCCCGGCAATTCCTCGGTCTCGATGATCATCTGCGCCGCCTGATACATCGGGATCGAGCGCGCGCGGCCCAGCTCGTGCACGCGCTTCACCGAGGTGTCGCCGAGACCGCGCTTGGGCACATTGATGATGCGCTCGAACTTCAGGTCGTTGGCCGGATTGGCGGTGATCTCCAGATAGGCGATGGCGTCCTTGATTTCCTGTCGCTCGTAGAAGCGCGGGCCGCCGATGACGCGGTAGGGCAGCCCCATGGTGATGAAGCGGTCCTCGAAAGCGCGCATCTGGAACGAGGCGCGCACCAGGATCGCTACCTGATTGAGCGGCTGGTTCGTGGCCTTCTGCATCGCCTCGATGTCATCGCCGATGCCGCGCGCTTCCTCCTCGTCGTCCCACACGGCCGAGACGGTCACCTTGGTGCCGTGCTCGCCGTCCGTGAACAGCGTCTTGCCGAGGCGGCCCTTGTTGGCCGAGATCAGCCCCGCCGCGGCGCCGAGAATGTGGCCCGTAGAGCGGTAGTTGCGTTCGAGGCGTATGACCTTGGCGCCGGGGAAGTCCTTCTCGAAGCGCAGGATGTTGTCGACCTCGGCGCCGCGCCATCCGTAGATCGACTGGTCGTCGTCGCCGACGCAGCAGATGTTGGGCGAGCCTTGCGCCAGCAGGCGCAGCCACAGGTACTGGGCGACGTTGGTGTCCTGGTACTCGTCGACGAGGATGTAGCGGAAGCGGCGTTGGTAATCCGCCAGCACATCCGGGTGGTCGAGAAACAGCCGCAGATTCTCCAGCAGCAGGTCGCCGAAGTCGCAGGCGTTAAGCTCCTTGAGGCGGCTTTGATAGGCAGCATAGAGCTGCGCGCCCTTACCGGACGCAAAGCCGAGAGCTTCCCCCGCAGGCACCTTGTCCGGCGTCAGGCCGCGGTTCTTCCAGCTGTCGATCAGCGAGGCTAGCTGCCGCGCCGGCCAGCGGTCCTTGTCGAGGCCCGCCGCCTCGATCACCTGCTTCAAGAGGCGGATCTGGTCGTCGGTGTCGAGGATGGTGAAGCCGGACTTGAGGCCGACGAGTTCGGCGTGGCGGCGCAGGATCTTGACGCCGATGGAGTGAAAGGTACCGAGCCACGGCATGCCTTCAACCGCGCCGCCGACCAGATTGCCGACGCGCTCTTTCATCTCGCGCGCCGCCTTGTTGGTGAAGGTGACGGAGAGGATCTGGCCGGGGAAGGCGCGGCGGGCGGCGAGGATGTGGGCGATGCGCGTCGTCAGCACGCGCGTCTTGCCGGTGCCCGCGCCGGCCAGAACCAGCACCGGACCATCGAGCGCTTCGACAGCCTCACGCTGCTCGGGATTGAGACCGTTGAGGTAGGGGACCGGTGCCGTCGACGGGGGCACGCTACCCTGCAGGGCGCGCGCGGAAAGGGATTGCCGTGGCGGCTCGGCGGGCGCCGCTGGCAGGTCGAACGGGGGATCGTCGGCTGCAACTATGGATGCCGCCGCCGGCAGCGGTGCGGCCGGCGCCGGCGGCAGATCGAACGGCGGCTCATCCGCGTGATCCGAGGGAGCCGCGTTCGCCGAATGTTTTCCGCTGTGCGCCATGCTTTCCGAACTATATCACCGGGCTGCGAGGGGCAACGGCTGCCGGTTCGCCGCCCACACCAGATATAGGGTGCGGAGGGCTGAAAAATATGGGGGTGACCGTTTGCGCGTGTCCCGCGCAGGGCAGTTAATCGGGCACGCGCTTCGCCATTTTTCTGTGGTCCCGCCGTGAAATGGTCTCCGGATCGTGATCCAGACATGGGAAAACGAATAAGCTAGAGTGCGCGCCGACCGATCTGAGGGCGGACAGCGGGCCGTAACAGGCCCGTTTGCGTCAACGGCTCGACAAACGCGAGACAACCCGGCGGCCCACATTTCGCTCGGCTCCGGACTCGCTGCATCTGCCGAGGTGGCCGCGCGCCGATCGGATTTCTGGAAGGCTAGATGAGCAACGGGCTTCTTTACATCGCGGGGCTAATCTCGCTCGCCCTCGCGGCGCTGTTCGCCGTGCCCCATTTCGTCGACTGGAACGGCTACCGCGGCGTCTTCGAAGAGGAAGCGACGCGCATCCTCGGCCGCGACGTGCGCGTCGGCGGCGACGTCAACGTGCGCCTGCTTCCCGCGCCCTACGTGAGCTTCGAGAAGCTGCGCATCGCCGACCCGAGCGGCACCACCGGCGAGCCTTTCTTCCGCGCCGACAGCTTCACCATGCGCCTGTCGGTCGCCCCGCTGCTCAAGGGCATCATCGAAGCCAACGAGATCGTGCTCGAAAAGCCGGTGCTCCGCCTCGCCGTCGATGCCGAGGGCGCCGGCAACTGGCGGAGCTTCTCCATCGCCTCGGGCTCGCTACCGTTCGTGCCGGCGGGCGTCACGCTGCAGTCGGTCAAAATCGCCGACGGCATAATCGCTTTCCACGGACCCAAGGGCATCGGCTTTGCCGAGCTCGGCGGGCTCAACGGCGAATTCAAAGCCGATTCCATCGATGGTCCGTTCGCCTTCAAGGGCATCACCAATTACAAGGGCAGCGACCGCGACGTGCGCGTCTCCACGGGGGCGACGGAGGCCGATGGCGGCATCCGCTTCAAAGCCATCGTGCGCGGTACGGCCGGCGACAGCAGCGTCTATTCGGTGGATGGGCGCTTTGAGGACTTGAAAGGCCGGCCGCGCCTCGAGGGCGAGGTCACCGCCAAGCTGGCGTTGGCCGCCGGCGAGCTGCCGATCGCTACTGCGCCAGCCACTATTCCTGGCGGCAAGCCGGAAACCCCGCTCATCGACTTCAAGTCGCGCGTTACCGGCGATGCCAAGGGGCTGCGCCTCGACGACATCGCGCTGGCGTTCGAGCATGTCGGTCAGCCGCAGCTCATCAGCGGCTCGGCGACGGCCAGCTGGACCGAGGCGCTGAACGTCGAGATGGTGCTGTCGTCGCGCTGGCTCGACCTCGACCGCGTGGCGAAAGCCACCGACGGCCCGGTCAATCCGTTCGACACGGCGCGCAACTTCATCCTGGCGATGATGGAGGCGCTGCCGAAAAACGCCGACAGCAAGGTCAACTTCGATCTCGATCAGGCCAGCCTCGGCGGCGAAGCCGTGAGCGGCATCAAACTCGAGGTGGCGCGCGCCCAGGGTACGCTGCTGCTCAACAACCTGCGCGCCGCGCTGCCGGGCGGCGGCAAGCTGGCTCTTGACGGCGCCGTTGCCGAGGCCGCCAGCGGTCAAGCTTTCCGCGGCGATGTCACCCTGCACGGCACCAACCTCGCCCGCTTCATCGACTGGGCCGCCAAGGATAAGGCTCTGGCCGATACGGTTCGCAGCGAGGGGCCGTTCTCGCTGCAAGGCCGTCTGGCGATGAGCGACAACGGTATCGACCTGACCGAAGCCGGAGCCGAGCTTGGCGGCAGAACGATCACCGGCGAGGTACACTACGGCATGAAGGATCGCCGGCGCCTTGCCGTTACGCTCGACGGGGGCGAGATCGACGCGGCGCAGTTGTGGCCGGCTGGCATAAGCGCCTTCAAGGGCCTGCTGGCGAACGGCGGATCGGAGACATCCACACCGGAGAAGCCGAAATTCGCCTGGCTCGACCCGGCCACCACCGACCTGCATCTGCGTCTGCGTACCGGCGAGCTCATCACCGACAACGGCAAGCTGCGCGATGTCGACCTTGACGCCGGCGTCGAGCACGGGCGCCTTACCATACGCTCGTGCAAGTTCGCCGGTGCCGATGGCCTGGCGTTCGAGTTGGAAGGCAACGTCGCCGAGGTGACGAAAAGCGCGCGCGGCACCTTGCAATGGACGTTCGGTGCGCCGAACAAGGACGCCTACGCGAAGCTGGTGCAGCTGTTCGATCTACCGGCGGATTTGCGCCAGCAGACGCAATCCTTCGCCGCCCTCACGCCGATGCGCGTCGCCGGCACCTTGCGCCTCGGCGAACGCCAGGCCGCTGCCGTCGACATCGCTGCCGACGGCAGCGTGCAGGCGACCGGCCGGCTTGTCGTCTCCGCGCTGCTCGACGGCGGCCTCAGCAATTGGCGCGCGGCGCCCGCCGATATCACGGCGACGATCGACAGCCCCGACGTTGCCGCTCTCGTCGAGAGTCTCGGCGCGCGGACAGAGCGCGTGCGCGACCCAGCGATCGTGCCGCAGCCCGGCGAAATCTTCTTGAAGGCGGTCGGCGTGCCGGCGAACGGCATGACGGCGTCGGCCTCGGCCAGGGCGCCGGCGCTGTTCTACGGATACGACGGCCGCGTGGTGGTCCCGAACGAGGGCGCTCGTACATTCGATGGCGACCTGCGCGTCTCGGCGCGCGCCTTGAGCGACGCCATGGCGGTTGCCGGGCTGGGCGCCGGCCCCGCGCTCGGCGAGACCGCCATTGTCGGCACGATCAAGGTCGCCTCGGCCGATAACGCCATCGAGCTGCAGCCCCAGGAGCTGACCATCGGCGGCAGCAGGATCGGCGGCAGCATCGCCCTCTCCTATCCAAGCGAAGGACCGGCGATCGTCACCGGCAGGCTCGACATCGATAGCGCGACGATCGCGGGCTTGCTCGTCCTCGCACTCGATCGCAAACAGATCGCCGAGGCTCCGGGCGCCGAGCCGCTGACCGCCGGCAAGTCGATATGGCCCGAGCACGCCTTCGACTTTGCCGCGCTGGACGGCGTCGAGGGCAAGCTCAACATCGAATTCGGCAGCCTGATGCTGACTGACGGCATGTCGATTCCCAACGCCCGCGCCGAGGTCGCCCTGGCTCCCGGCAAACTCACAGTGAGCAAGCTGGAAGGCAAGGTGCTTGGCGGCCAGCTCATCGCCAATCTGGCACTCGAGCGGGCGCCGGGCGGCGCCAACCTCACCGGCGACGTGCAGATTACCGACATGCAATTCAAACGGCCGGTGACGGCAACCGCTGCTACCGGACCCGCCGCTCACGACGCCCAGGCCTCATTGTCGCTGGCGTTCAGCGGACGTGCCTCGACACCCGGCGCGCTCGTCACCGTCGCAACCGGCAAGGGCGAGCTAAAGCTCGGCGACATCTCGATGCATGCGCCGACGGCGTTGGCGGTGATCGCAACCTCCGATGCGGTGCTGTCGGGCGAGGCGGGCGGCAGCGGCGAACAGCTCACCACCGCGCTGCGCACGCAGATGGACGCCAGCGCTGTCGCTGTAGGACCGCGCACAATTCCGATCGAGATTGCCGACGGTGCCGCCAAGCTGGCGCTCGTCACTCTCGATTCCGACGCCGGCGCGACCAAGGTCGAGACGACGATCGATCTGACCTCGCTGGTCGTCGACAGCGCTTGGCTCGCCGAACCGAAGGCGCCTGACGTGCAGCAGGCCGACAAGCCGCGCGGCGGCGCGCTGCCTGCCGTAGGCGTCGTCTACACGGGCCCGCTGGCCAACGCCTGGGCGCTTGAGTCGCGCATCACCGCCGAGCCGCTGGAGCGCGAGCTCACCATCCGTAAAATGGAACTCGACGCCGACCAGCTCGAGCGTCTGCGCAATGCCGATGCCGAACGGGCGCGCCGCGACGACGACCGCCGGCGCGCGCTGGAATCTGATCAAGGTAGCGTTGCCCCGCTGACCGCGCCTCAAGCCGTACCCATGCCGGCACCGGTTGCACCAATAGTGCCTCCCCAACCCTCCGCGAACGGCGCCGTCCCGGCCGATCCGACCGCCGCTGCCCCGGCCATACCGCCCAGCAGCGCCAGCGCACCGGGAGTCCTTGTGCCGCCCGCGCCCGGCGAAGAAGCACAGGCCGTCGTTCCGGCGCCGATCGATCCGGCCACGGGGCTACCGTTCGCCCAGCCGGGAGCGGTGGCACCTCCCACCTCAACCGGCGCCTCCCGACAACGCGTGCGGCCCGATCGGCAACTGCAGGTCCGCGATCAGGTGATGCGCAACCTCAACAACGCCAACTGAGCGGGCGATGGACTTGGCGGCCTCAACGCGGGGCCGGCAGCGACCGTTTGCGGAAGTAATCCAGTATCCACACGCGCACGGCGCTCGACAGGCCAGCGTCCCCGCGCCCGGCGTCGACCGAGGCGACGATGGCGGCGAGCGTGCTGTTCTCCAGCGCGGCGGCCTGCTGCAAGGCCTCCCAGAACGACGCCTCCATGGAGATCGACGTGCGGTGGCCCTTGATGGCGAATGAACGCTTCAGCGGGCGGGCGTTGACGCGTGCGCGCGGCTCGTCATCACGGCGAGGCATTATTCGTCGGCCCCGTCGTCGCCGCGCTCGCGACGCAAGGCGTCGAGGCGGCGCACTTCGAGGTCCTGCTCGGCGTCCCTCGCGGAGCGCGCGGCTTTCGATTGCCCAAACTTGGCGCGGTTCTCAGTGGCCTGCGCTTCGGCCTGTTGGCGCTGCTTCACTTTGCGCTGCCGCCTGAGGTTGATGATCTCGGCGCTCATTGGTCAGAACCCACCGAAAAGAAAATCCAGCGCGTTGATAATCTCATATCGTGCGCTCTCCAGATTTGCCACGGGTGGACCCAGCTGGCGACCCGGCAGGGCTGCGAGCCGATCTACGGCGACGACGTAGGTGCGAGCTTCGACCACAACGACAGGCCGAAGGCGATCGATCGTCTCTAACTCACCGTCTGCGAACAGCGGCGCCACAACGACGTTACTCAATTGGCTCAAATGCTCGTGCTGCAGGACCACGACGAGCCGCCCGCGCCCGGTGACGCCCGGCCCGGAAGCCGGGCAGACATCGAAGCGCTTCATTTGCGCAGCCAATCCGGTTCGAACCACAGTCCGTCGCGTTCGAGCTGGGCGTTGCTGGCCTCGATGGCGGCGCGGTTGTCCTCGCGCCATTTTTGCCAGCGCTGCTGCTTCAGCTGCTCTTTCAGCGCCGCCTCGAGCACGCTCGAAAGGTTGACGCCGGAGGCCTTCGCCTCGGCCAGCAGCTCGGCGTCGACGGTCAGATTGACCGCCTTCTTCTTTTGCGGACCGCTTTTGACCGCGCCGGGGCGGTATGGCTTGGCGTCTTCCCGCATCATATCCTCCCATGCGCATAGTGAATGCGCATTACGTATGCGCATCCTGCCGCAAGGTGGAAGGCTGGTCAATCGCCGGATCGTGCCGGTCAGTCGGGAGCAAGCATCTTGCGGGGGTCGACGATCTCGTCGAACTCCTTGTCCGTCACGTAGCCGCCGCCCACCGCTTCCTCGCGCAACGTCGTGCCGTTCTTGTGCGCGGTCTTGGCGATCTTGGCCGCCGCATCGTAACCGATCTTGGGTGCCAGCGCCGTGACGAGCATCAAGGAGCGCTCGAGCCCGGCCTTGATGTTGTCGGTGCGCGGCTCGATGCCGACGACGCAGTTGTCGGTGAACGACACCGCCGCGTCGGCCATCAGGCGCACCGACTGCAGGAAGTTGTAGCCCATCACCGGATTGTAGACGTTGAGCTCGAAGTGGCCCTGGCTGCCGGCAAAAGTGATGGCGGTGTTGTTGCCGAATATCTGCACGCACACCTGCGTCAGCGCCTCGCACTGCGTCGGGTTGACCTTGCCCGGCATGATCGAGGAGCCCGGCTCGTTCTCGGGCAGAGACAGCTCGCCAAGGCCGGAGCGCGGACCGGAGCCGAGCAGGCGGATGTCGTTGGCGATCTTGAACAGCCCGGCCGCCACCGTGTTGATGGCGCCGTGGCTCATCACCATGGCATCGTGCGCGGCCAGCGCCTCGAATTTGTTGGGCGCGCTCTTGAAAGGCAGCTGCGTGATGGAGGCGATGCGCTCGGCGATCATCTCGGCAAAACCCTTCGGCGCGTTGAGGCCGGTGCCGACGGCGGTGCCACCCTGCGCCAGCTCCATCAGCGAGGGCAGCGTCTGCTCGATGCGTTTGATGCCGTTCTCGACCTGCTGCGTGTAGCCGCCGAACTCCTGACCAAGCGTCAGCGGCGTTGCATCCTGCGTATGCGTGCGGCCAATCTTGACGATGTCGGCCCATGCCTGCGCCTTGTCGTTCAGGGCGTTGCGCAGCTTGTGCAGTGCCGGTAGCAGCCGATGCACAATCTCCTCGGCGCAGGCGATATGCATGGCCGTCGGGTAGGTATCGTTCGACGACTGGCTCATGTTGACGTGGTCGTTCGGATGTACGGGCTTCTTAGAACCCATCTCGCCGCTCAGCATCTCGATGGCGCGGTTGGAGATCACCTCATTGGCGTTCATGTTCGACTGGGTGCCGGAGCCCGTCTGCCAGACAACGAGCGGGAAGTGATCGTCAAGCTTGCCTTCCATCACTTCCTGCGCCGCCTTGATGACGGCGTCGCCGACCTTCTTGTCGAGCCGGCCGAGCGCCATGTTGGTCTCGGCGGCAGCCCGCTTGACGATGCCGAGCGCGCGCACGATCGCCAGCGGCTGGCGTTCCCAGCCGATCTTGAAGTTGCCGAGCGAACGCTGTGCCTGGGCGCCCCAATACTTGTCGGCGTCGACCTCGATAGGGCCGAAGGTGTCGGTCTCGGTGCGGGTTTTCTTGGCCATGCGCGCGGTCCGTTCGAGCTGAACTTGGGTGTCGCCGCCAATAGCATGCGCGCCCGCGTCGCACCACGTGTCCGATGGCGCCAGCCCGCGCATCCGCAGCCGATCCGCCGCGGCACAAGTGGATTATGAGCGCCCGTGCGCTTCTCCGGCCAGTCGGCCGACTAGCGCGATCACCGCACCTGTCGGGAAATCCACTCTAGACGGGCAGACTTAGAAGCCGCCGCCGAGCGCCGAGCTGATGAAGTCGCCGACGCTCTTGAAGCCGCCGCCGGCATAGGAGACGCTTTCGGGGGCGCGCACCGGCGCCAGATGATCGGGTCCCCTGGCGATCTGCGCCCAACGGCCTTCCAGAGCCTGGGTGATCCGCTGCTCGTGCCCGTACACGTCGCGCGCGGTTTGCAGCTCGCCCTTTTCGTCGACCCAGGCGGTGAAATAGGTGATGTGCACACCGATCTTGTGGTCGATCGGCACCTCGTTGTTCTCCGGGCCGTTGGCGAGCAGGTCGGCGATGCGCGCCGCATCCCAGCCCTTGTCCTCGCCCAGCAGGATCTCCGCCATGCGGCGCGGATTGCGCACGCGCATGCAGCCGTGGCTGAACGGCCGGCTGACTTCCTCAAACAGGCCCTTCGCATTGGTGTCGTGCATGTAGACGGAGTGCTTGTTGGGGAAGGCGAACTTCAACTCGCCCAGCACGTTGCTCGGGCCCGGCGGCTGATAGACGTCATAATTGCGGATGTCGGAAGAACTCCAGTCGACTTCCTCCGGATTGATGTCGCGGCCATTGCGCGACAGGCGCAGACCCTGGCGGCCGAATGAGGTACCGCCGCGCGCCAGGCTCGGCCACAGCTCCATCACCTTGATCGAATTCGGCACATTCCAGCGCGGCTGGAAGACGATCATCTTCATGTCTTCGGAGAACACCGGCGTCTGCTTGCCGACGAGCCCGGTGATGACGCGCTCGGTGTGGATCACGGCCCCGGCCTTGACGATGCGTAGAGTGAACTCGGGGATGTTGACGTTGACGTACAGCTGGCCGAGGTCGGCCGGCATCCAGCGCCACTCTTCCATGTTGGCGATGATCTTCTCGGGACCGAGAACCTCGACATCATTGAGCAGCGCGCGCGTCGCATTGCCGACGTAGCCGTCGCCGCGCGTGCCCGCCTGCGTCTGGTAGGCGATCACGGCCGCTTTCAGCGCGTCGTCATACATATTGGGATCGGCACCGGCGACCACCGCCACGTTGAGCCGCTGGCGCAGCAGGGCCACCTGCGGGTCGCTCTTGCCCGGCGACAGGATCTTGCCCGGCGGCAGCGTGACGACTTCCGGCGCGGCCTTGGCGTTGCGCATCTCGAGCATCTTCTGGCGCAGCTTCTCAAACTGCGGATGCTGGGGATGCAGTCCGCGCAGGTAGGCGTCGGCTTCGCCGGCCGCGGCGATCTGCTCGATCACCGTCTTGGGCTCGAGCAGCTGCGGCTTGCGGTCGAGATACGAGCTGAGCTGCGTCGCCGGATCGATGATGCGGCCGCCGCGCGCGAAGCGGGCGTATTTCAGAGCCGCGATGGATAGCGTGAGTTCGGCATCGGCGAGCACGTCGGCGCTCGGCGCGTCGCCCGCCGGCGCGGTGATCGAAGGCACGGGGAAATCAGCGGGCTCAAGGCCCCAGTCGCTCGCTTTGCCGAACTCGGCGATGACGGCAGTTGCTTTGGCGTTGAGGCCACTTAGCGACACCCAAACCGGCACATAAACGCGCGTTGCGTAGAACCCGGCTAGCGCGGCGCGATCCTGCGCATCGGCGCCGTCGCCGCGGCCCTTGGTGGCCGTGGATAACTTCTGCTGAATGGCGATACCGATGGCATCTTGCGGCTGCGGCGCCGGTGCTACGGCCGGTGCCGTCACCGGCAGCGCCTCGGCAGCGGCAACGCGCTTGGCGCCTGCCTGCTGCGCATCGGCGGCGGAGGTCGCTGCCAGGCTTGCGACCAAGCCGAGAAACACTCCGAGAGCGGACGAACGCCGACGCGACATACTCATCTCCTACCAACGACTTGCGGCACGCTAGCCGAGCCGTGGCAGGGCCGCCACCGCGGACACCCGACAGACGGCGCGCGGCGCCAAGGTGGTGGAGGACTGTTGCGCAATTACGACGGGAAACGTCCGCTATCGTGGAATTGGCGCAGCAAAACCGCGCATGCGCCCATTCGTAGGCCGACCGCGACTGCCATTCCCGCGGCGATCGAATCGATGCATCGCCTGTGGAGAAAACAAGAACGCCGCGCTACCCGGGGGCAGCGCGGCGTACTTCCGATCGGGAGCCTCCCGCCTATCAGGCGCGCGGCTCGAGACCGTATTCCTGCATTTTCCGGTACAGCGTCGAGCGTCCGATCTTCAGACGCTTGGCCACTTCCGTCATGTGCCCGCGATAGCGACCGAGGGCGAGACGGATCATATCGGCTTCGATCTCGTCCAGCGGTCGGATGTCACCAGCTTCCGTGACGACCGGAATGCCGAGCGCACTGTCGGCCCCGTTCGCGCGGATTTCCATGGTCTGCGGAATGATGTCTTCGGCACCCAGCACTGCCGGACCCTTGAAGGAGCCGGCTCGCGGCGCCGGAGGGGGAGCAGCCGGTACCGCAGTGTCGAAGCCCGTGACGTGGGCCGCGATCTGCGGGAACTCGGCGACCGTCAGCTCGGCACCATCGGCCAGCACGACGGCGCGGAACACCGCGTTCTCGAGCTGACGCACGTTGCCGGGCCACGGATAGGTCTTGATGAGGCGCAGGGCATCATCGCTGATGCCGCTGATGCGCTTGCCTTCCTCGGCGGCAAAGCGCGCCATGAAATGCTGTGCCAGCTCGGCGACGTCGCCGAGGCGCTCGCGCAGCGGCGGCACCCACACCGGGAAAACGTTGAGGCGATAGTAGAGATCCTCGCGGAACTTACCGTCGCGCACCAGCTGGATCATGTTGCGGTTGGTCGCCGAGATCAGCCGGAAATTGACGTTGACCGGCTTCTTCGATCCGACCGGATCGATCTCGCCATCTTGCAGCGCGCGCAGCAGCTTTACCTGCGCCTCGAGCGGCAGCTCGCCGACTTCGTCGAGGAACAACGTGCCGCCGTCGGCCTCCTGGAACTTGCCGACGCGCTTGTCGACGGCGCCGGTGAACGAGCCCTTCTCATGGCCGAACAGCGTGCTCTCGACGAGGTTCTCGGGAATCGCGCCGCAGTTGACGACGACGAACGGCTTGCCGGCACGTTCGCTCTCGCCCTGGATGGCGCGGGCGATCAGCTCCTTGCCGACGCCAGATTCGCCTTCGATGAGCACCGGGATATTGGAGGCGGCGGCGCGCTTGCCGAGCGACACGACGCGCTCCATGCCTTCGCCGCGCACGACGAGGTCGGCAAAGGACAGCGTGCCCTCGACCTTCTTCTTGATGCGGCTGATTTCGCCGGCCAGCGCTTCGATCCGCAGCGCGCTCTTGATGGATACTTCAAGGCGCTCGGGCGACACCGGCTTGACGACGAAGTCGACGGCGCCGGCGCGCATGGCGTTGATCGCGGCTTCGATCGAGCCGTGTGCGGTCTGCACGATGATAGGAGGAATGCCGGGCTTGCCCTCGAGCTTTTCAAGGACGCCCATGCCGTCGAGGCCGCCCATCACAAGATCGAGAAGAACGAGCGAGATATCGCCGCGCTCGGGTCCTTCCAGGATCTGCAGGGCTTGCTCGCCCGAGCCGGCGGTCTTAGTACCGAACCCCAGCCGCTTGATCGTTTCTTCCAAAATGCGGCGTTGGGTAGGATCGTCATCGACGATGAGAAGACTCTTGACCATATGGCACTCGAACTCAACCTGAACGGACCCGCTCCGGCCGGCCCCCCGGATTGATCCAGGATTGGACACTCGGCCACCGGTAGCTCACTCAACAAAGGCAAGACTGCCCAACAAGGGTAAAGAAGCAGTTTCGATGAAGCCCAGGTTGAGCCTTTTTTGGACACCGAGCGTCCTGGAGGCCACGCACACGACTTCTCGGCAAGGCATCGCTAACCACGAATTCCCCTCGTTCCATCGGAGCAAATGATGCGATCCAACGCCCGCGCCATCGATATGCGATGCAACTTCAACGCACCCGACGGGGCGGCGGCGCAGGCCGCGGAGGCGCTTGGTCCCATGCCCGAGTGGAACCTCGCTGACCTTTACCCATCGCCGACGGCGCCCGAGATCGCCCGCGATCTGCAGGCTGCAGCCGACGAGGCGCGGCGCATCAAGTCGGCGTATCACGGCAAGCTCGTCTCGCTGGCTTCGGACGGTGCCGTGCTGGCGCAGGCCATCGAGGAGTTCGAACGCTTCGTCGAACTGATGGGCCGGCTCGGCTCGTTCGCCGGGTTGTATTACGCCGGCAACCAGTCCGACCCGGAGCGCGCCAAGTTCTACGGCGACGTCTCCGAGAAGCTCACGGCCATCTCGACCGAGATCATCTTTTTCGACCTGGAGCTGAATCAGATCGACGAAGCGGTGATGACGAAGGCGCTGCAGAACAAGCGCCTGGCGCGCTACAAGCCGTGGATCGACAACGTTCGCAAGGAAAAGCCGTACCAGCTCGAGGAGAAGCTCGAGCGCCTGTTCCACGAGAAGGGGCAGACGTCCGGCAGCGCGTTCAACCGGCTGTTCAACGAGACCATCGCCGCGCTGCGCTTCCCCGTCGCCGGCGAGCCCGAGCCGTTGGCGCTCGAGATGACGCTAAACCTTTTGTCCAGCCCCGACGAAAAGAAGCGGGGCGCCGCCGCCGATGCGCTGGCCAAGGTGTTCAAGGACAATGTGCGGCTGTTCACGCTGATCACCAACACGCTGGCCAAGGACAAGGAAATCTCCGACCGCTGGCGTGGCTTCAAGGATGTCGCCGAAAGCCGCCACCTCGCCAACCAGGTCGAAGCCGAGGTTGTCGATGCGCTCGTCTCGAGCGTGCGTGAAGCCTACCCGCGCCTGTCGCATCGCTACTACGCGATGAAGGCGAAGTGGCTCGGCAAAGATCGACTGTCGCACTGGGATCGCAACGCGCCGCTGCCCGAGCGCCCGGAGCGTACGTTCGCGTGGAAGGAGGCGCAGCGACTCGTGCTCAGCGCCTACCACGACTTCGCGCCCGAGATGTCGGCGGTGGCCGGCGAATTCTTCGACAAGCATTGGATCGACGCGCCGGCGCGTCCAGGCAAAGCGCCGGGCGCTTTCGCCGCGGCGACCGTGCCTTCGGTACACCCGTACGTGCTGCTCAACTACCTCGGCAAGCCGCGCGACGTGATGACCTTGGCGCACGAGCTCGGCCACGGCGTGCATCAGATGCTGGCGCGTCCGCAAGGCGCCCTTCTGGCGCCGACGCCGCTGACGCTCGCCGAGACGGCCTCGGTGTTCGGCGAGATGCTCACCTTCAAGGCGCTGCTGAAGGAGACGCACGAGCCGAAGGAGCGCAAGGCCCTCATCGCCGGCAAGGTGGAGGACATGCTCAACACGGTGGTGCGCCAGGTCGCGTTCTACACCTTCGAGCGTAAGCTGCATGAAGCGCGCCGTCAGGGTGAGCTAACGCCCGACCAGCTGGGTGCCATCTGGCTGGAGACCCAGTCGGAGAGCCTCGGCCCCGCGATCGAGCTGAAACCGGGGTACGAAGTGTTCTGGGCCTATGTGCCGCACTTCGTGCACTCGCCGTTCTACGTCTACGCGTATGCCTTCGGCGACTGCCTGGTGAACTCGCTCTACGGCCTCTACGACGAGGCCCACCCGGGATTTGTAAACAAGTATTTCGACATGCTGAAAGCGGGCGGCTCCAAGCACCACTCTGAGTTGCTGGCGCCATTCGGCCTCGACGCATCCAAACCCGAGTTCTGGAACAAGGGGTTGAAGGTCATCGAGGGCATGATTGACGAACTTGCCGCAGCCGACGCGGCGGCTTGATCGGCGGCGGCGGAATAACCATAAAAGGGCGGCAGCTTACCGCACGGCAATAGACGTGCGATCGGCCTGGGCCGGCTGCCGCCCCTTTCCTCCCGCTTCAGAATCTTGGGCTACAGTCAAGGCTATGAACGGAAGCCGGAAGCGCTTAAGGGGTTTTCCTTAGGCGCCTTTAAGGTTAGAAGCGCCCGCCATTTGCTGCACTGCAGCCAGCTCAACGTGAGGTCCCGGCGTGCCCCAAGCGCAGTCGGTGGCGAAGGGCGCCGACCAGGGTCCGCCTGACGGCGTCCCCAACCAAAAGTTTGCCGCGCTCGTCATCGGGTCGATCGGTGTCGTTTACGGCGACATCGGCACGAGCCCGCTATACGCGTTCCGCGAGGCCGTGCACGCCGCGAAGGCGTCGAGCTTTGCCGGCCGCGAAGCCGTGTTCGGCGTGCTGTCGCTGATCACCTGGACTTTGCTGCTCATCGTCACGCTCAAGTACGTGCTGATCCTGCTGCGCGCCGACAACAAGGGCGAAGGCGGCATGTTCGCCTTGATGGCGCTCGGTCAGTCCGTCGCCAAGCGCTCGGCCCCGGTCATCATGGGGCTCGGCATCGCCGGCGCCTCCTTCTTCTACGGCGACGCCGTCATCACCCCGGCGATCTCGGTGCTGTCGGCGGTCGAAGGCTTGAAACTCGTCTCGCCCGCGTTCGGTCAGTACGTCATTCCGCTGTCGGTCATCATCCTCGTCGGCTTGTTCGCGATGCAGTCGCGCGGCACCACCCACATCGCCAAATATTTCGGGCCGATCACCGTCGTGTGGTTCTTCGCCCTGGCCGTCGGCGGTCTCATCCACATCTTCGATAACCCGGACGTGTTCGTCGCGCTCAATCCTTGGTACGGCGCCCGCTTCCTGCTCAGTCACGGCCTCGTCGGGCTAACGGTACTCGGTCTCGTCTTCCTCGCCGTCACCGGCGCCGAAGCGCTTTACGCCGACCTCGGCCACTTCGGCCGCAAACCCATTCAGGTGGCGTGGTTCTCGCTCATCCTGCCGGCGCTGCTGCTCAACTACTATGGCCAAGGCGCGCTCGTGCTCGCCAAGCCGCAGGCGCTCGAGAACCCCTTCTATCTGCTGTATCCCGACTGGGCGCTGATCCCGATGGTGATCCTGGCGACCGTCGCCACGATCATCGCCAGCCAGGCGGTGATAACGGGCGCCTTCTCGCTCACGCGGCAGGCCATCCAGCTGGGCCTCCTGCCACGCCTCGGCATCGTCCATACGTCGGAAGCCATCTCCGGCCAGATCTATCTGCCGCGCATCAACTGGATGCTGCTCGTCGGCGTGTTGCTCGTCGTCTTCGCGTTCCGCTCATCCTCGAACCTGGCGTCGGCGTACGGCGTCTCGGTCACCGCGGCCATGGCGATCGACACGTTGCTCGCCTTCTTCGTGGTGTGGCGCTACTGGAAGTGGCCGCTGTGGCAGGCAGCGCTGACGATGGTCCCGCTGCTGTTCATCGAGCAGGTGTTTCTCACGGCCAACTTCCTCAAGGTGTTCGAGGGTGGCTGGGTGCCGCTGCTGCTAGCCGCCTGCATCGGTCTCATCATGGTGACGTGGGTGCGCGGCTCCCGCCTCCTCTCCAAGCAAACCCGCAAGAACGAAGCCGATCTCGACTGGTTGTTGCGCAAGCTGGAGGCCAAGCCGCCGCATCGCGTGCCGGGCACGGCGGTGTTCTTCACGGCCGATCCGACCGCGGCGCCGACCGCGCTCATGCACAACCTCAAGCACAATCGCATCCTGCACGAGCGCAACATCATTCTCTCGATCCGGACCGAAGAGGTACCGCGCGTTCCGCGCTACGAACGCGTCACGGTCGACCGGGTGACGGATTCGTTCATTCGCGTCGTTGCGCGCTATGGCTTCATGGAAACGCCGAGCGTGCCGAAAATTCTCGATGTCTGCCGGCGCAAGGAACTCAACATCGACATCGGCGCGACGTCGTTCTTCCTGTCGCGGCGCAACTTGAAGTCGACGCCCAAGTCCGAGATGCCGGCATGGCAGGACCGGCTGTTCGTCGCGCTCGCCCGCAGCGCCCAGGACGCGACGACGTACTTCCAGATTCCGAC
>JBDTOR010000008.1:0-32749 GCA_039933175.1 Hyphomicrobium sp. | reverse complement strand
ACTTTTAGTAGCGCACCTTGATGCCGCCGTAGGCAGCGACGGGCGGCGCCGGTGTGATCGTGCGGTTCGGCTGGCCGTCAAAGAGCGCTGCGCCGTCGAGGCCGCCGGCGTTGGCGGCGTTCTCGGCCGCTTCGCTGTTGAAGAAGTTGCCGAACAGGCCGTAGCGAGAGTCGAAGAGATTATCGACCATGCCGTAGATCTGGATGTTCTCGGTGACGTTGTATGCGGTCCGGATATCGACCTTGGCGTAACCGCCGAGCTGCGGCTGGTCGTTGCCTTCATCGCCGAAGAAGTACTGGCTGCTTGCCGCGACGACGTCGCCGCCCACTGTCCATTCCTTCGTTACCCAGACGTCAAGGCCGGCCTTGAAGCGGTGGCGCGGTACGCCCGGGATCGTGTCGCCCGGATTGACCTGGATGCACCCAGCCTCGGGGTCGGTTACGGAAGGGTCGCAAAGAGCATGGTCTGCCGAGGGATTGTCTGGCGAGCCAATGATGTTGGCGGTGAGGAATGTCGCATCGACGAAGGCGTAGTTGGCGTACGTCGACCACCAGCGCTGCTGGTAGATCATGCCCAGTTCGACACCCTGACGGAGCGTATCGCCAGCGTTCTTGAAGTAGCCGCGGCCGTTGCTTTCGGACGCAATCGTGATGATGTCGTCCGTATTTTCAGTGCGGAACAAGCCGGCCGTCCATTGCAGACGGCTGCCATCCTGCCAGGCTGCCAAGTTGCCGCGCAGTCCGAGTTCAAAGGTGTGCGAGACCACCTGCTGCAGCGGCGGGTCGGCGGTCAGGAAGCTTTCGATCAGGCACGGCTGATCGGGATCGGCGCAGGCGAGCTCAGCGGCAGTCGGAGCGCGGTTGGCTTCGGCGTAGCTTCCGTACAAGGTCAGGCCGGGCGCGAGCTGATAGGTGGCACCGATCATAGGATTGAAGCGGTAGAACTCGTGATCGCCCGTCAGGGAATCGACGAGCGGGGTCACGCCGTCATCCTCGAAACCGGGCTCGAAGGCTTCGTTCTTGAGACCGATGTGTGCGTAGTTCCAGCGGCCACCAAGGGTCAGCGCCAACTCCTTGGTCAGCTCCGTCGTGTTGGACACGTAGATACCGACGTAGTCGTTGGTCGTTGCAAGGGCGCGCGGACTCACGTCGTCGGGCTCGGTCATATAAATTGGGTCATCGAAGCTGGAGACCACGAACTTCGGCAAGAAGTACCCAAGCTCGCTGTTGGCGCCGTACTTGACGTCGCCGTGGTCGTAGCTGGCACCCATGAGGAACTGGTTGGGAAGGCCGAACAGCGGTGTCCTTTCCACGCCCTGCAAGGCGACACCCCAGCTCCGCGCATCCTGGCTCGTGCGATCGATCGAACCAAGATCTTCAGGGGCGAGCCCCTGCGCCGCTAGATCGGCAATCAACACCGGGTTGTCGTTCTGATCCCTGACCTCTTCGTCCTCTTCCTCCCAGCAGAGGTTGTTGGGATCGGTGCTGCATTGCACTGCCTCGGCGATGTTGCCGTCGGCGTGACGCTGCTTGAACCAACGGTGATAGGCAACACCCGAGAAGGTCAAAGTGTCCGTCGCCTTCACCGAGCCGTTGAGCGACAGCATGGTCATGTCGTTGTCGGTCGTCTGCGGTGACGTGAACGTATTGCGCCAGTTGAGGTCCAGCAGCTGCTCAGGCGCCGCGGCCGTGACACCGACGAAGTTGTTGGCCTGCGTGATGTTGAGGTGGAATTCGGCACCGTCACCCTTCACGCCGATGTCGCCGTACATGCGCTTGATCTCGGCCGGCGAGAAGTCGCGGAAACCATCGTCCTGGATGTATTCACCGGCGATAAAGGCGCCCCAGTTGCCGCTGCGCGCACCGGCAGCCACCGAGCCCTGCGCGTGGCCGAACGATCCGGCACGGCCGTCGATCTCAACACCCTGGAAGTTAAAGCCATCGCGCATAGTGATGCCGATGGCGCCGCCGAGTGCGTTGAGACCGTAAACCGGATTGGCACCGAGAATGCTTATGCCGGCGATAGCGTTGTCGGGCAGGAAGTCCCAGTTGACGATGTCGCCGAAGCTTTCGTTGATGCGCACGCCGTTCTGGTAGACGGCGAGGCCCTGCGCGTCGCCGTTCAACGGCGATGAATCAAAGCCGCGATATTGCAAGGTGCGCTGGTAGGCGTTGCCCTGGGCGTCGCTGAGGATCACGCCGGGGACGGTGTTCTGCAGCACCTCCGGAACCGATGCGTCCTTAAACTTTGCAATGTCATCCTGGGAGGCGCGACCGACCGCAGCAGGATACTGGCTGATCGGAACTTCGCTGCCGGAAAGCGGCGACATGTTCACCGTTCCGCTGTCCATCCCGCCTGTGCCAGCGATAGTTGACGGCGGTGCCTGCACGGGAGCCACCGGCGGCGGCTGCGGCGCGGGGGCGGCGACCTGCTTCTTCTTCGGCGCGCTTTTCTTCTGCGCGGCCTTCGGCGTGGGAGCGGCCTTTTTCTGGATCACCTCGACGGGGGGAAGCTCTGACGCCGCTGGCGGGGCCGGGGTTGGCGGAGCTGCAGCGCCTGCGTCCTGCGCTATGGCCGGCGCGGACGACAGACAGGCAAGGCACAATACGGACGCAAACGCAGACGCAAAACGCATCTTAACTCCCCCAGTGTACGCGAGGTGACGAACGCACCACTTACAATCCGGTCGGAGCTTCCTTTGCGAACTGCCACCGTTCGCGGGCTCCAAATCCGGCCGTCGACCGAGTTCCAAAACTTCCCGTTGACGGGATTATTTTCTGAAATCGACCGTAACTTCGTGATGCATGAAAGTGCCACGCCCTATTGCGGTCAAGGTTCGACCAACGCGCTACACTATAACCGTGACCCACTGTGTCTGCGGCGCATCGAATTCGGGAATTATTCCCGGGCCTTGCGGGAATAATTCCCGGTCACGAGGTCTTGTTTTTCCGTGTTTGACAGGGCTCGTCTGCACAGTGTTACCTGCAGCGGTGGCGGAAGGGGCGAAAGCGCCTTTCACCATGATCCATCGGTGGCAAAAAACGTGGCATCGATGGTCAAAAAAACATTCGAGCGACACGCGCGTTGCGCAGTGGATCCGCCGAGGGAGGGAGCCAACATGCGCAAGCCGCATGCGCCGTAGCCAGTGAACGGAGCCGTCACGGAGGCACGAGCACTCTTCGCGTAGCGACCGCCAAGTCATTGACGGCGGCGGCAAAAAGAGTGGAGCGCTCGCGCCAGTCACCGAGCCAATGGACCCAACTGGTTGCGAACTGTGAGTATGATGAATTCCAGATCCCTATTTGTTGCCGCAGCAGCGGCGAGCCTCCTTCTCAGCCCGGCCTCGCAGGCGCAGGAGCCATCGGCGCCGTCTGACGGCGTCACAATCGAGCTCAACAAGCTCGAGAAATCCGACAAGGGCTGCCGCGCCTACGTCGTGGTGACCAACACTTCCAAGTCGACATACGACGCCTTCAAGCTGGATCTCGTAATGTTCCAGTCGGATGGGATCATCGGTCGGCGCTTCGCACTCGACCTGGCGCCGGTGCGTCCCGACAAGCGCTCGGTGAAGCTGTTCGATCTCGATGGCGCCAACTGCGAGGAGATCGGCAGCTTCCTCGTCAACGACATCATGGAATGCCGCACCTCAACGGGTCCGGCCACCGACTGCCTGGCAAACCTCAAGGTCAAATCGCTGACCAAGGTAGAAATTTCTAAGTAGCAGGGTACTTCCTTGGAACCAAGCATCGCCGTCGAAGGCCGCGACTTCTCTCTGATCGGCCTCATCATGCATGCCGACCCGTTCGTGCAGGCAATCATGCTCGTGCTGGCCGTGTGCTCTGTGCTGTGCTGGGCACTGATAATCGAGAAGTTCATCCGCCTCATGATGCTCAAGCGGCAGGTCCGCCAGCTCGCCGCGCAGGCGGCCGCGGGCCGCCTGTCACAGGATCGCGGGCGCGGTATCGTCGGTGCAGTGCAGGCTGCCGCTCAAGGTGAGTGGTCGGAGGGTATCGGCCGCGGCGAGAGCCGCAACGAGCTGCGCGCCCGCGTCGAGCGCTCCATGCGTGCGGCGCTGAAAAGCGAGATGCGGCGCATCGAGGTCGGCCTGCCGTTCCTGGCGACCGTCGGCTCCGCCTCGCCGTTCATCGGCCTGCTCGGCACGGTGTGGGGCATCATGCACAGCTTCACCGCCATCGCACAGGCGAAGGACACGAGCCTTGCCGTCGTCGCTCCGGGCATCGCCGAGGCGTTGTTCGCGACCGCGCTCGGACTCGCGGCCGCCATTCCCGCGGTCGTTGCCTACAACCAAATCACCGTCTCACTCGGCCGTTCGGGTGAAAGGGCCGGAACCAGCATCGCCACGCTGGCTCGCGCCATCGCCCGCGGGCAAGCCGAAGGGCCGGTTCGCGTCGAAGGAGTCGGCTAGATGGGCATCGCACTGCCGTCCGCCGGCGGGTCCGACGACGACGAGATGGACGACTACAAGCCGATGGCCGAGATCAACGTCACGCCGTTCGTCGACGTGATGCTGGTGCTGTTGATCGTGTTCATGGTTGCAGCGCCGCTCATGGTGCAGGGCGTACCGGTCGACCTGCCCAAGACGTCCGCCACCAAGCTGGAGAAGGTGCGCAAGCCGATGGTCGTTACGCTGGCTCCCGACGGCGCCATCTATATTCGCGACGAACAGATTGACCGCAGCACGCTGGTCAATCGGCTGATCGCCATGCGCTCACAGGAAGGTGACACGGTCGTGTACGTACGCGCTGACCGCAAGATCCCATATGGCGAGGTGATGGAAATCCTGGGCCGCGTCGGCGAAACCGGCTATCAGCGCGTCTCGTTGCTGTCGCAGCCCTCGCCGAAGGGCGCCCCGTAACCTCTGCGCGATTGATACAGATGCTCCGCTTCGTCACGATAGTCCTCTCGCTCGCCCTGCACGCGGCACTGTTTCTGCCGCTGATGAGCTTTGGCGGCGGCGCCGCGCTGGAAGCGGGCACCGGAAGCGACCAGGTGGTCGTCGAGCAGGGCATCGCCCTCGAGGGCCTCGCCAAGTTCGGCGAAGCCGAGGAGATGATCGAGACCGTCGACATTCCCCCGGTGCAGGCATCCGACGTGCCCGAGCCCGTGGAGGAGATCAAGCCGGAGCTGACCGACGTCCTCACCTCGACCGAAGGCAAGAATGAAGAGCAGGTAGTCGCCGAGGAGCCCAAGCCCGTCGAGGAAGAGCGTCCGGTGGCGGTGCCCGTCGAGGAGCAGGCGCCGCAGGTCGCAACGCTGATCGAGCAAAGCTCGGGCGCGGCGCAGGATGGCGGCGATACCACGCAGCGGCGGGCTTACCTCGGACAGGTGCGCAAGACGCTGGAGCGCAGCAAGGTCAATCCGCGCTCGACCATGTCCGGCACCGTGATGATCCGCTTCACCGTCGGGACCAAGGGCGAGTTGCTGTCGCGCATTGTGCTGCAGAGTTCCGGCTCGAAGATCCTCGACGACGCGGCGATGGCGGCCCTCGACCGCGCGGCGCCGTTTCCGCCGCTCCCGCAGGAGATCGCGGGCGGCCCCCTTGAAGTGCAAGTCCCCTTCCGCTTCGTTACGCGCTAGTCGGCCTCGCCAATTTCGTCCCGCTCCGGCACGCCGTTAAACGCTCCGTTGATAGGCGCAACAGCCGGTTAACGAGCCGTTATTGTATGCTGACTAGGGTTTGGCCGCAGAAAACATAAGCATTTTGGCGATGTTCAGCGGGCCCCTCACAAACAAGAAACCGACGTCCCTGATGAATGAGTACGCATCGCTTCTGGGCGACGCGATACTCCGTCATCGCGCCCGCGTGGCCGAACACTCGGCCCGCATCGAGGCCGAACTCGCCAGCAAAGTGAAGTCCGAATTCATCGCCAACATGAGCCACGAGCTGCGAACGCCGCTCAACGCCATCATCGGCTTCTCCAAGCTTCTGTCCGAGCAGGATGAGCGCCGCCTGTCGACCACCGAGATCGCCGACTACGCCCACTTGATCCATGACGCAGCGGGGCACCTGCTGGCCGTCATCAACAACATCCTCGACATCTCCAAAATTCAAAGCGGCAAGGCCGTCATGGATCCGCGCGAGGTGAACCTCGCCGAGGTGCTGAGCGCGTCCGCGTCCTCCTTCCGCCTGATGGCCGAGAACGCCGGCGTGCTGCTGGAGGAAAGCATCGAGGTCGATCTTCCCTCGATCAGCGGCGACGGCGTGCGTCTGCGCCAAGTGTTCACCAACCTCATTTCCAACGCGCTCAAGTTCACGCGCAGCGGCGGGACGGTGGACGTCATGGCGCAGCGGGGGCCCGCCGGCATCATCGTCAGCGTGCGCGATACCGGTGTCGGCATGACCGCCGAGGAGATCGCCGTGGCCTTGACACCGTTCGGCCAGGTGGATGCCACCCACGCCCGTTGGCGCGAGGGAACCGGACTTGGCTTGCCCATCGCCCGCGCGCTCGTGCAGCTGCACGGCGGAGAATTGAAGATCCGTAGTGAAAAGGGTGCGGGCACCACGGTGGAGGTGACCTTCCCGGTGCATCACGCCGCCGCTCAAAAGGAATACGCATTGTGAGCGACGCGCTAGACATGCAGTTGGTCGTACCGGACGTGATGCGCGCACCGTCGCAATCGGACAGGTCGCTTGGCCGCATCGTCTCGGTGACCGGCTCGAAAGCCATCGTTCTCCTCGATAGCCCGAAGAACGGCCAGGGGCGCGCCGCCGAAAGGCCCGACATGGGCACGCTGATGGCCATCGACACCGCCCAGACGGTCGTTCTCGCCATCGTCTCGGCATTGAGCGTTCCCGTACCCGCCCACCGCGACGGCGATTCGGAGATCTGGATCGCCGAGTTGGGTCTCGTCGGCGAGCTATGGCGCGACGCAACCGGCCAAGCGACGATCTTCGCCCGCGGCGTCACCGCCTATCCCTCGCTCGGCGACCGCGTGCGCGTTGCCTCGAAGGCGGAACTCGCTGCCGCCTTCTGCGGCGACCCGAGCCGCTCAGTGCGCATCGGCTGCATCCGCCAAGACAGCACAATCCCCGCCATGGTTTGCGTCGACGAGCTGCTCGGCAAGCACCTCGCCATTCTTGGCACCACCGGCACGGGCAAGTCGTGCACCACCGCGCTCATCCTGCGCGCGATCCTGGAGCGCAATCCGGCCGCGCATATCGTGCTGCTCGATCCGCACAACGAATACGCCACCGCCTTCAGCGACTGGGCCGAGGTAATCAGCCCGCGCAACATGCAGCTGCCGTTCTGGCTCCTCAACTTCGAGGAGGTGGTCGAGGTTCTGATCAGCGATCCATCCCGCAAGGCCGAGATCGAAATACTGCAGGAGCTCATTCCTATCGCCAAGGCGCGCTACAGCGCCGGTCGCGCACGCGAAAACCAGCCGATGCGCCGGGCCCTCCCCGAGCAGGCCCGCTTCACCGTCGACACGCCCGTCCCCTATCGCATCTCCGACCTCACCGGCCTCATCGACGAGCGCATGGGCAAGCTGGAGAACAAGCGCGACCTTTCCCCCTACCGGCAGCTGCGCACGCGCATCGATTCCATCTCGCAGGATTGCCGCTACGGCTTCATGTTCGGCTCGCTCACCGTCTATGACGGCATGACGCAGGTGCTCAGCCGCATCTTCCGCGTGCCGGTCAACGACAAGCCTATCACCATCGTCGAGCTGACCGGCCTGCCGACCGAGATCATCAACGTCGTCGTCTCCGTGCTGGCGCGCATGACCTTCGACTTCGCGCACTGGAGCGAAGGGAAAGTCCCGCTCACGCTCGTCTGCGAAGAGGCGCATCGTTATGTGCCGGCCGCCGACCATCTGGGCTTTGAGCCGTGCAAGCGCGCCATCGCCAAGATCGCCAAGGAGGGTCGCAAGTACGGCGTTGCCCTGTGCATCGTCTCCCAGCGTCCGGCCGAAGTCGACTCGACCATCCTGTCCCAGTGCAACACGGTGTTCGCGCTGCGCATGTCGAACGAACGCGACCAGGAGATCGTCACCTCGGCGATCACCGACACCGGCTCCGGCCTCTTGGAGTTCCTGCCCTCGCTCGGCCAGCGCGAGGCGCTGGCATTCGGCGACGGCGTCGCCCTGCCGGTACGCATCAAGTTCGACGAGCTGCCGGCGCACTGCCTGCCCCGCAGCACGACGGCGCGCTTCACGGAGCACTGGCAGCGTTCGGTCGGCGATGAAGGGTTCCTCGAGCACGTCGTCGAGAAGTGGCGCACGTCCGATATCGGCGCCGGCGGGGATTTGAGCCAAATGACACTTATCGCCGAGGGCCTGGTGCCCGACGCCATGGTGCCGCCGCTGCCCGAGCCGCCGCGCCATGCCGACGGGCGCCGCGCCGAACCGCATCACCCCCTGCGGCGCGAGCCCGACCCGCAGCGTCAGGCGGCCTATGGGGCGCGTCCGGGAGCACCGTCATCCGCGCGCCCGACGACTTTGCGCAACTCGCCGGAGCCGGCGACGAACGAAACAGTCGGCGAGGACAAGGACGTGCCCGGCTCGGCGCTGAAGTCGTTGCGCGACCGGCTCATTCAGCGCCAGCAGCGCTGAGCGTCACTGCGCGGCAATCAACTCGGCCGCGTATCGCCCGAACGAATGGCGACGACCCGCCGCGGAGCGTTTTCCGGCTCCTCCATCGGCACCGGCGGCGATGTCGCCAGCATCTGGCCGTAGCGTCGCCAGCTAACGGGGATCGTCGCGAGATAGACGAGGCAGGCACCGGTCAGCGTGGCGAACGGATAGGTGATGAGCAGGGCGACGAAGCCGATCACCAGCATGAACAGCGGCATCACGTACTCACGCGAGATGCGCTCGCCCAGCAGCTTGCCGGAGTACGTCGGTATCGTCGACACCATCATGAAGGCGATCAGCAGCGTGTAGACCAGCACGATGTCCAGCATCAAAGGGGTCGTGCGGATGGGGGTGAATCCCAGGTGCTCGATGTACACGGGCAGCAGTACGACAATGGCCGCCGCCGGCGTAGGCATGCCCCTGAAGTAGGCCGTCTGCCATCGCGGCTTATCGTCGTCGATAGCGACGTTGAAGCGCGCCAGCCGCAGCGCCGAAGCGAGCGAAAAGATCATTACGCAGATCCAGCCGAGGCTTTTTAGATCGCCGAGGCCCCAGGTGAAGATGAGGAAGGCCGGCGCCACGCCGAAGTTGACGAAGTCGGCAAGGCTATCGAGCTCCGCGCCGAAACGCGATGACGCCTTCAGCAGGCGCGCCACGCGGCCGTCGACACCGTCGAGCATGGCGGCAAAAACGATGGCACCCAGCGCCAGCTCGTAGCGGCCTTCGATCGACATGCGGATCGAGGTGAGGCCGGCGCACAGCGCCAGTAGCGTGAAGAAGTTCGGCACCAGCATGCGCACCGGAACCCGCTGGTGGCGGAACATCGGTGCGCGGCGGCGGCGGCGCGTCTCGCGCTCTAGCCTGGGGAGGATCGGATCCATACTAAACGCCTTGCCGCCACTCTTTCTGTGCTCGCGATACGCCCTGCGCCAATGGCGAACCTTGACCATGTTCAGCTCCGCCGCGCTACGCGCTCCGGTTCCGCCGACTGCAAATCGGCGAGCACCGTCTCGCCGCCATTGGCCAGCTGGCCGACGGCAACCAGCGGATGCTTGCCCGGCGGCAGATAGACGTCGACGCGCGAGCCGAAACGGATGAGGCCGAGGCGCTCGCCGACGCCGACACTATCACCTTCGTGCACGAACGGCACGATACGGCGCGCGATCAGCCCGGCGATCTGCACAACGCCGATCTCCGTCCCGTCGACTTTCTGGATGATCATGACCCGCCGCTCGTTCTCTTCACTGGCTTTATCGAGAGCAGCGTTAAGAAAGGTTCCGGGGACATAGATCGAGCGCACGATGCGGCCCGAAACCGGCGCACGCGTGATGTGCACGTCGAGCACGCTGAGGAAAGTCGACACGCGCACGCGCGGCTCGGGTCCGAGCCCCATCTCGACCGGCGGCGTTACGCTCTCGATCGCCGCGATGCGCCCGTCGGCAGGCGCGATGATCAGTCCTTCGCGCAGCGGCGTTACACGATCGGGATCGCGGAAGAAGTAGGCGATATACAGCGCGGCAACGACGAACACCCACGCCAGCGGCGGCCAGACCAGGAAGAAGATCAGCGCCAGGCCGGCGGCAATGGCGATGAACTTGTGTCCGTCGCGATTCACCGGCGCGAGACTATCGATGATGGTATCGACGATGCCGTGACGGTTCGACACTGGCTGCTCCTACGAAACGTTTGACCAATGAACGCGGCCGCCGCAACGGCGCGCCGGCGTCGTCACGTCTTCACTCTACCGGGACGGAAACGAACCTGTGACCGCCCTTGGCATCCTCGATTTCGAGCATCATCGACTTACGGCTGCTTTTCTTGACGCTCTCGAAACGCCGCGCGACATCCTGCGGCCCGAGTACCGGCTCGTTAGCTGCCTGCACGATGACGTCGCCGGGCTTGACGCTGCTGGCGGCGGGGCTTTTGGGATCGACAGCGTCGATGACGGCGCCCTTCATGCCCGCGTCGAGGCCGTATTTGGAGCGCAGCGCCTCGGTGAGCGGCGACAACTTCAAGCCGAGCACTTGCGTCAGCGCTGCGGCCGGCGCATCCGAACCGTCGAGCGCCTTTTCTTCGTCATCCGTCAGCCGGCCGACCGTCACTTGCAGCGTTTTGCGCTCGCCCTTGCGCAGCACGTCGACGGCCACCGTTTTATCGATCGGCGCACGCGCGACGAGTCGCGGCAAGCTGCGCATGGTCGTGACGTCCTCACGGTCGAACGACATGATGACGTCTCCGGCCATGACGCCGCCCTTCGCCGCCGGCCCGTCCGGCGTGATCGCAGCGACCAGCGCGCCGGCGTTCTCGGAAATGCCGAGCGCCGTGGCGATCTCCTGCGATACCGACTGGATCTTCACACCGAGCCAGCCGCGACGCACCTCATGATATTGGCGTAGCTGCTGCACGACGGGTGCGACAGTGTCAGCCGGAACTGCGAAGCCTATGCCGATCGAACCGCCGGTGGGCGAGATGATCGCCGTGTTCACGCCGACGACCTCGCCATCCATGTTGAACAGCGGCCCGCCGGAGTTGCCCTTGTTGATCGAGGCGTCAGTCTGCAGGTAATCGTCGTATGGACCAGAATTGATGTTGCGTGCCTTGGCCGAGATGATGCCGAGGGTGACGCTGCCGCCAAGGCCAAACGGGTTGCCGATGGCCATTACCCAGTCGCCGACGCGGATCGCGGCGGAGGATCCGAACTTCACCTCCTTCAGCGGCGTCCTTGGCGTCACTTTCAAAAGTGCGATGTCGGTCTTGGTATCCTTGCCGATCAGCTCCGCCTTGAGCTTCGAGCCGTCGTGCAGGTTGATCTGGATTTCCTCGGCACCGTCGATCACGTGGTTGTTGGTGACGATGATGCCTTCCTTGCCGTCGACGATGAAACCGGAGCCGAGCGAGGACACCATGCGGTCGGAGCCTGAACGGCCATTGCGGTTGTCGAAGAATTCGTCGAAGTACTCGTGATAGGGCGAGCCCTTGGGCACGCTCGGCAGCGGCAGACCCTGCGGTCCTTTGATTGCCTGGCTGGTCGATATGTTGACCACTGCCTCGATCAGCCCCTCGGCCACGGGGGCGACCGACTGCGGGCCGCGCGTCTGCGCGCTCACCGGCATCGTGCTCAGCCATGCGCCGCAGATCAGAACGAGCGCTGGCCAAACGCTTTGCCGCCACCCAACGGGTGTGCCGCGCTCGTCGCGGCCGCGCACCGTCTTCGCCTGCATTTCACTTCTCTCCTGCCGGTCCGGCCGCCGGCCAAACTGCATCGGCCTCGTCCTCAGCGCATTGGATAACAGGCGGTCGCGGCAAGTGGATGGCAAGCCGCGACGGCTGTCAACGCGGCGCGAATACGTCAACCTCGGATAAGCCACACGAGCACGAGCCCCACCAGAACCGAGCACCAGCCGGCAATGCGGATGGTGTTCTGCGGCACCGTCGAGGCCGCCTCCAGCAGGCGCTCGGCCAGATGCGGAACGAGGGCCCAAAGCAGGCCCTCGATCACCAGGACGAGACCGATTCCGACGACGAGATCGCTCATTGACGCGGCGGCTGCACCGGAGTTGTGGGCGCCGGCAGCTTGCCGTGCGGATCGGTGAAGTACTTGAAGAAATCGCTGTCGGGCGAGATCAACAGCCGCGTATCGGCCGACTTGATGCCGTGCTCGTAGGCCTGCATCGAGCGGTAGAACTCGAAGAACTCAGGATCCTGCGTATAGGCGTCGGCGTAGATCTTGTTGCGCTGAGCGTCGCCGCCACCGCGCAGCTCCTCACCCTTGCGCGTCGCCTCGGCCCTGATGACGGTCGCCTCGCGATCGGCCGTCGCCTTGATGCGATTGGCCTCGGCGGTGCCTTGCGCGCGGAACTCGGCCGCCTCGCGCTGGCGTTCGGCGCGCATGCGGTCGAACACGCTCTTGGAGTTCTGCTCGGGCAGGTCGGCGCGCTTGATACGCACGTCGACGACCTCGAGCCCGAATTCGTTCCCCTCCTTGTTCACCATCGCCAGGATGCGCCTCATCAGATCCTCGCGCTTGTCGCGCACGACATCCTGGAAGCTCGAGGCGCCAAGCACGCGGCGCATGGCGGAATCGATGATCGGTCCGAGGCGCGACTTCACGCCCTCCTCATAGCGCAGCGTCTGATAGAACTTCAGCGGATCGACGATCTTGTAGCGGGCATAGCTGTCGACCACGAGCCGCTTCTGGTCGGAGGCGGTTACCTCCTGCGGCTGGCTGTCGAGGTCGAGGATGCGCTTGTCGTAGATTTCAACCGCGTCGACGAGCGGCACCTTCCAGTTGAGGCCCGGCGACGTCACGACCCGCTTGGGCTCGCCGAAGCGAAGCACCAGCGCCTGTTCGTTCTGATGCACGATGTAGGCCGAGGCGTAGACCGTTACCGCAGCAAGGCCGACGAGAATAATGAGCAAAGCGAGGAAAGCGCGCATGGTCAGTTACCCTCCTCGGTAGTCGCCGGCGGCGTTCGGTTCTGTAGCTTGTCGAGCGGCAAATACGGCACGACGCCGGTGGCCTTGCTGTCGATGATGATCTTGTCGGTGCCACCAAGTACGCGTTCCATCGTCTCGATGAACATGCGGCGGCGCGTCACCTCGGGGGCGTTCTTGTACTGCTCGTAGACCTGCAGGAAGCGCGACGACTGGCCGGTGGCGTCGTTGATGACCTGCTGCTTGTAGCCTTCGGCGCCCTGCAGGATGCGGTCGGCCTGACCGCGAGCTTCGGGGACTACCTGATTGAAGTAGGCGTAGGCTTCGTTCTGCAGCCGCTCCTTGTCGGCGCGCGCCGCCTGCACGTCGCGGAATGCGTCGATCACCTCGCCGGGCGGATCGACCTTCTGCAACTGCACCTGGTCAATCTGGATGCCGGCGCCGTAACCGTTGAGCGTCCGCTGCATCAGGGCCTGCACGGCTTCTTCGGTCTTCTGCCGCTCCTGCGTCAGGATCGGCTGGATGTTCGACTGGCCGACGACCTCACGCATGGCGCTCTCGGCCACTTCTTTGACCGTGCTGTCGGGGTTCTGGATGTTGAACAAGTACTTCTCGGCGTCGTTGATGCGCCAGAAGACGACGAAGTCGATGTCGACGATGTTTTCATCGCCCGTCAGCATGAGGCTCTCGGCCCGCTGATCGCGCACGCCGCTGTTGAGGCGGCCGGACGAAACCCTGCCGACCTCGATGATGTTCTGGCGCGTCACCTTCGGCAGACGCACCTCGTCGATCGGATACGGCAGGCGGAAGTGCAGGCCCGGGGGATACTTCTCGACGTACTTGCCAAAGCGCATCAGCACGCCGAGCTCGTCGGGGTTGACGCGGAACGTGAACGCCTGCCAGGCGATGACCGCACAGGCGACAACCGCAACGAGGAACAGCAGTGGACCGGGGACGCCGCCCCCGTGCATCACCTGCTTGACCTTGTCCTGACCCCTTTTGAGCATCTCCTCCAGATCGGGCGGTTGCCCGCCTCCCCCGCTCGGCCCCTGGCCCCACGGGCCGCCTCCGTTGCCGCCGCCGCTCTTCCAGCCGCCGCCGCCACTCTGATTATTCCAGGGCATTTATAGAGGTCCTTCAGTGCTTTATGGGGTCCGCCAAGCGCGGAAGAAGCATCGCCCGGCCGTGTGGATTTGATGGTTATCCTCGGCGGGAAGGTTGGGTGCTCGCTTATAGGACAGGCTGTCCCTGCAGCGCAAACGCGCTCATTACATTTGGTTCCTGCCAGCGGCGTTCAAGCGCGGCGGCCCGATAGCGCACTGCAATGTTTAACCCTAGCGACGATCCAGCACGACTAACGACGCCGTGAAGTCGTCTTTTGGGCCCTGGGCCAACGGCTCGCGCGACGCCTCGATCCACTCGGCCCAGTCGACTGGCGGGAAGTAGGCGTCTCCGGACGGACTGCCATGCACCTCCGTCTTGTAGATGCGCGTGGCGATGGGCAGCGCCGCTTCGAATACGGTCGTGCCGCCGATCACGGCGATCTCGTCGGCGTGGCGTTGGTGCGCGCACTTATGCGCGACCGCCAGGGCGGCATCGAAGTCAGGGGCAACGATCACGCCTTCGGGCCGGTAGTCGGCATTGCGCGTGACGACGATGTTGTCGCGTCCGTCGAGCGGCTTTCCCAGCGACTCGAACGTGCGCCGCCCCATGATCATCGGCTTGCCCATGGTGAGGCGGCGGAATGTCTTGAGGTCGGACGAGATGCGCCACGGCAGCGTGCCGCCGCGTCCGATGACGCCGTTGTCGGCAACAGCTACGACAAGGGAGATGATCATGCGCCGCCCCTAAACCGCGACATCGGCTTTGATGTGCGGGTGCGGGTCGTACCCGGAGAGCGTGAAGTCGTCGTACTTGAACTTGAAGATCGACTTCACTCCCGGATTGATCTCCATGCGCGGCAGTGCGCGCGGTGCCCTTTGCAGCTGCTCGTCGGCCTGGTCCAAGTGATTGAGGTATAGGTGCGCATCGCCGAACGTGTGCACGAATTCGCCCGGCTTGAGGCCCGTCACCTGCGCCATCATCATGGTCAGCAGTGCGTAGCTCGCGATGTTGAACGGCACACCGAGGAACACGTCAGCCGACCGTTGATAGAGCTGGCAGGAAAGCCGTCCGTCGGCGACATAGAACTGGAACAGACAGTGGCAGGGCGCCAACGCCATGTCCGGCAAGTCGGCCGGATTCCACGCCGACACGATCATGCGGCGGCTGTCGGGATTGGTTTTTAAGGTCTCGACGATCTCGGTGATCTGATCGATCGTACCACCATGTCCTGTCGAAGAGGGGCCTTCGCCCTTTGGCGCCGCCCACGACCGCCACTGCTTGCCATACACGGGGCCGAGGTCGCCGTTCTCGTCCGCCCACTCATCCCAGATGCGAACGCCATTGTCTGTGAGATAACCCGTGTTGGTGTCGCCGGCGAGGAACCAGATCAGCTCATGGACGACCGACTTCACGTGCACTTTCTTTGTCGTCACCAGCGGGAAGCCGTCGGCGAGATCAAAGCGCATCTGATGGCCGAACACCGACAGCGTGCCGGTTCCCGTGCGATCGGTCTTGCGGACGCCGGTGTCGCGCACGCGGCGCATGAGGTCGAGGTATTGCTGCATGGGCTGAATATAAGACGATTCCCTAGCCGGGCGGCGGCAGGGTGACGAAGTAGAGGGCCAGGCCGATCACCGTATTGTATACGGCATGGCAGAACATCGGCACCCATAGACTGCCGGTACGCACCAGGAGCCACGAGAAATAAAGGCCGATGGCCAGCACCTCGATCAGCCCGAAGATCGAGTAGCCGTGAATAACAGTCCACAGCACAGAGGTTATGCCGGCCGCACCCCACAGTCCCAGCCGTGATTTTGCCAGGCCGGAGAACAGGAAGCCGCGAAACAAAAGCTCCTCCGAGAGGGGAGCGCCGATTCCAATCGCAAGCAGCGCCAGGACCGGCTCCTGCTTGATCAGATCGCTGATGAGGCGCAGGTCGCCCGCAACAACCTCTGGTTTCCACCACGCCAGCAGTGCCGTCCACGCGCTCGTGATGACAAACAGCGGGACGAGTGCGAGGAAAGCCGTTCTCCATCCCCCGCGCGGCGGCCGCAACGCGAGCGTGTCCGTGCGGTTGGACGAGTAAAAGCCCGCAGCCCACCAAGTGAACAGAATCAGCGGGATTTGCCCCGCTAACAGCCCGACTGCGATTGGCAGAGGCGACGTCAGCGCCGTCTCGATGTTGGTTCCAGCAGAGCTGCCGAGGAACACGACGGCCATCGAGCCAGCAATGCTGATGGCCATGGAAAGCAACCCAATCCCCACCGCCGCGGGCAGCACCGCCCAGGCGGGCCAGCCGGTGCGCGGCACATAAGCGTCGGCCGACCCGGCGGCGGATGTGTCGATCGATGGGACTGTCAGCTTGCGGCTCCCCGGTTCGGCGTCGCATCCCAGTCCGCGCTCGGCCGTTGGCGCCTATAGCATGCCGGCGAGCGGCGCATCGCGCCCATATTTGTCCTCGGCATAGGGGCGCGGCATGCTTACCGGATGCTTGTGCACACGCGTTTTGGATGCGCCTGCACATGCGGCGGACGAGACAGGCTTTTTTTCTGGCGCGTCTGCCTCTATATTCATCGTGCCGGATTCGTCCGGCTATGGCGATAAACGCGGTCGTAATAAGCCGTTCGGACCCGGGGGCAGTACCCGGCGCCTCCACCACATGCCCGTGCGACACTTAACGCAAGCTTCGGCGCGCGGGCATCTGATGGGGGCGAACTAGGATCGACGAAGGTGTAAAGGGCTTAGCTTTTGCTCGGCATGGTTCCGCCGTTATCGGGCCATTCAGAATAGTTGCCAATGACAACTATGCTGAGGCTGCTCTCGCTGCGTAATGCGGCGCGATTAGCCTGAACTTGAAGCCCTTATCCTTAGCCGGATAAGGCGCGGTCCGGAGGGCACCGGGCAACAGAAGCCCTCCACTCTACCCTCGAGCCGAGGGACGTTGACGGCTCGGGGCGTGCGACCGGGGACCAATAAGCGAGACCGATGGCGGCCGAGCCGACGATCGACTACGAGGCCTTAGCTCAGGATGCCATGCGTGGCGTCGTGCGCACAGTTCTCACGCGGGCGGCCAAGACGGGCCTGCCGGGCGAACACCATTTCTATGTCTCATTCGATACCGGTGCGTCCGGCGTCGTGCTGTCGAAGCGCCTCAAGGACAAGTATCCGTCCGAGATGACCATCGTGCTGCAGCACCGCTTCTGGGATCTGTCGGTTTCCGACGACGGCTTCGAGGTGAAGCTGACGTTCGACGGCATCCCTGAGCGACTGGTTGTGCCGTTCGCCGCCATCCGCGTCTTCTTCGATCCGAGCGTGCGCTATGGCCTGCAGTTCGAAGATCCCAACATCGAGCCGGAAGCGGGCGAAAGCATGAGCCAGCGTTTTGCCGGCCGCACGCCCGAGCGCGCCAACGGTGGCCCCGCTACGCTGCGGTCCACGGCGCCGAAGAAACCGCGCGTGCCGCGCAAGGCGAAGGCCGAGCCCGCTGCGCCGGTGCCACCGGTACAGCAGCCGGCCAGTGCGGCCCCCGTGCAGCCTCTGCCGCCGACGCAGTTGAAGCCGCAGGGCCCGACGCCGATCCCGGCCGCCACCGCCAAGGATGGCGACGACAAGCCCAAGCAGGACAACGGCGGCGCGCAGATCGTGCGCCTCGACGCCTTCCGCAAGAAGTAACGGGCGGCGCAGCGCGGCTTTGCCCATCACCGCATATTTTTTGCGCACCGGCGAGCCGCCGGTCAGGGAACGATCAATCCTCTTACGCGCTGCAACAGCTCGGGCGTGCAGAATGGAAGCTGCATGTAGCCCTCTGCCTCGTGCCCCGTGCCGCGCAGGCTCTCTTCAATCTCGATCGCCCACGCGGACAGGAACACCACCGGCATTGTGGTATGGCAGCGGAGCCGCCGAAAAAGCTCCACGCCACCAAGCGGCGGATTGGTGCGATCCAGTATGGCGAGATCTGCTGGCTGCTCGCACAGCGTCAGAGCGTCGGCGGTGTTGGCGTAAGTACGAACCGCATATCCCTCGGCCTTGAGGGCGCGCGCCAGGAAGTCACGCAGCCAGTCTTCGTTGTTGACGATCGCGATCGAGGGCATGGCGCCTCCTGCTCGCGTCATGGCTGAAGCTGGACGACGGCGAATTGATGATATTACGCGCCGGCCGGGACCATCCGCGGCAACTTCTGATGCGGGAAAGTCACCACTTCGCCTTCGACGCACTCACGACGGCATCGACGTTCTTCTGCGAAGTCGCGCATCGAAACGTCGTTCTTCATGGTTACCGATCCGCGCCTGCATCAGCTCCTTTTGGATGCATCGTGTTGCGGCTGATTTGTTACGCATTGGCGACAATATATTTCTCGTAACAGGCGCTTGAAACGGACCGTAGCTGTCTCCGTGGACGTAACCCCCACTGGAGAGAACCCCAATGAACAAGATCATTCTCAGCACGCTCGCACTCGTCGCCACCGCCTCGCTCGCGTTTGCCGCCGAAGACGGCAACCTGACCACCAAGGCGATGAAGGATCAGCCCGGCACGTCGGGTGGCAGCACCTCCAACCCGACCGCCAAGTCGGACGGCGGCAGCCTGACGGAGAAGGCAATGCAGGATCAGCCCGGCACGATGGGTGGCAGCACCGGCACGCCAACCGCCAAGTCGGACGGCGGCAGCCTGACGGAGAAGGCGATGAAGGACCAGCCGGGCACCCACTAAGCTCAGCCGTTTGATTGCCGACGCCTCTCTCCCCTGATGAGGCGTCACGAAGCCGGCGGCGCGCATAAAACGTGCTGCCGGCTTTGCTCAGTGAAACGGCTATGGCGACACCAGCGCGCTTCCACCGGCACCGACGGCGCGCACGTCTCAGGTCGAGCGCAGGAGTTGCGCCTGGATCGGCAGCTTGCGCAGACGCACGCCGGTCGCCGCATAGACCGCGTTGAGCACCGCCGGCGTCAACGTCGATGTGCCGGGCTCGCCGATACCGCCGGGAGCTTCGCTGCTCTTGACGATCTCCGTCTCGATCTTCGGCGCCTGGTCGATGCGGAGGATCTTGTAGTCGTCGAAGTTGGTCTGTTCGACACGGCCGTCCTTCAACGTGATCTCGCCCCACAGCACCGCGGTGATGCCGAAGATGATGCCGCTTTGCAGCTGCGCCTCGACGGTATTGGGATTGACCACCTGTCCGCAATCGACGACCGCCACGACGCGATCGACGTGCACCTCGCCGTCGTCGGCGACGGTCACCTCGGCGACCTGCGCCATGAAGCAGCCGAACGCCTGCAGCAGCGCGATGCCGCGCCCCTTGCGCGCATCAAGGCGCGTCCCCCAGCCCGCAATCGCAGCGGCACGCTCCAGCACATGACGCGCGCGTGGACTATTGGCAGTCAGCTCGCGACGAAACTCGAAAGGATCTTTCTTCGCCGTCGCGGCGAGTTCGTCGATGAAGCTCTCGACCACATAGGCATTGCGCGTTGGCCCAACGCCGCGCCAGAAGGCGGTCGGAATGCCGGGCGGCTCCTCGCGCACGTAGTCGACGTGGACGTTGGGGATGTCGTAGGGGAGCTCGATGGCGCCGTCCACGGCATCGGGGTCGACCCCATCCTTGAAACTTGTCGGATTGTACCGTGCGATGATCGAGGAGCCGACGATGCGGTGTTTCCAGGCGATGAGCTTGCCGTCCCTGTCGAGCCCGGCGCTGATCTTGTCGTAGTAGTACGGCCGGTACATGTCGTGCTGGATGTCTTCCTCGCGGCTCCAGATGACTTTCACCGGATCCTTCGACTGCTTGGCGAAAAGAACCGCCTGCAGCACGAAGTCGAATTCGAGACGCCGGCCGAAGCCGCCGCCAAGCAGGTGGTTGTGAATGCGCACCTTGTCGAGGTCTATCCCCAGCGTCTTGGAGATCACGAGCTGTGTAATGCTGGGGATCTGCGTGCCGACCCAGATATCGCAGCCCTCCGGTGTCACGTGCACGGTGCAGTTGATCGGCTCCATCGTAGCGTGAGCGAGGAACGGATTTTCGTACGTGCTGTCGACTTTGGTCGCCGCGCTCTGCAGCGCTGCCGATGCGTCACCCAAGGTCTTGGCAACGGCGCCCTCGCGCTCCGAGGCCTTCGCCAGCGCCGCGACGACATCGGCCGTCGAGAGCTTCGCATTGGGCCCGTCGTTGAACGTGGGCTTTGCTGCCTCGAGACCCTTTTTCGCCGCCCAATAGTTGTCGGCGATGACGGCGACGGCATTGTCGATCTTGACGACCTGCCGCACGCCGGGAACGGCCAGAGCCGCCGCCTCGTCCACGCTCGCCACCGTGCCGCCGAACACCGGCGAAGCGGCGACGGTTGCCACCTTCATGCCAGGTACCTGGACGTCGATCCCGTAAATGGCGGCGCCGTTGACCTTGCCGGCGACATCGAGGCGCTTAACCGGCGTGCCGATGATGCGGAACGTGCTCGGATCCTTGAGCTTGACGTCGGTTGGTACCGGCAGTTTAGCGGCGTCGTCCGCCAGCGCGCCGTAGTCGACGCGCTGCCCGCTCCTGGCGTGCACGACTTGTCCCGCCTGCGTCGTCAGATCGGCCGCATCGACGCCGAGCTTAACTGCGGCCGCGCTGATTAGCATCTGCCGGGCCGCAGCTCCTGCCTCGCGCATCGGTAGGTAGAAACCGCGGATCGACATGGAACCGCCGGTCATCTGCACGCCGCCGAGGCCGGGGTTCCCGTACAGCTTGTCGCTCGGGGGCGACTGCTCGACGCCGACGTTCTTCATGTCCACATCGAGCTCCTCCGCCACCAGCATCGGCAGCGAGGTGAAGGTGCCCTGCCCCATCTCGATTGATGGTGAGATGACCGTCACCTTGCCTTCGCGGTCGATCCTGATGAAGGCGTTGGGCGCAAAGAGCGTTGACGGCGCGTCGACGGCGCCGGCTTCTTCGGTGTGCGCAAACTCGACCCAACCAATCATGAGACCGCCGCCGAACGCGGCCCCCGCCTGGAGGAAACGCCGCCGCGACAGTGCACCCGTTTGGCGGGGATTCATGTTGTGCAGCATGGCGGGCTCCCTCTACTTGCCGGCGGCAGCCTTGGCCGCCTCCTTGATCGCATCGCGGATGCGCACGTAGGTGCCGCAGCGGCAGATATTGCCCGACATGCCCTGGTCGATGTCGGTGTCAGTCGGCTCGGGGATCATCTCGATGATCGCCGCGGCCGTCATGATCTGCCCGGATTGGCAGTAGCCGCACTGCACGACCTCGAGGTCGAGCCAGGCTTGCTGCACGGCCTTGCCAGACGGCGTGGCGCCGATTCCTTCGATGGTGGTGATGGAGCGATCGGCGACGTCTACCACCGGAGTCAGGCAAGAGCGCCGCGGTTCGCCGTCGACGTGTACGGTGCACGCGCCGCATTGTCCGATGCCGCAGCCGAACTTGGTGCCGGTCATGCCGAGCAGGTCGCGGATCACCCACAGCAGCGGCATGTCGTCGGCGGCGGCAACCGAGACCTTTGTCCCGTTCACGGTGAGATTGATCATGGCTGGCTCCCTCGCACGGGCTGGCTAGGGAGAATATAGACCGTCTCGACGCAAACTCCACACCGGGATGAATTCGTTTATGACGCCCGGCATCTATCGACGGCGATTGTTAGCGCTCGACGAACAATTTGAGACGATTGAGCGCGTCGTCCCACTGCTGCGCGATGCGATCGAGATAGGCGCGCGCGTCCTCGATGGAACGCGGTTGCAGCTCGTACAGCGCTTCGCGTCCGGCGCGCGAGGAACGCACGACGCCGGCGCTTTCGAGCACGTGCAGGTGCTTCGTTACAGCCTGCCGCGTCAGGTGCGTGCCTTCGGTGAGCCGCGCGATCGATTGCGGCTCGCCACTGAGCAGCTTGGCCAGCACCGTAAGCCGCGTCTCGTCTCCGAGTGCGGCAAACACGGTGGCGCGCGTCTTGAGGGCGGCGAGCTTGCTAAGCCGCTTGTCTGACATGTCGCTCGATATTTCCCATCTGCGCTCCCCAGCCGCCCTCGTTCATACGGAAGGCCTCGCCGCGGCGATGTGCAGGAATCTTGTCAAAGCCGCTCTCGACGACGCGCAGCAGCGTGCCGTTGGGTGAAGGTTCGAGCGTGAACTCGACCAGTGTCGGCGTTTCCTTGGAATAATCGACATCGGGCTCCACCGCGTAGGGGTGCCAAGTGAAGGAAAACAGCCGCTCGGGCTGCATTTTCTGCACCACCACCTCCATGCGCACGTGGTCGAAGCCGGGATGGGTGATCTGGCCGGCGGCCGGCTTGCCGGGCACGAAAGGGCCCTCGAGACGCACGCGAAACCACGCGCCGAACTCGCGATAATCGGTGAGCGCCTTCCACACGCGCGAAACCGGTGCCTTGATCTCGATGGTCTTTTCGACGCGATCGTTCATACGCAACCTCCTGGTTGCGCATAGGTCTACAGCCAGCTCCGGCTTTGCGCAACCTTTTTGTTGCGCTTTCCTAATCGCGATCCGGTGCTCCGGGCGGAAAATACGATCGATACGGCCTGCCTTCATCGACGGCGCGCGCAAACGACGGTCGCGCCAGCAGACGGGCGCGATAGGCGCGGAGGTTGCCGAGCCACTCAGGAATCGGATGCACCCAATCGGCATAGAACAGCGACGGCGCCGCGGCGCAATCTGCCAAGCTGAAATGGTCGCCCGCCGCCCATGGGCGCGTCGCCATCAACCCATCGAGCCAGACGTACGCCGTGTCCAGCATGGACCGCGCCCGCGTCACACCATGCGCATCGCGCAGCTCAGGAGGCCGGATGAAATCGAACACGATCGTCTGCATCGGTGTCATGACGTAGTTGTCGAAGACGCGGTCCATTTTGCGAACCTCGAGCGCCGCATCGCCGTCTCGTGGAAGGAGCTGCACCGGACCGGGATAATGGAGATCGAGATATTCGATCACGATGCTGCTCTCGAAAACGGCGCGACCCTTGTCGACGAGAAGCGGCATCCTCTGCATCGGGGATAGCGCCGCGAATTCAGCGCCATTCTCGTCCTCACCCAGCCCCAGCATGCGGAACTTGAAGGGCGTATCGTTCTCGTACAGCGCGGTGAGAACCTTCTGGCAGTAGGACGAGAACGGATGGGCAAAAAGTTGCAGCGTCATCACATCTCTCCCCCTCAGGCGACCTTCGCGACAACGATGTAGTGACGTTGGCATCGGGACGCGCTCGGCCACCCGACATATCAAATCCAAGCCGCCGAGAAGATGTTCCCCGGAGCGTCGGCTAGCCCGCCGGCAGAAATTGGCAGCTTGTGCTGACGCCGCCGCCGGCCTCGAGCGCGAAGCTCACCGTCGGCTAGCGCGCCATTCATCCGCGCACTGACTTCAAATACCATTTAACCAATCGTTTTCACCCGCTCTTATGGTCGTGCGTGTAACGAATGACGGCCCTCGTCTCAAATCAGTTACCGCATGAGCATCATCAACCGGATCGCAGCGTCTCTCGGCATCAAGCAGCGCCTGCTTATCCTGGTGCTGCTGGCTGTTGCGCCGCTGGCCGCACTCATCGTCTGGGACGCCGCCGACGATCGCCGCACCGCCATCGAGCAGGCCGGCGCCAAAGCGCTTCAATCGGCCCGCATGGCTGCGCTGAGCCAAGCCAGCATCCTTAACGAGGCCATCACCCTCACCGAGAACATGCGCTCGATCCCGACGATCACCGTCGCCGGCGGCGAGCCGTGCCGCGCGCAGCTCGATCGCATCGAAGCCATGCATCCAAGCGTGAACTCCATCGGCGTGCTGCGCGCCGACGGCGTCATCGTCTGCCACACGATGCTGAACGAGCCGACGAAGGTTCCCCTGCAGGGCGTTCTCGACGCGACACTGCGCGAGGGTGCACCCGATGTGTACGTCAGTCACTTCCTGCACGGCCCCGTGACCGGCATGCCGGTCATTTTCGTCGCGCGTCCACTGCTATCCATGACAGGAGCCAAGCTCGGCATCGTCTACGTAAGCATCGACCTCGAAGCGTTCTCGCAACTGGCCGATCGGATCTCCGGACAGGACGAGCGTGTCATGGTGGTGATCGAGCCCGACACGGGTATCGTGCTGGCGCGATCGGCGGCTAGCGGCGTGCAGCTCGGGGCGGTCTTTCCCGACGCCGCCCTCGTCAATGCCATGCGCGCCAACCCGGCCGGCGGTCACATCGTCGGCAGCCTGCACGACGCACGCGAGATCTTCGGCTTCGCGCCGCTGCCAGGCGCCGAAACCTCCGGCGCCATGGTGGCCGTCGGCGTGACGCGCCAAGCTGTCCTGTCCACCGTCAACCGGCAGACACTCGTCAGCTTCGGCCTCGCACTGGCGGTCATCGCCTCGGCCATCTGCAGCGCTTGGCTGCTTGGCTACTACAGTCAGGTGCGGCCCGCCCAGCAGCTCGCCGATGTCGCCGAGCGCATCGGCGAAGGTGATATGGATGCACGCGCGTCCCTCGAGACGTGGCAGGCGCCGGAGTTCCGCCGTCTCGGCGAAACGCTCGACGAGATGGCCGAGCGCCTGCAACTCACCAACCAGGCATTCAAGGCCAGCGAGGCGCGCTACAAGCTGCTTGCCGAGAATACCGCCGACCTCGTGACCCACATCGACACCGGCGGACAGCGCACCTATGCCTCGCCGGCCAGCCAAGCATTGCTCGGCTACGCACCGCGCGAACTCATCGGCGGCGATCCCATCGATCTGGCTCACCCACACGACCGCCCGCAACTCGCGATAATGCTAGAGACCCTGCAGCTCGGCGATGAGGTACCGGCGTTGCAATATCGGGTGAGACGCAAGGACGGCGCGTATGTGTGGGTCGAGATCACCGGGCGGGCGCTCGGGGGCGACCTCGGCGTGATGCTTTCGATGCGGGATATTTCGCGCCGCAAGTCGGCGGAAGACCGCCTTGAGGAGGCCAACCGCAACCTCCTCATGCTGGCCTCGACCGACGGCCTCACCGGCCTCGCCAACCGGCGCTCGTTCGACAAGGCGCTGGTGCGCGAGCTGGCGCGATGCGCACGCGACGGGCTGCCGCTCGCGCTGCTGCTTGTCGACGTGGATCATTTCAAGAGCTACAACGACAGCTACGGCCATCAGGAGGGCGATGAATGCCTCAAGCGGCTGAGCCACCTTCTACGCGGTATGGCGCGCCGGCCAGGCGACGTCGCCGCGCGCTACGGCGGGGAAGAGTTCGCCGTCATCCTGCCGAACACCTCGGCCGAGGGCGGACATCAGTTTGCCGAGAGCCTGCGCACCTCGGTCGAGGCGCTCAAACTCCCCCACTGCCGCAGCAGCTACGGCATCGTCACCATCAGCATCGGACTAGCCTGCGAGATCCCCACCGGGGCCGACAGCGACATGCTGCAACATGCCGATGCCGCGCTCTACGCGGCCAAGGCGGGCGGGCGCAATCGCTCCGAGGCTTACTGCGGGTCGACGCCGGACATTTCGGCGCTCCGCTACGGCGGCTGAGGGTCACCCCCGCTGCCCCTCATTTCACCCGAACGTGCCATCGCACGCGTGCCGCTAGTCGCGATACGCGCAGCATACGCGGGCACCGGCGATATCCATCCGCTTCTGCCTAGGAAATCGTCCTTACGCCGCGCTGTGCTTGAGGAAAAACTGCAGCAGCGACTGGCGCACCTTCTCGGACTGCTCCTCACAAACGAAATGTCCGCCCGGCACGGCGTGACCTTCGACGCGCTCGGCCCATTCGCCCCACCGTTGTAACGGCTTGGCATTGGCGAGGGTGAACTCCTCGGACCACATGACCAACAGCGGCGCCTTGATCAGCAGCCGGCCGCGGGCCTCTTCATCGTGCACGCGATCGACTGCCCAGCCGGCGCGATAATCTTCGCAGGTGGCGTGAATGCAGGCTGGATCGGAAAAGCAGGCGACGTAGTCGGCCATGTTCCCAGCGTCGAACGCAAAGCCGCTTCCCGCCCAGCTCGCAAGCGTATAGCGCAGGTAGTACGCTGGATCCTCGCCGATCAGAGTTTCCGGTAGCGGCCGTGGCTGCGCCAGGAAGTACCAATGGTACATGCGCATGGCGCTCGCAGCGGACGCGCCGGCCCACACGTCCGCCGTCGGCAGTATGTCGAGCACCGCGAGCGCGCTCACCGCTGAGGGATGATCGAGCGCCAGGCGATAGCCGACGCGGGCGCCGCGGTCGTGGCCGGCGACTGCAAAACGCTCGAAGCCCAGCGCCCGCATAGTGGCGATCTGGTCGCGCGCCATGGCGCGCTTGGAATAGACTGTGTGCGCGGCGTCGCCCTCGGGCTTGGCGGACCGGCCATAGCCACGCAGGTCGGGCACGACGACGGTGAAGCGATCGCCCAACGCCGGCGCCACCGCGCTCCACATCATGCGCGTCTGCGGATAGCCGTGCAGCAGCAGCAGCGGCGGTCCAGAGCCGCCGACCAGGGCGTCGATTTCGACGCCATCGCCGGGAAGGCGGCGGCGCTCGAAGCCGTTGATCAGACCATCGGGCGGTAGGCGCGAAGCCATCTGGTTAACTGCGGTACTCATTGCGAGTTGGAATAAATTGCCAGGTTCACCGGCGCCGTTGGAGCCGATGATGACCACGTCCCGCCACGTGAGGCCATAGGCTGTCCACATCGCTAGCCCGGTCCTTGCCTGCGGAACGCCGGCCGCCCCTATCCTCTCTCCGCCGCGCCGATTAGGATGCGCCGATGGAAGATCCCATTATCGACCGCGCCGCAATGGGGCGCCTCGCCAAGGCTTTGGCCTTCATCTGCAGTCCCGATCATCCCACGACCGTCGCCCTGCAGGCGGCGGCCGACAGCGGATCGGAAAAGGACATCAAGGCGGCGCGCGCGCTGTTCCTGAAGCTGAAGCCGTCGGATCGCCGCTCCGCGCTGGCCATGCTGCGCGACTAATGGCGATTGCCGCTGCCATCGCCGTCGCCTCGCCGTGCAACACGTGCGGCGCTTGCTGTGCCTATTCCGCCGAATGGCCGCGCTTCACGCTGGAGGACGACGCGGCCATCGCGCGTCTGCCGCCGGAGCTCGTCGGCGATGGAGCCTGTGGCATGCGCTGCAACGGCAGCCGCTGCAGCGCGCTTACCGGAGAGGTCGGCGTCGCGACGTCATGCACCGTTTACGCGCTGCGGCCCGACGTCTGCCGCGACTGCCAACCGGGCGATGAGGCATGCGCCATCGCGCGACGTCACTACGGCCTGCCGCCTGTCGAGATGCATAACGACCGCTGATCTCACGCCGGTTTTTGCGTGTGATCGAGGAAGAAGCGCAGCATCTCGCGCGTCGCGTCGGGGCCATTGGGATCGGTGAACGAACCGTTCGCGCTGCCGCCTGACCACGCGTGGCCGGCGCCGTGGATCTCCCACAGCTCCAGCACGCTGCGCCCGGTCGCATCGCGGCGAATCGAGCGCGTAAACCGGCGCTGATGCTGCGACGTGCTCGCCTCGCTCAGGATCTCGACGCCGCCGCCGGCGCGGGCAACCACTTCGGCACCGTTGCGCGGATGCACAGTCGTGTCGCGGTCGCCGTGAAAGACGATGGTCGGCACGTCATGCTCGGCCACTTGAACACCACGCGTGCTGACGCGCGTGCCGATGCGTACCGGTCCGTTGCCGCTCATGGCGGCGAAGGCCGAAGGCAGATCGCGCGCCGCGCCGCAGGCAAGGCCGGAATGCACGCCCACCGCGGCATAAAGATCAGGATAGGTTTCGGCCATGATGGCCGCCGCGGCGCCGCCGGCGGACAGCCCGGCGACATAGACGCGGGCCGCATCAACGTCGTATTCGCGCATGATCTGCCGCGTGATGCCGGCGATCAGGGCCGGTTCGCCGCCGCCGCGCTGCTGCTCGCTCGGCTTGAACCAATTCCAGCACTTCTGCGCATTGGCTGAAGCGTCCTGCTCGGGATAGACGACAAGGCAGCCGTGTTCCTCGGCGGCGAAATTCATGCGCGTGCCGGCGGCAAAGTCGTCGGCCGATTGTGTGCAGCCGTGCAGCATGACGATGAGCGGGCGCTGCCGCTTGGCACCGGTCGTGGCGCTCGGAACGTAGAGCTTGTAGGCGCGCGTGCCCGTCTCGCTCGCCAACGTCCCGGCGACGAATTGCCCGGCGGCCGGGGCGACGTGCGCAGGCGAGATCCTGCGTCCGTGCCAGTCACGCAGCAGCCCGGGTAAACTCGGCACGGGTACATCGAGGCGGCCGATGAGGCCTTCCAGCACACTCGGCGTTGGCGTGTCGAGCACTGCTGCCGGCAGCACGATCGATGCCGCCGCATCCGCGTGCGGACGTTCGTTCGGCCGGCGCCCGCGCAGCACCTTCTGGATGAGCCCCACCGCCTCGCTCAAACGCCCCGAGCGGGTGAGGCGAGTGGCGTCGGCCATGTCACGGGGATGCAGTGGTTTCATTGCGTGTCTTTCCTGTCGGTCGAAGGCGAGGATTCGGATTCACCGAGAAGCGTGGGCGTTAGCGCATGCGGTCGGCCAGCGCCGCCTTGACCTCGGGGCTGGCGTGCAGGGCGCCGAGAACGGTGATCGAGGAGATGGTCGCACGCGCCAAATCGGCCGGCACGTCGGCGGCGATGCTCAGCAGACCAAGCACATGCAGGTTGAGCGTCTCGTGGGACTGGCGGACGGTTTCGAGGTCGTCGCGCGTGTAGTGCCGTAGGCCGAGGTCGAGCGTGTTGCGCGCGACGCTCTGCTTGAGCACGTCGGCGTGCCGCTCGAGTTGATTGCGGATAGCCGTGCGAATGAAGTCGGTGCGGTTGGAATAGAAGCCCTCGTGGACCATCAGATCGATCTGGCCCAGATCGACGTAGCCAAGATTGATGGTGACCTTCTCGAGGTCGCCACTGCGCGGCCGCAGCTCTTTGACGTTTGTCGCCATCCTATCACCATCCCGAAAACATCCATGTGGATGGTATATGGAGGTTCGGCATCGCAGCACAAGCCCAAAATCGCTCTAGTCCCGTCCACTTTGCAATGGCTCATGTGCGCCAGGGGCGTCTCTGGCTCAGACGTCCACGGAACTCCTGCACGAGGAGCTGCCTGATTCACAAATCCGGTCCGTGGCTTATCGGTCAGCGACGCTGCCCCATTATCGCCCCGACCAGGCCGCCTTCCGCCCCCATTCGCGGTTTAACTCGATGGTTACCAATCATTAAGGGTTGGGGATTAACCCTTAGGGAACGTGAATGCCGGTCGCATACCGGGATGCCCAGGGGCGCAGCGCGCGGGGGCACAATGCGAGCGGTCAAAACACGGGGTGGCGCGTTGGTATTGCGTAAAAGAGCTATCCTCGGCGGCCTTGCCGCTGTGCTTCTGGGCATGAGCGCCGGCTCGCCCCACGTCGTCGCCGCCTTCGGGTCGACGCGGACGATCTCGTTTTTCCACATCCACACCAAGGAAACGCTGACCATCACCTACAAGCGTGATGGCAAGTACGACGACGACGCGCTCAAGAAGATCGACTGGATCATGCGCGACTGGCGTCAGAACAAGGCGATCGAGATGGACCCGAAAACCATCGATCTGCTTTGGGAGATGCATACCGAGCTCGGCAGCAAAGAAGCGATCCACATCATCTGCGGCTACCGCTCCGAAGCCACCAACAGCATGCTGCGCAAGACGGTCGGCGGGCAGGCCAAGAAGAGCAAGCACATGACCGGGCAGGCTATCGACGCGACCTTCCCCGACATTCCCCTGAAACAGCTCCGCTGGTCGGCGGCAATCCGCGAAGTCGGCGGCATCGGCTATTATCCGACCTCGGGCGTCCCTTTCGTGCATGTCGATACCGGGCCGGTGCGCGCCTGGCCAAGGCTGCCGCGCAGCGAGCTGGCGCTGCTGTTCCCTGACGGCAAGACCAAGCATCAGCCGGCCGACGGCGGCTCACTCAGCCGCGATGACCTCCGCAAGGCGCGCGCAAACACGGAAGTTGCCTCGCAGGTCGCCACCTACTTCGCGCTTCGCAGCCATCCCAAGTCGGAAACCGAGATTGCCATGGCCGAGGCCGGCGTCGCTCCGTGGACGCCCACACTGAAGGCGCCGCCGACGCAGGTCGAGCGTCCGGCTCCCGCGCCGCGCGTCGCTGCCGTCGAGACCGAAGTGGTCGAGCTGGAGCCGGCGGCCGCACCGTTACCCAAGTTGGTGCAGGCGCCGCGCCCCGCGACCCCGCCGCCATCCGAAACAGAGCGTGGCCAACTCAATAAGCTCGTGACGCTAGCTTCGCTGAGCCCGGCCGACATTCCGGCCCAGCGCCCGCGCCCGCAGACGGCCGACGCCGACCGCCACCAGTTGGACCAGCTGGTCAGCACCGCATCGGTTGCAGCGCCGGCACCGGTGTCGCGCTCGCCCGAGGCGGCGATGGCCCTCAAGAAGCAAACGCAGGTTGCCTCGCTTGATCCGAGCTTCCTCGATCCACGCAAGCTCGTCGCCGACAAGCCGGCCGCGGCCAACTGGGCGCCGGCGCCGGAGTTCGACGACGACCACCCCGAAGAGCTGTCCTACCGGCCCTTCCCCATCGCCCCGCTGCTGACGCAGTCGGCTTCGGCCGACGACGAGGCACTGGTGAAACTCGTGCACCCCAACCTGGAGCGCACGCTCGACCTGCTCGACGACAAGCAGATCGTGCTGCCGATGCGCCTGCGGCCCGGCGATCAGATCGCCGAGGTGCTGTGGGCGCAGCAATTCCAGGGGAGCGCCGTGGACTTCAAGGCGCACGAGACCGACCCGGCGCGCCAGACGGGCCTCACCTCGCGCAGCGTCAAGACGACGGCGCGGTAAGTGGGCGCGTGTGGCGCGGATTCTTGCGCCCGGGCGGCACGCAGCCGCGCGACCAGGCAATCTTGATCAGCCGCCCCAGCTCGCGAAAATCGCCGGCGCGCGGCGAAGTCGCGCGCCACGCCAAACCCACCGTACGATAGGGCTCCGGCTCGACGAAGCGCGTGAGCCCGATGTCGCGTCCGCGCATCTCGACGTTGAGGCACATCTCCGGAAGCAGCGTGATGCCATAGCCGGCCGCCACCATCTCGACGACGGTGGACAAGCTGGAGACGCCGAAGGTGTTGACCGTCGAGACCTGCTGCAAGCTGCAATAGGTGAGCGCCTGCTCGCGCAGACAGTGGCCCTCCTCCAGCAGCAGCAACCGCTCGTGCTCGATCAGATCCCTCGTCGCACGCACGCGGCTACTCAAGCGCCGCGACTGCGGCAGCGCCAGCAGGAAGCGATCGTCGAACAGCGGCATCGTCTCGATCTCGGGCTGTAGCATCGGCAGCGCCAGCAGCAGCACGTCGAGCTTGCCGTCGATCAGCTCCTGGGTCAGCGGCGCCGTCTGCGTCTCGCGCACGTGCAGCTCGAGCTTGGGGTAACCCTCACGCAGCAGCGGCAGCAGCGGCGGCAGCATGTACGGCGCGATCGACGGGATAACACCGAGGCGCAGCGAGCCGGCCAGCACGTTGTTGCAGTGCTGCGCGAACTCGACCATCTCGTGCACGTCGCCGAGTATGCGGGCGGCGCGGGCGGCTATCTCGCGCCCCTTGTCCGACAGCAGCACGCCGGCGCGCGTGCGCTCGACGAGCATCAGGCCGAGCTGCTCCTCGAGCTCGTGGATCTGCATTGATAGGGCGGGCTGCGTGACGGAGCACGATTCCGCCGCGCGCCCGAAATGCTGCTCGCGGGCCAAGGCGTCGAAATAGCGAAGCTGCTTGAGCGTCACATGTGGGGGCATAAGAAACTCTGATCTAGTGACGAACAATATACGATTAGAACTTATGCCGGGGGCTGTCTATATCGGAGGGGTGAGATCTGGTGCACGCCTGCGTGACGAGGGTGCGCCACGCCAGAACCGGCGGGGAGGGGGCAACCTTTCCCCACAGCCGCGGGCGCCTCGGCCGAGCGCCGAATCGAGCCGAGGCGCTCACTTCCTCCCACCGAGATGAACCGACTTCCGACCAGCTAGCCGACCGCGCGTGCCACGTTATGGTCACGCGAGTGCCGCGCTCCCGGCTTCAGAATCGGCTTGATTTAGCTCAGGCGGGACGCTGCATCGGGGGATGCCATGTTCGACGCGATTGCACTCGTCATTCTTGCGGGAATGATGCTCATTCCGTTCGTCAACATAGTTGTAGGGGTTATCGTAGGGGCCGGCGTGGGCGGCATGTTCGGCGCCGTCGCCGGGTTGTCGCTGGCGGTGCTGGTTATGGCCGCCGAGAAGCTGATCGGCCACCGGCTCGGACTGTTCGACCCGCGGCCCGAACGCGTTGCTACCGCACTACCTCAAGCCAATGCTCATGGTCGCGCTCGACTGACGAGGCGGCGCACACTCGTGCTGCGCACGCAGCGTCGGCGCCCCGTTCTGCGCGCGCCGATCTACTTCACCGAACCAGCGCCGCTGCGTCCGCCGGGATTGATGGTCGCGATCCTGAGGGACGTCAGCCAAAGCCGGCGCTACCTCCGCCTCAACTAGCAGCGGGGGCATTCGTACCAGGCGGATCAAAGTCAACGCCGCGCAACCAAGCGCGGCGGCGGTAATGCCTGATCTTGCGATGTCAGGAAGTTGGTGGAGCCAAGCGGGATCGAACCGCTGACCTCTTGCATGCCATGCAAGCGCTCTCCCAGCTGA
>JBDTOR010000007.1:0-33282 GCA_039933175.1 Hyphomicrobium sp. | reverse complement strand
AAATCAAAGTGCAGGGTCGGGCTGCATGACGGCAGGAACATGGCATTCGCCTCTCCGGTTCAGATTTGTTCGCAGCTTCGGCATGCTCAAGCCGCCGCCACATTTGTCGGTCATAAATGTGTCGGAGGCAGTACGGCAATTGACGCACGGCGCGGCACGTAGCATGCGAGCCTGACGGCCGACGTCACGGAGAGCCATGACGAATCTCATTGCGCTGCCAAGTGGGACCGAACTGGTCGGCGACTATCGCATCGAGCGGGTGCTGGGCGCCGGCGGCTTCGGTGTGACGTATCTCGCCGACGAGATCGCGCTCGCCCGCATGGTCACCATCAAGGAGTATTTCCCGAGCGACATCGCGGCGCGCGACGGCGGCATCGATGCGGCGCCGCGCTCGCAGGATTGCGCCGGTGACTATCGCTGGGGTCTCGACCGGTTCATCGAGGAAGCGCAGACGCTTGCCAAGTTCGATCATAGAAACATCGTGCGCGTTTACCGCTACTTTCGCGCCAACAACACCGGCTACATGGTCCTCCACTTCGAGGAGGGCCAGAGTCTCAAGGGCTGGCTGAAGGGTCTCGGACGTGCGCCGCGCCAGAAAGAGCTCGATGCGATCATTGGGCCGCTGCTCGACGCGCTGGAGCTGATCCACAAATCGGACTTTTTGCACCGCGACATCGCTCCGGACAACATCATCATCCGCAAGTCGGGCGATCCGGTCCTTATCGATTTCGGCTCGGCGCGCGGCGAGATCGCATCGCACACCAAGACCGTGTCGGCGTTGGTCAAGCCGGGTTACAGCCCCTACGAGCAATACGCCGAGACCAGCCGTCAGCAGGGCCCCTGGAGCGATATCTACGCGCTCGCCGGCACCCTGTACCACGCCATCACCGGCAAGCGCCCGCCGGATGCACCCTCGCGCATGGTCAAGGACGAGCTTGTCTCGGTGCGCGAAGCGGCGTTGAGTTCCTACCGTGCCGGCTTCCTCAAGGCGATCGACAAAGCCTTGTCGCTGAGCGTCGAGGCGCGGCCGCAATCGATCGCGGCGTGGCGCGGCGACCTGCTGGCGCCCGATCCGGTGCGCGCGAGTTGGCTGACCCGGACTACCGATCGCCGCAAGGACCGCAAGAAGGAGAAGGAAGAGCCCGAAGCCGCCACGGCTATCGCGGCGACCGTGCCGATCGTCCCGCGGACAGCAACACCGCCGCCGCCGGATGCGCCGGGCCCGAAGGGCGGTCTCCTCGATTTTCTCGAGGGCTTGCGCAAGAAGCCTGATGGTGATGCCACACCGGCACCTGCGCCCATTCAAATCGCAGCAGCTTCAACACCGGCATCGCCTGCCGCGACCGTGAAGCTCGACGCGCCGCCTGCGTCCGTCTTCAAAAAGAAGATGCAGTCGAAGAAGCCTATTCCCAAAGAACGGGCGCTCGTCGTCGTCAAGTCGCCGGCGCGTCCCAGGCCGCGCCGCCTCAAGGGTAGCCGCCCCAGCCTGATGCCCATCGTCTTCAAGCTGCTGGTCGGCGTCGGCGTCGCCAGCGCCGCGGTGGCGATGCAGGATCGCTTCCCGCAGTTCGAGAGCCGCGGGTCAGCAGTGACGACCGGCATCACCACCGGCACCACCAACCCGCCAACGCCACAAGCTCAGGCCCTGGCACCCGCCCCCGTGCTCGTCACCCCCATCGCCGAGTTCGAGGCGCATCGCGGGTCAATTTCCGGCGCCGCCTACACCGACGACGGCCGCCGTATCGTCACCACCGGCGCCGACGGATCGATGAAGATCTGGGACGCCAGCTATCGCAATTTGGTTCGCACCATCGAACTGGACGACGGACCGGCGACCTCGCTCGCCCTCAACGGGGTGCGCGCGCTGACCGGCCACGCCAACGGCAAGGTCGTGCTGTGGGACCTCGACCGGGCCGAGAAGATCGCCACCGTGCAGCGCAACGAGGCGAACATCTGGGCCGTCGCGTTCACCGGCGATCCTAACCGGTTCGCCACGGCCAGCCACGATTGGAAGGTCACGCTGTGGGATGCGCGCCAGACTGCGGCGCCCTTGCAGGTGCTCGACGGCCACGAAAACTCCGTGCAGTCGTTGGCTTTTTCCCCGCAGTTGCTGTTGCTCGCCTCGGGAAGCGCCGACAAGACGGTACGTGTGTGGAATCTCGACACGCTCGATTTGAAGCGGGCCTATCGCGGTGCGCGCGACTTCGTCACCTCCGTTTCTTTTTCCCCCAGCGGCAAGCTACTGGCTGCCGGGGCGCTCGACGGCCGAATTCAGGTGTGGTCGGTGCTGTCGTCGCGCCGCATGCGCGCACTCAACGGGCATAGGGGCCGCGTGGCCGACATCGCCTTCTCCCCGTCGGGCGACCAACTCGCCTCGGCAGGCGAGGACGGCACGGTGCGGTTATGGGATCTCCAGCGCGGACGCATCCTGCGTGCGCTTACCGGTCATGTCGGTGGGGCGACCGCGGTAGCCTTTTCCCCCGACGGCCAGCATTTGGTATCGGCCGGCGTCGACGGGCGCGTGCGCCTGTGGGCCATTCCGCTCGGGCCACTGGCGCGGGAATAGCCCGCGCGCTCCGCGCCTTAGACTAGGCAGACACGCACCCAGCGGATTTCGTATGCACAGCTTGTCAGGCGAGACGGCGAGCCGCATACGGCTGTCTCGACGCGGTCGCCGAACCGCGCCACAATGCGCGGCCATCAGAAATAAAAAAGCGAAGCGGGTGCCATGGAATTAGATGCCGTTCTCCTGGCCCGCATTCAATTCGGCTTCACCATCACCTTCCACATTATCTTCCCGAGCTTCACGATCGGGCTTGCGGCGTTCATCGCCACGCTGCTGGTGCGCTGGCGGTTGACAGGCCGCGATCACCTGCATCGGCTCGCCCGGTTCTGGACCAAGATTTTCGCCGTGTCGTTCGCCATGGGCGTCGTATCCGGCATCGTGCTCTCGTATCAGTTCGGCACCAACTGGAGCAATTTCTCGGTCGTCGTCGGCAACGTGCTGGGGCCGCTGCTCGGCTACGAGGTGCTGACCGCCTTCTTCCTCGAAGCGACGTTCCTCGGGATCATGCTGTTCGGCTGGCAACGCGTACCGCCCAACCTGCATGTGCTCTCAGCCGTGCTGGTCGCCGTCGGCACCTCGCTCTCCGCCTTCTGGATTCTCGCCGCCAACAGCTGGATGCAGACCCCGGCCGGTCACGAGGTAATCAACGGCATCGCTTATCCGGTCGACTGGGTCGCCATCATCTTCAATCCGAGCTTTCCCTATCGCTTCGCGCACATGTTCACCGCCGCCTACCTGACGACCTCGCTGGTGGTGCTGGCGGTTGGCGCCCGCTACCTGCTCAAGGGCCGCTACCCCGAAGAGGCGAAGACGATGATGCGCATGGGGTTGGGGATGGTGGCGATCCTCGCGCCGCTGCAGGTGCTCATCGGCGACCAGCACGGCCTCAACACGCTGAAGCACCAGCCGGCCAAGATCGCGGCCATCGAAAGCCATTGGGACGGATCGGAGCCGGGCGCGCTGGTGCTGTTTGCTATCCCGAACGAGAAAGAGGAGCGCAACTCCTTCGAGATCGCCATCCCCTATGGTGCGAGCTTGATCCTCACCCACAAGGCCGATGGGCTGTTCCCGGGGCTGAAGGAGTTCGCGCCCAGCGACCGGCCGCCGGTTTTCCCGGTCTTCCTGTCGTTCCGCCTAATGGTCGGCATGGGCGTGCTGATGCTGCTGATCGGCTTCGTCGGCGCGTGGCTGTGGTTCAGGGGGCGGCTGTTCGATACGCGCTGGTATCTGCAGTACGTGCAGTACGCCTGGCCGCTCGGCTTCATCGCCATCCTTGCCGGCTGGTATACGACCGAGATCGGGCGCCAGCCGTGGATCGCCACCGGCATCCTGCGCACGGCCGATGCAGCCTCGCCGGTCCATGCGGGGGCAGTGTTGACGACGTTGATCCTCTTCTTCGTCGTCTACGGCATCGTGTTCTCGATGGGCATTTACTACATCAATCGCCTCATCGAATACGGACCCAAGGGCACTGCCGCCGCAATGCCCGACGGCGTGCCGTCACGTCCGCTCACTGCGGCCGAGTCGGCCGCGCACGACGCCATCAAGGGGAGCTAGTGTGATGATCGAGAAATTCGCCGTCATAGGTGGCACGGGATCGAGCGAATTTCTCGATCTGAATCACACTAGCCAAGCTACGATTTTAGTGTCCCTCATGATTCCGAAGCTCGCTCGCCAACCTAGCCGCCAACTCTGGCGAGCTTCGGAATCGGGACACTAGCCATGGACGCTGTCGCCTACTGGCTGCCGGTCGTATGGGCCGCGATCATCGGCATCGCCGTCGCGCTGTACGTCATCCTCGACGGCTTCGATCTCGGGCTCGGCATCCTCTTCCCGTTCACGCCGGAGGAAGAGCGCCGTGACGTCATGATGAACTCGGTGGCGCCCTTCTGGGACGGCAACGAGACGTGGCTGGTGCTCGGCGGCGGCGGCTTGCTCGTCGCCTTCCCGCTCGCCTACGCGGTGATCATGCCGGCGCTCTACCTGCCGATCATCATTATGCTGCTCGGGCTTATCTTCCGCGGCGTCGCCTTCGAGTTCCGCTGGACGGCAAAGCCAAGCCACGAGTTCTGGGACAATGCCTTCGCCTACGGCTCCATCGTCGCCACGTTCATGCAGGGCGTCGTGCTGGGCGGCTACGTGCAGGGCATTAACGTGCAGGACAACAAGTTTGCCGGCGGCACGTTCGATTGGTTTGCGCCATTCCCGCTGTTCACCGGCGTGGCGCTGCTGGTCGGTTATGCGCTGCTTGGCACCACATGGCTGGTCATGAAGACGGAAGGCGAGCTTGCGGTGAATGCGCGGCGCTGGGCCAAGCACCTGTTGCTTGCTGTGCTCGCGATCATGGTCATCATCAGTCTGTGGACACCGCTCGCCTTCGATCGCATCGCCGAGCGCTGGTTCACTTGGCCCAACATTCTTTATTTGTCGCCGGTGCCGCTGCTGACCGGCGCCGCGGCGTTCGCGTGCTGGTACGGGCTGACGAGGGGGCGCGAGATCATGCCGTTCCTGGCGGCCGTCTCCCTGTTTCTGCTCGGCTTCATTGGCCTGGGCATCTCGACGGTGCCGTACCTTGTGCCGCCGACGCTGACCTTCTGGGACGCCGCGGCGGTGCCCAGCTCGCAGATCTTCATGCTCGTCGGGACGCTGATCATGCTGCCGCTGATCCTGGGCTATACGGTGTTCGTCTACTGGACGTTCCGCGGCAAGGTGCGCGAGGGTGAGGGATATCACTGAGGCTCAGGCGGTTTTGCTTGTGGTTTTGCGTTGGGCCAAAGCCCTGCCATCATCTGTTCGCAGGGTCCTAGGGCCCTCGATTCGCTGCGGCGGCAGCGGCCGTAGCGCATTCCCATCACGGACCCGGAGGCCGCATGCTCGGCTGGCGCAAACGCAACGATGGCTTTGAATGGCGCGACTACGTGCGCACGACGATCCTCGTGCGGCGCAAGCACCGGCGCGACCGCGTCGGGGAGGCGCGCAAAGCCGCCGTTGACAACCTAAAGGCAGCCGGTCAGCGCGGCGCTGTCGCCGGCGCCGAAGGGGCCAAGGCGGTCGGCCGCGGCGCCTTCAATGCGGGTCAGCAGGGCGCCAAGTTGAGCGCCGCCGGCGCCAAGGCAGCTGGGCGCAGCGCGGCGCACTATGGATACGAAGGCGCCATGCTCGGCATTGCCGGGGCGAAGATTGCCGGCAGCAAGCTGCGCGCCGGCGTGCCGATTGCCGCCTCGTGGTTGCAGCGGTTCGGCGCGGCTCTCATCGCCGGCATCGTCTACGTGTGGGCGGTGCTGCGCACGGTGGGCGGCATCGTTGCCGACTACGCAGCGCCGATATTCGCGCCGGTGGGCCGCGGGCTGCGCCAGCCGAGCCTGCGTCTGCCGCTGCTCATCGCCGGCGCCGTGGCACTGGCGGGCGGTGTCATCCGCGCCTTCGCCAATGGCTTTGAGAGCGACACCTTGATCGCACTCGCCATCGGCATCGTCATTCTCGGTGCGCTAGCGCTGGCCCATGCCGGCGCAGGTGTGCCGACGTGGCTATCCTCGCCGGTATCGTCGGCGAGTGACCGGCTGCGCGGGCGGTTCGACGGCGTGACGGGACGACCGCTGGTGCAGGGCGCCTTCGCCGCGTTCGTGCTGGCGTTGCTGATCTCCGGCGGCGTCATGGCGTGGCGATCATCAACCGGCGAGTCAGTGTCGACGGCCAGCCTGTCGCGCCAGGAGCGCCAGGAAGCGCGCCGGGCGACGCGCGAGGAGGCGCAGCAGTCGGCGGCGAGTGCGGCAAGTGGCGACGTCGAAGGCCGCGGAACGGCCGTAGCCGGCGATACGGTCCGGGTCGGGTCCACGACGGTGCGCCTGACCGGCATCGAAGCTCCGGAACAGGATCAGACCTGCGCCGCGGCCGACGGTCGCGAGTGGGAGTGTGGACAGTCCGCCAAGCAGGCGCTGGCGCGCATCCTGCGCAATGGGCGGGTTACCTGCGATGTCGCGCGCGACTCGCAGGGCAGCGGCACCGGTGATTGCAAGATCGGCGATAAGGACGTCGCGGCCGAACTCGTCCTTGGGGGGCATGTATTTGCCGCCACTGGACTATTCGCCCCCTACCGGAGCATCGAGGAACAGGCGCGAACGAGCAAGGTCGGCCTGTGGGCCGGACAAGCAACGCGTCCGTCCGACTATCGCGCCCAGAAATGGGAAGAAGCCAAACGCGAGGCGCCGGATGGCTGTCCCATCAAAGGCAGCGTGCGTGGAAGCCGACGCTACTACGTCGTGCCGTGGGCGCGGGGATATGAGCGGGTGCGCGTGAGTAGCAGCCGCGGCGAGCGCTGGTTCTGTTCTGAAGCAGAAGCGCAGGAAGCCGGCTTCAAACCGTCCGAGCAGTCCTGATCGCAAGGGATAGCTGGAAAATGAAAGCCCGCGCTCCGGGGGAAGAGCGCGGGCTGCGATGCGTGACGCCGCTTAGGGGGGACAGGTGGGAGGGCGCCACGTTCGAATTTTTATTCAACACGAAAACCGCCATTTCTGCAAGGTATTCCGGCGCCGTTTCTCCTAACAGTTAAGAAACAACTTACAATGGCGTAAGGTTTCGAGCTTAAGTCCAGCTTCCCCGCGCTGCACAATACCTATTAGGCCGCGAATATTGGCCGAATACACGAGCACAGCGGCAATTTACGGTAGTTCACGGTCAATGGGTCGCACGGCTATATCGGTAAGCCCGCTGCTGCGCACAATGGTTACCGTCACGTCCTTGCCGATGCGCCGCTCGTCGAGCATGCGGAAAAGATCGTCGACGCCGGTTACCGCCTCACCGTCGAGCCGTACGAGGATGTCGCCCGATTTGAGGCCGGCGGCGGAGGCCGGGCTGTCCGGCTGCAACTCGCGGATGCGCACGGCGCTTTGTTGCGACAGCCCCGCCCGATAGGCGATGCGCGCCGGCAGCGGCATCTGTTCGGCGACGATGCCGATACGCGCGCGGCGCACGCGGCCGTGCGCCAGGATCTGCGTCAGCGCGTGCAGTGCCGTGTTCGAGGCGACCGAAAAGCAGATGCCCTGCGCGCCCATGATCACGGCCGTGTTGATGCCGATGACCTCGCCAGCCGAATTGGCCAGCGGGCCGCCGGAGTTGCCCGGATTGAGCGCAGCGTCCGTCTGGATGACGTCGCCGATCAGGCGCCCGTTCTGAGCCCGCAGCGAGCGGCCGACGGCGCTCACGATGCCTGCCGTCACGGTCGATTGAAAGCCGAGCGGATTGCCGATGGCGATGGCGATCTGGCCGGCGCGCACAGCCTTGGAATTGGCGAGGCGCGCCACCGGCAGCGTCTCGTGCGTCTCGCCGCGCAGCACGGCAAGGTCGGTGTCTGCGTCGCGCCCTAAAGCGCGCGCGCCGAACTTACGCCCGTCGGACAGCGATACGGTGATTTCCTTGGCGCCGTCGATGACGTGGTTGTTCGTGAGAATCAGCCCGTCGGGGGAAACGACGACGCCGGAGCCCGTGCCTTCGGCCTGCCGTCCATTACGCATGCCGAGCACCGCAACATGCACGACCGCCGGCGCCACCGTGTCGACGACGTCGACCACGGCGCGCGAATAAGAATCCAGCAATTCGTCATCGGGCAGAGCGCCATTCGCGGCGCCGCCGGCGGGGATGCCGCTGCCGCTCGGTTGCGCCGAACCCAGAAAGCCTAGGACATTTCGCATGTTAGTCTCCCCTTAAGCGCCAGGCGGTGGAAAGCCGGCTGGCGCATCGTGTGCTGATATGGGGAGGCAGGTGGGAGGTTGGGAAGGGCAGGCCGGCTGCGAGGTTTGCCGCGCCCTAGCGCCAGCCGATTTCAAAATGCGATAGGCGCAGCGTTCCGGGCACGGGTGGCACAAGCCGGTAGTTCGCGGAGGCCAGCACGCCTTTCAATTTTTCTTTGTCGTCCTGCCGCAGCGTTATCGCCATGTCTTTCACGATGAGGTCGCCGTCGATCCACATCCGCGCCGCGCCGTCGGCCACGCCGGGTGTGTTGAGCACGGTCTCCAGCTCGATCTTGATCCAGCGATTGGTGGGCAGCGCGATGTTGCTGCCGGTCATGCGATGATGCTCGGCCCCCCGTACCGCCAGGATCCCGGGATAGCCATCGCCGCCCCAGTTCGGGTTTACTGTCAGCTGATCGGAGACGCTGCGCTTTCCGGGCTCCGACGGCATGCCGCCGAATACTCCGGGCAATTGGCCACCGCCGCCAAAGGCGAACTTGTCGTCGAACCAGACGCTGTAGGCCAGGCACGTCGCTGTCGCGCCGGTGAGGCCCGGTGGGGTCCAATGGAAATCGATGCCGTTGGGCGAGGCAGCGTCGGAACCGACGTTGAGCGGCAGCTTGCGCAGCTTCACCTCGAGCGCCACAGGAGCGGGTCCGCCTTCGACGGGCACGATGCTGGCATTGTCGACGATGCCGCTTTCGCGCAATCCAGCGCGCGCCTGCAACTCGGCACGCGTCAGCGGCTTGCCGGCGGCATTCTGCAGCGAGAAGCGCGTTGCCTGATAGCGGGCGCTGCACGGCGCCTCGGCTTCGGTATGCAGCGCGGAATAGAGGACATAGCCGACGACAATCACACCGACCACGGCGGCGCCGACATGGACTAGGATGTTGAGATGCTTGGGGTTCTGCATAGCCTTGAAGATTTGCAGCGGTGGTCAGCGGCGTTACTCAAATTGCTGTACACCGATGTCGTTAATATCTGCCACAGCCGCTTTGTTGCGGCATGCACTGGGTTTATAAACCTGCGTGTACGAATTCTCGGCCGTCGCCGATCAGGGGAGAAATTCATGACGATCAGGCTGGTGCTGGCAGGAATGGCGTTGGTGCTCGTGGGCGCCGTTTCGACGTCTCAGGCGCGCGACGTGTCCGTTCCGCCCATGCGCAAGGCGCTCGAGCAGAGCCAAGCCGCTTCGCCGCTCGTCCAGGTGCAGCAGCGGCGTCGGGCGCGCCGGGTGAATACGCGCGAGACGGCGCCGGAAACGTCCGCCATTCCGCCCGGTAAGGCCAACAACGGCGAGGTTCTCTTCGGTGTGCAAGATGTCGGCTTCCTCGTCGACCGCGATGTCATTCGCGTTGGCTCCGAGATCGGTAAGTTCGATCGCATCCGGCTGCGTGTGCTGCGAAATGAGATCTTCATCACCGACCTGAAGGCGATCTTCGACGACGGGACCACCGAGACGCTCTTGACCGACGCCAAGATTCCCGCCGACCGCAAAACCGACTGGATAACCCTCAAGCACAAGGGCTTCATCAAGGAGATCCAGCTCGTCTATCGCTCCAAGCCGGACTTCAAGGGCCAGGCGCGCGTGGAGGTGTTCGGCGAATATGAGAGCGGTTGGCTGGGCCCGAACGGCGAGGGTCGCAAGTTCAACGACGGCTGGGTGCTGCTCGGCACCGATACCGCCGGCAGCATCGGCTTCGATCGCGTGAAGATCCCCGTCGGCCAGAACGACGGCGGGTTCAAGCAGCTACGCGTGTCGGTCAAGGATCGCGACGTGACGATGACCAACCTTGCGGTCGTCTACAATGACGGCGCCAAGGATGAGCTCGAGACCAACCGCACTAAGATTGCAGCGGATGCCGCCTTTGGTCCGGTCGATCTCAAGAAGGGCACGACGATCAAGGAGATCGAGGCGACGTGGCGCTCGCGGGCGCTGGCGACGTCGAAACGCGATCGCGCCTACGCGACCGTGCAGGTCTGGGGCAAGCACTGAGCGCTTTTCCCCCTCTCCCCGCGAGGTGGAGGGGCAGCCGCTTGTGACGGCGCGTTCGGCGAACCGAGTCGGCGACTTCTGCCGCTCTTTTGTCATCTCGGCACTTGTTGCCGGGATCCATCGTGCGGCCGGGACCAGGGCAAGATGATGGATGGATCCCGGGGACAAGCCCCGGGATGACAGAGGACGGGCCGGGGCGCAATGCGTTACCCGAAGGCGCCGAAGTGGTGCGAGATGCCGGTGCCGATCTCGCGGATGAACTCGTACGCCTCTTCCATCGGCGTCAGAATCTCCGTTTCGATGCGCCCGTAGTCGTCGATGCCCTGCGGCCGGTAGGTTGCCGCCTCGGCATATTGGGCCCGATCGCCCGCCTCGCGAATGCGCCGCGGGAATGCCTGCCGCATTTCGGCGACGACGGCCGGCACATCGAGCATCAGCGCCATCTCGAACAGCTGGCGGTGTGAGACATCGTTGCGTGGCGAGAAACGCGGCATCTGCGCGGCGAGAATGAACACGCGCATGATCATCGCCAGGCGGATGGCCTGCAGCAGGTCGAGTTCGAGGCGCGTGTCGTCCGGGATCTTGCCGCCCTCGATGCCGATCTCCTCCAGCATCGCGTGCAGTTCCACCGCGTCGAGACGCAGATGGTGCACGAGGCTGTTGATCTCGCCGTTGCGGTCATCCGACAGCAGCAGGTTGGCGAGCGAGCGGAACGCTGGGTCGAGGTTCGCCTCGCGGCCCCAGGAGGCGCGCCAGGCCCAGAAGCCGGGATCGAACACGATGGCGTTGGCGCCCATGGCATTGAGGCTCGACAGCTGCTTGCCGCGAGCGATCATTTCCAAGAGCGGGCGCAGGCGCTGGGAGTTGCGGGCCAGTTCGATGAACCGCTCGCGCTCCGAGCCGACCGCCGCACCGAGGCCGGCGACGACGTTCGCCACATAGCCGAACTGCTGCAGGATGGCGTTGTTCGGAATGGCGCGCATGCGCGACACGGCGCTGCGGTCGGGAGCGCCGCCTGAATCCGTCTGCCGCTTGACCGGACGCGAGCCCGTCTTGAATAGGATATTTGGTCCGAAGGCGCTGAGCACGGCCCGATAGCCGGGATGCGCGAACAGATGCTCCTGGTAGGCGCGCAGGCGCCCGATGAAGTCGAAGCGCAGATCGGTGTCTTCGTAGAAAGGATCCTCGACCTCGGCCGGAATCTCGCCGTCCATGATGACCGTCGCCAGCGCGCGCGTCGTCAGGCGGCGGTTGGCGAAGAACAGGTAGCCGTCGCCGCCCTGGAAGCTCGTCTCGTGCTTGATCGGAATTTCGTGGCGGGCAAAGCGAAGGCGCGATTCATCGGAGAACACATAGTGCAGGCGGGTGCGCATCTCGCCGGGATGGGCGCCGCGGCCCATGGACTCGCCGTGCGTCGAGAAGATGAGAGTCTCGACACCTTTGAGGTCGGCGCGATGGATCGCCTCGGCGAGCCCGTGGTGCAGACGCTCGATGGCGAGCGTCGCGGCTATCTGGCCGACAAAGCGGCCGGCGTCGGAGAAGCCGGTTTGCAGGGCCAGCCGCTTCCGGCGCTTCACGTAGTTGACGTACGCCTTCTCTTCCAGGAGGCGTTCGATAACGCGGGCGCCGGTCTCCAGGCCGAGTGGCGTTTCGAACAGCGGCGACACGTCGGTGATGTGATCGACGCCGAACAGCGTGGCAAAGAAGACGGCGATCAGCACCGTCGCCGGCGATTCCGTTTCGGCAATGAGGAAGCGAACCGGCGTCTCGCGATCGACGTGCTTCTGGATCTGCGCGATCAGCGCAAACTGACGAATGGCGGTTGCCGTCTCGAGGTCGAGCGACTCGAAGTTCACCGTCTCGCTGCGGGCCGTCTCGATCATCGCGACAATGCGGGCCAGCGCTTGGCTTTCCGACAGGTCGCGCGTCCACGGCTCATGCACGAAGGCGCGGAAGGCGTTGTTGAGCTGCACGGCGTTGATGCGCACGTGAATGTGCGCGGTGCCGAGGCCGGTCGCCTGCATCAGTCCGGCGAGCACGGCGACGCCGCGCTTGCCCTTGCCGTCGGGAATCGCGTCGATCAGCGACCGGAACAGCGAGACGATCGGCTCGACCGTCGTGATGTTGTAGCCGTCGGATCGCGTGATGACGTTGGCCGCCTCGGCGAGGGGCGTGTCGGTCTTCATCACCTTGTCGAGAGCTTCGATCTGCTCGTCGACGGCGGCGATCGTCAGGTCGAGCTTGCCGGTGACCTGGCGCGAGATGCGCTGGGCCTCGCCGTCGGCCGGCAGATCGTTGCGCAAGCCGATGAAGCGCTCGCGGATGTCGGCGAGCGAAGCGCGCTTCTCCTGCAGGCGCAGGATGAACGACTTGCGCCAGTCGATGTCGGTGCGCCCGTCGAGGTCATAGCCGACCCAGCAGGCGAACGTCGCCAGCTTGGGGCGCAACGTATACGCCTTGTCGCCGAAGCGGTGCACCGCCGCGCTGAAGAAGCTGTCGAGCAGCTCGACGTAGGCATTGCGCAGGTTCTGGATGGCATTCTGGGCGCGCCCGTGCTCGTAGGCGAGGTCGATATTCTCGTCCGGCCGGTGGGGCACGCCGATGCGGGTGTTGGGGTCGACGTCGTCGGCGACGGCGATCTCGACGATGCGCTTGGAAAGTGCGTCGGAGAGGCCGAACGTGGGATGGGCAGTGAGCACGATACCGGTACGCGCGCGCTCCCAACGCGCCTTGAACGTCTCGAAGTCGGCCGCCGCGGCGGCGCCTTCGACGTAGTCGGCGAATTCCTTGTAGGTCGTGCCGCGGTCGACGAAGCCCACCCGTTCGCGCAGGTGGCGCGCACGCTTGACGCAAGCGCGGTCCATAAGACGGCCGGCAAGGGCCTTCAGCTCAGCAAAGGAGATGTCGCCCGCCTCCAGCCGGCGCGATAGGGCGAAGGCCAGGCTGACAATCGGATTGAGCGCCGGCGAATCCGGGATCTGCGTGCGCAAGGCGCGCAGTTCATCGCGCAGCTGGAACTCGTCGAGGGCTCCGGCGGCGGCAGGCGGCACGTCTTTTTGCATCTTGGTCTCCACGCTTCGCGTCTGCCAGCCAGTGTCCTGATCGCGAAATTCGTCGCCTTTGCCGCAGATGTAGAACGAATTTCGCGATCTGAGCGACACTGGAAAAGTTAAAGTGCTAGTGCGATTCAGATCGAGAAGTCCGCTTCTCGAGGAAGCCCGCGAATGATGCGGCGGACTTCTCGATCATCGCACTAGCCCGCAGCAGTACGCCGTTCCGTGGAACTCGGGGGGCGCCGGGGGGCGGGCCCGCCGCTAGTGTCCTGATCGCGAAATTCGTCTCAGTGTGCGGCAAGGTTGGAACGAATTTCGCGATCTGAAGGACACTAGAAAACACCAATATCTCTAGTGTGATTCAGATCGAGAAGTCCGCTCCATCCCTGGCCACGAGCGAGTCGGCGGACTTCTCGATCATCACACTAGTGAAGCGGGCCCCCAAGCGCTTAGGCGACTTTCTTCAAACGGCTGAGAACGCTCGCAAGTGTCGAGCCCATCTCGGACGGCGTCGGAGCGATCGTTACACCGCAGCCTTTGAGGATCTCGACCTTCTCGGGCGCGGACTCGCCGAACGCCGAGATGATCGCGCCGGCGTGGCCCATCTTGCGGCCCTTCGGAGCCGAGAGACCGGCGATGTAGGCGACGACCGGCTTCTTCATGTGGTCGCGGGCGTACTGGCCGGCTTCGGCCTCCTGCGGGCCGCCGATTTCGCCGATCATCAGCACAGCGTCGGTCTCCGGGTCATTCTCGAAGTGCTCGAGGACGTCGCGGAAGGATGAGCCGTTGATCGGATCGCCGCCGATGCCGACACTGGTCGAGATGCCGATGCCGAGCGCCTTCATCTGCGCCGCGGCCTCATATCCGAGCGTGCCGGAGCGGCCGATGATGCCGATGCGGCCGGCCAGGTAGATATGCCCCGGCATGATGCCCAGCATCGCCTTGCCGGGCGAGATGGTGCCGGCGCAGTTCGGGCCGGTGAGAACCATGCGGTTCTCTTTCTTGTAGCGGCGCATGTAGCGCTTAACGCGGATCATATCCTGCGCAGGGATACCGTCGGTGATGCACACGCAGTATTTGATGCCGGCGTCGGCCGCTTCCATGATCGCGTCAGCCGCGAATGGCGGCGGCACGAACACGATGGAGGCTTCCGCATTCGTCTCCTGCACGGCGCCTTTGACGGTGTTGAACACCGGACGGCCGAGGTGGCTGGTGCCGCCCTTGCCCGGAGTGACGCCGCCGACGACGTTGGTGCCGTAGTCGATCATTTCCTGGGCGTGGAAGGTGCCGATGCGCCCCGTGAAGCCCTGGATGAGGACCGGAGTGTTCTCGTTGATGAAAATTGCCATGTGAGCGATCTCCCTAGTGAGCGGGGCTTTTTGCGGCTGCGACGGCCTTTTGAGCCGCTTCGGCCAGCGTTTCCGCAGTGATGACGGTCAGACCGCTCTCGTCGAGAATGCGGCGCCCTTCCTCGACGTTCGTGCCGGCGAGCCGGACGACGACGGGCATCTTGATTTTCAAGTCGGTGATGGCATCGACGACGCCCTTGGCGACCCAGTCGCAGCGGTTGATGCCGGCGAACACGTTGAGCAGCAGCGCCTTGACCTTCTTGTCCTTCAACACGGCCTTGAACGATTTGGCGACGCGTTCGGGCGAGGCGCCACCGCCGATGTCGAGGAAGTTGGCTGGCTCGCCGCCAGCCAGCTTGATCATGTCGAGCGTGGCCATGGCGAGGCCGGCGCCGTTGACGACGCAGCCGATGTCGCCGTCGAGGCCGACGTAGGCAAGGCCGCGATCCGACGCATACGTCTCGCGCGGATCTTCCTGGCTCTTGTCACGCAGCTCGGCGATGTGCGGGCGGCGGAACAGAGCGTTGTCGTCGAACGACATCTTGGCGTCGAGCGCAAACAGGTTCTTGTCCTTGGTGATCACCAGCGGGTTGATCTCGACCATGGTGGCGTCGAGATCGCGGAAGGCGCGGTAGCAAGACAGGATGGTCGGCACCAGCTTGTTGATGATCTCCGGGTCGACGCCGAGGCCATAGGCCACTTCGCGCGCCTGGAACTGCTGCATGCCGACGGCCGGATCGACCGAGACGCGGATGATCGTGTCGGGCTGCTTGGCGGAGATCTCTTCGATCTCCATGCCGCCGGCAGCCGAGGCAACGACCATGATGCGCTCGGTGGCGCGGTCCATGACAAACGCCAGGTAGATCTCCTTGGCGATGTCGGTCGCTTCCTCGATGTAGAGGCGCGAGACGAGCTTGCCGTTGGGACCTGTCTGGTGCGTCGCCAGCTTCTTGCCGAGCATGGCCTCGGCGGCGCGCTCGATCTCGGTGTCGGTCGAGCAGACCTTGATGCCGCCGGCCTTGCCGCGGGCACCGGAGTGGATCTGCGCCTTGACGACCCACTTGCTGCCGCCGATCTCGGTGGCGCGATAGGTGGCCTGCTCGGGGCTGTAAGCAAGGCCGCCGCGGGGAATCGGCACGCCGAACTTCGAAAGAAGCTCTTTGGCCTGGTACTCGTGAATATCCATTGTTCTTGTTTCCCTAATCGTCCGATTGCTTAAGCGGCCTTGCGGGCGGCTTCACCCTTCTTGATGGCGGCGGCGGTGGCGAGAAGGTTGTTCGCCATCTTCTCGGAAGCGGCGTCGATCATCTTGCCGTCGAGCGAAGCAGCGCCCTTGCCCTGCGCCTCGGCCTCCTTGAGGGCAGCGAGAATGCGCTCGGCGCGCTCGACTTCCTTGGCGGTCGGCGAGAAGACTTCGTTCGCAAGCTCGATCTGCGAGGGATGGATCGCCCACTTGCCCTCGATGCCGAGAGCGGCCGCGCGCTTGGCGCCCGCGGTGTAGCCGGCCGGATCGGAGAAGTCGCCGAACGGACCGTCGATCGGACGCAGGCCGTAGGCGCGGCAGGCGACCGTCATGCGCGACAGGGCGAAGTGCCACTGGTCGCCCGGGTAGTCGGGGTTGAGACCGCCGATGACGACGGTGCGCGCCTTGTTGTAGGCGGCATAGTCGGCAACGCCGAAGTGCATGGCCTCGAGGCGGCTCGGAGCGGCGGCGATGGCTTCGACGTTGGCCATGCCGAGCGGGGTCTCGATGAGGGCCTCGGTGGTGACCTTGTTGGTGAGGCCCTTGGCGACTTCGATCTGGCTGACGATGCACTCGACCGTGTAGACGTCGGCGGGAACGCCGACCTTCGGGATGAGGATGGTGTCGAGCTTGGAGCCGGCCTGCTCCATGATGTCGACGACGTCGCGATACATGTAGTGCGTGTCGAGGCCGTTGATGCGCACGGAAACCGTCTTGCCGGCGCCGCGCCAGTCGAGATCGTTGAGCGCCTGGATGATGTTCTTGCGGGCCTGCTCCTTGTCCGGCGGCGCCACGGCGTCCTCGCAGTCGAGGAACACGTAGTCAGCGGCGCTCGTGAGGGCCTTCTCGATCATCGTCGGATTGGAGCCCGGCACGGCGAGTTCGCTGCGCTGGAGGCGGGACTTGCGGAGGGGGTAAAGCGTGTAGCTCATCTCGGGCGTTCCTCTGGGCGGCTTTTGATTAAGAGCGTCCGTGCTGCTGCCGGTGGCGAGCAAGGCCGCTTGTCGTGCGAAATTGCGAAGCGGCGCCAACACGGCGCCGCTCCAAAAATCTATCAGCTCGCGAGCCTCAGCTTCGGCTCCGGACGGCTGGTGGCGGAAGCCTTGGTCGTCGAACGGAAGTGCTCGGCCGCCGCGCCGCTGCCCGAACCGGGAACGACGTCGACGCCGCAATCGCGCAGCGCCATTTCGACGCCGAACAGGGCGCCGCCGATCATGATCTCATCGAGCGCGCCGAGGTGGCCGATGCGGAACACCTTGCCGGCGACCTTGTTGAGGCCAACGCCGAGCGAGAGATTGTAACGATAGAAGGCGGTCTTGACGACCTGCGCGCTGTCGACGCCTTCCGGAACGAGGATGGCGCTGACCGTATCGGAGTGCCACTTCGGCTCCTTGGCGCACAGCTTCAAACCCCAACCGGCGACGGCCTTGCGCACGCCCTCGGCCAGCCGCGTGTGGCGGGCGAAGACGTTGTCGAGGCCTTCGGCCTGCAGCAGGTCGAGCGAGGCGCGCAGGCCGCGCAGCAGCTGGGTTGCCGGCGTGTAGGGGAAATAGCCGAGGTCGTTGTTCTTGATCATGTCCTCGAACGAGAAGTAGCAACGCTCCATCTTCGAAGACTTGTTGGCCTCGAGTGCCTTGTTGCTCACGGCGAGGATGCCAAGGCCGGTCGGCAGCATGAAGCCCTTCTGCGAACCCGACACGCAACAGTCGACGCCCCACTCTTCCATGCGGAAGTCGATGCAACCGACCGAGCTCACGCCGTCGACGAACAACAGCGCGGGATGCTTGGCGTCATTGAGAGCCTTGCGCACGCCGGCGATGTCGGAAGTGACGCCCGTGGCGGTCTCGTTGTGCGTGGCGAACACTGCCTTGATCTCGTGGCTCTTATCGGCCGCGAGAATTTCGGCGTACTTGTCGACCGGCACGCCCGTGCCCCACTCCTCGTCGAGCACCTGCACGTTGAGACCGAGGCGCTGCGCCATGTCGACCCACAGGAGCGAGAACTGGCCGAAGCGGCTCATCAGAACCTTGTCGCCGCGGTTCAGCGTGTTGGAGATCGCCGACTCCCAGGCGCCCGAGCCGGACGATGGGAACAGGAACACTCGGCCGTTGCTGAGCTTGAATGCTTTCTTGACGTCCTCGAACAGCGGCAAGGTGAACTTGGGGAACTCGGGCGAGCGCATGTCTTCCATGCGGATGTCCATCGCCTTGCGCACGGCTTCCGGGACGTTGGTGGGGCCGGGAATAAACAGATGCGTCGTAACCAGCATGAAGTAGTTTCCTCCGAATTGCCGTCTGTTCTTGCGTTTTTTGGAGCGCTTATGCGCTTCGCGCTTTATGCGCAGGTCCCGCCATCGCGCCCGGCGACGGGTCCGTTGTCTGTTGCTTGCGGCTGGGTGTGAAGCATCTATTTACGTTGATGCCTTCGCAACACCCGATCGGGCAGCCGCTGGACGCTGTCGGGTAGCGGTTCGACCGTGCCATTGGGTAGTCATTCCTACCCACCTTGACGGACCCGAGCGACGGCACTTTTGGTGACCGCTCTCGCGCGCGCCGTCGCGCTGCTAACCCGCGGAAACATTAGCGTCTCTTATCGACGGTGCAATGTGCAAAAGCGCGCGCGCAATTTGTGCGCTGCGTCATTTGTCGATGCGTTTTAGCGCTGGTCCATCGTCGTCTGCATGTACATAGCGACGGCCATCGCGCGGTTCGTCACGCCGAGCTTATCGTAGAGGTTCTTGAGGTGGTATTTGACCGTGTTGCGCGAGATGCCGATGCGCGAAGCGATCTGCAAATTCGTCCAGCCGTTGGCGAGCGCCGTGAGCAGCTCGCGCTCGCGTGAGGTGAGTTCGGCGAACGGGTCCGAGTTCAGCGCCTGCAGATCGAGGTACGGCAGCGAGATGCGGCCGCGCGCGACGGACGCGATGGCGTCGACCAGCACCGAGGGCTCGTCGCTCTTGGAGATGAATCCCCAGGCGCCGAGGCGTACCGCTTGGCGCAGCACATCTTTGCCGGGCTCGCCGGTGTAGACGACGACCCGTGTCGGGACGTGCCGGCGCTTCAGGGTCGCAAGAACTTCGCCGCCGTTCATGTCCGGCAGCGACCAGCCGATGATGCCGATGTCGGTCGGGTGCTGTTCGACTGCGGAGACGAAGGCGGCGCCGCTTGCGTGCGTGTCCAGCACCTCGAAACGCCCGTCGCGCATGATGAAATCGCGCAGGCCTGCACGCACGACCGGGCTTTTGTCCGCGATCATGACCCGGGGGCGCGCATCGCCCGGCGTTGCCGGCGAGAAGAGGTCTGTCATCGACCCATTGGTAGCAACGAATTTGAACAATTCGGTCAAGAGAACGGCCGGCGGGCGCGGCTTGCGTCTACACCTTGCCGCAGACCTTGGCTGCAGGCGCGTCGGCGCAGTCTCGATGCTCGACCTCGACCGTGGCGTGCACGACGCCGAAGGCCTCCTTCAGACGCGCCTTGATGGCAGCTGCAACTTGTTCCGGCGGGACGGTATCGCAGGTGAGCGCGTGCAGCGTCATGACCGGGCGGTTCTCGCTCAGCGACCAGGCGTGCACGTGATGCACCGACTGCACGTCGGGAACGTTCGCCTCGAGATCCTTTTGCACCTCGCGAACGTCGATGCTGCCGGGGGCGCCCTCCAGCAGGATGTGACCGGCGTCCTTGGTGATCAGCCAGGCACTGCGCAGGATCAACAGCGTGATGACGATCGACAGGATCGGGTCGATCGGCGTCCAGCCCGTCTGCAGGATGACGAGTGCGGCGACGATGGCCGCCACCGAGCCGAGCAGGTCGCTCATCACGTGCAGCAGCGCCGCCCGCACATTGAGGTTGCCGCCGCCGCCTTGCCGCAGGATGAGCAGCGTCAGGACGTTTACCGACAGGCCGACGGCGGCGATCACCAGCATCGGTACGCCCAGCACCTCGACCGGCGTGAACATGCGCTCGATGGCTTCGATGCAGATCATCGCCGAGATGAAGAAGAGCGCGAGCCCGTTGGCGAATGCCGCCAGAACCTCGAAACGATCAAAGCCGTAGGTGCGCTTCCAGTCGGCCGGGCGCCGGGCGACACGCACTGCCAGGTAGGCAAGCGCCAGCGCCGCGGCGTCCGTTAGCATGTGACCGGCGTCGGCGAGCAGGGCCAGGGAGCCGGAGATGAAGCCGCCGGCCGCTTCGGCGATCATCGTGACGGTCGTCAACAGCCCGGCCAGTAGCAGGCGGCGTTCATTTTGCTCGCTGCTGGCGTGCGAATGTCCCGGACCATGGCTGTGTCCGGGGCCGTGACTGTGACCGTGTCCCATGCAGTACTCCTCGGGGCGGATTATATCATTGAAGGTGCTGCCGCGCGCTTTGGCATGTCGCTTCGCAATCTTCGCACGCCAAGTGCTAGCGAACCGCTGATGTTAACGGTTTTGCTGGGTGCACTGCGGCATTGGGCTTCGGACATCAGCCGAGACTTGCGCTCGGCGTTTGAACCATCATTATCGGCCCGGGAATTCAGCCGGCACCGGCATTACAGCCTGCCCGCCGGCCAAAAAGAGCACTTTCGGAGGAACGAGAACTGTGACGACGATCAAGTCCGACATTGAGATTGCCCGCGCGGCGACGATGAAGCCGATTGCCGAAGTCGCCGCCAAGGTCGGCATTCCCGCCGACGCTCTCGTTCCATACGGCACGACGAAGGCCAAGGTTTCCTTCAAGCACATTGACGGCCTGAAGGATGGCAAGGACGGCAAGCTCATTCTCGTTACGGCCATCAGCCCGACACCGGCCGGCGAGGGCAAGACCACGACGACAGTCGGTCTCGGCGACGGCCTCAACCGCATCGGCAAGAAGGCGATGATGTGCCTGCGCGAGCCCTCGCTCGGGCCGTGCTTCGGCGTCAAAGGCGGTGCGGCCGGCGGCGGCTATGCCCAGGTCGTGCCGATGGAGGACATCAACCTCCACTTCACCGGCGACTTCCACGCCATCACGTCGGCGCACAATCTGCTGTCGGCGATGATCGACAACCACATCTACTGGGGCAACAGCCTCGGCTTCGATACCCGCCGCGTCGCCTGGAAGCGCGTGCTCGACATGAACGACCGCGCCCTGCGCGAGATCACCAACTCGCTCGGCGGCGTCGCCAACGGCTTCCCGCGCACCGACGGCTTCGACATCACGGTCGCCTCCGAGGTGATGGCCATCCTCTGCCTGTCGCTCGACCTCAAGGATCTGGAGCGCCGGCTCGGCAACATCATCGTCGGCTACACGCGCGACAAGACGCCGATCCGCGCCCGCGAGCTGAAGGCTGACGGCGCCATGACGGTGCTGCTCAAGGATGCGTTGATGCCGAACCTGGTGCAGACGCTGGAGAACAACCCCGTGTTCATCCACGGCGGTCCGTTCGCCAATATCGCGCACGGCTGCAACTCGGTGCTCGCGACAAAATCGGCCCTGAAGATCGCCGATTTCGTCGTCACCGAAGCCGGTTTCGGTGCCGACCTCGGGGCCGAGAAGTTCTTCGACATCAAGTGCCGCAAGGCCGGGCTGACGCCGGATGTGGCGATCGTCGTCGCTACGGTGCGCGCGCTCAAGATGCACGGCGGCGTCTCCAAGGAGAACCTCAAGAACGAGAACGTTCTCGCCGTCAACAAGGGCTGCGATAACCTCCTGCGCCACTTGGAGAACATGGCCAAGTTTGGCGTGCCCGTGGCCGTCGCCATCAATCGTTTCGTGACCGACACGGACGCGGAGGTGCAGGAGGTGATGAAGGCGGCCGAGACCCTCGGCGTGCGCGCCTTCGTGTGCACCCACTGGGCCGACGGCGGCGCCGGCACGGAGCAGCTCGCCCGGCACGTGGTCGAGCTCACCGAGACCACGCGCTCCAACTTCAAGCCGCTCTATGCCGACAACATGACCTTGCGCGACAAGGTCAAGACGATCGCCACCGAGATCTACCGTGCCTCCGACATCGCCTGCGATTCCTCCGTGGAAACGGCGTTCAAGGATCTCGAGGCCGGCGGCTTCGGCAACCTGCCGGTGTGCATGGCCAAGACGCAGTACTCGTTCTCGACCGACCCGACCAAGCGCGGCGCACCCACCGGACACATCGTGCCGGTGCGTGAGTTGCGCCTGTCAGCCGGCGCCGAATTCGTCGTCGTCGTCACTGGCGAGATCATGACGATGCCGGGCTTGCCGCGCGTCCCCGCGTCGGAGTCGATCCGCCTCAACAACGACGGTCAGATCGAGGGGCTGTTCTAGGGCGGAGCCGAAAGCCCGCCCGTTTCTTTGCCGTTTCTCAAGGCAAATGCCCGTAACTAAGGCAGCGATCGGCGTACGATTTGCTGCCACTTCTCGCAGTTTGCGGGCATGATGGCGGCGTTGGCTTGGGTTATCGAGGCGGGATTTGCGGCAGGAACAGACGTCGATCAAAGCCGAGGCAGTGCTGCGCAAGGCTTTTGATGAAATGAACGGCACCGGCGATGGGGTGCGCGTGCCGTACCAAGCCGTCTCCGAATGGCTCGCCACCCAGAAGCTGGACGACCTGAAGCAGAAGCTGCTTGAGGCGGAGACGATGTTCCGCCGCACCGGCATCACGTTCGCGGTCTACGGCAGCGAGGAAGCCGCCGAACGGATCATTCCCTTCGACATCATCCCGCGCATCATCACGGCGACCGAATGGCGGCGCCTGACGGCTGGCATCGAGCAGCGCGTGCGCGCGCTCAACGCCTTTATGTACGACATCTACCATCGCCAGGAGATCATCAAAGCCGGCAAGGTTCCCGAGGAGCTCATCGTCGGCAACTCGGCGTTCGTCCCCGAGATGATGGGTGTCGAGCCTCCCCTGGGCATCTACAGCCACATCATCGGCATCGACATCGTGCGCACCAGCGAGAACGACTTTTTCGTTCTCGAGGACAACACGCGCACACCCTCGGGCGTGTCCTACATGCTCGAGAACCGCGAAACGATGATGCACATGTTCCCGGACCTGTTCGCCAAGAACAGGGTGGCGCCGGTCGAGAACTATCCCGAGCATCTGCTTAAGACGCTGGAAAGCGTCGCGCCGAAGGGGCTCGAGCGCGAGCCGACCATCGCGCTGCTCACTCCCGGCCAATACAACAGCGCCTATTTCGAGCACTCGTTCCTGGCGGACCAGATGGGCGTCGAGCTGGTCGAGGGCCACGATCTCACGGTGATGGACGGCGCTCTGCAAATGAAGACGACGCAGGGCCCTCGCCAGATCGACGTCATTTACCGGCGCATCGACGACGACTTCCTCGACCCGCTCGTCTTCCGGTCGGATTCGGTTCTGGGCGTGCCGGGATTGTTCGACCTTTATCGCTCGGGACGCGTCACCATCGTCAACGCGCCGGGCGGGGGCATCGCCGACGACAAGGCGATCTACAGCTACATCCCCGAGATCATCAAGTTCTATACCGGCCGCGCGCCCATCCTGCAGAACGTGCCGACCTACAATTGCCGCAACAAGGATGAGCTGAAATACGTGCTCGCTCACTTGCCGGAATTGGTGGTGAAGGAAGTGCACGGCTCGGGCGGCTACGGCATGCTGGTGGGGCCGACCGCGTCGAAGGCCGAGATCGAAGCCTTCCGGGGCAAGCTCGAAGCCAACGCCAGCAACTACATCGCGCAGCCGACCCTGGCGCTATCGACCTGCCCGACGCTGGTCGAAGCGGGCGTGGCGCCGCGGCATCTCGATCTGCGGCCCTTCGTGCTGTTCGGCGACGAAGTCCGCCTCACTTCCGGCGGCCTGACGCGCGTTGCACTCCGCGACGGCTCGCTCGTCGTCAATTCGAGCCAGGGCGGCGGGACGAAGGACACATGGGTTCTTCAGGACTAAGGCTTGAGGCAGACAATCATCAACAGGCGAGCGTAGCACATCGCATGCTAGGACGGACGGCCAACGACCTTTCTTGGCTGGCGCGCTATGTGGAGCGCGCTGAGAACATGGCGCGCCTTACCGAGGTGGGCTACCGCATTGTGCTGCTGCCGCGCGACGGCGACGGTACGCATGAGGAGTGGCGCTCGACGCTCGCCAGCGCCGGCTGCGCGCAGGGCTATTTCGCCAAGCACGAGACGCTCAACACGCGCGACGTCATCAACTATCTGCTGTTCGATTTCTCCAATCCGTCGAGCGTGAAATCGTGCCTGGCCGCGGCGCGGCGCAACGGGCGGGCGCAGCGTACCTCGCTGACGCGCGACATGTGGGAAAGCCTCAACTCGGCGTGGATGGAGTTCTCCAATATCAGCCCGTCGAGCGTCACCGCCGGCGAGCTGCCGCGCATCCTCGATTGGGTGCGCTCGCGCTCGGCGCTCTATCGCGGCGCGCTGCTCAACACGATCCTGCGCAACGACACGTTCTATTTCAGCCAGCTGGGCACCTTCCTGGAGCGGGCCGACAACACCGCCCGCATTCTCGACGTCAAATACTACGTGCTGCTGCCGCAGATCGAGATGGTGGGCGGCGGCGTGGACAACGTGCAGTGGGGCGCCATCCTGCGCTCGGTTTCGGCCCACCGCAGCTACCGCTGGGTCTACAAGCAAAACTACCGGCCGTGGCGCATCGCCGAATACCTGATCCTTAACCAGGCGATGCCGCGCTCGCTGCGCTCCTGCTACGACGAGATCAATCTGGCGCTGGGCGACCTTGCCGAGCTCTACGGATCGAAGTGTCCCTGCCATGCGACGGCAGCGTCGACGCGGCGGCTGCTCTGCGACGGCAATATCGACAAGATCTTCCAGTCGGGGTTGCACGAATTTATCGAGGACTTCATCGTGCGCAACAACCGGCTGGGATCCGAGGTGGCGGAAGCCTACCACTTCAATGGCTGAGTGAGGTTCAAGAGCCAGCGTGATGATCGAGAAATTCGCATCCACGAGCGGCTGGGTATCGAGCGAATTTCTCGATCTGAATCACACTGGCAAACCTATAATTCTAGTGCCCCTTATGATTCCGAAGTTCGCTCCCTACAAAGCCTGCGAACACAGGCGAACTTCGGAATCGGGGCACTAATGCTCATCTCGATCGGTCATGTCACGCGCTACGCATACGCCACGCCGGCGCTCTACAGCATCCATACGCTGCGGCTGACGCCGCCCCCCTTCGAGGGACAGCGCGTGCTCAGCTGGCGTGTGGAGATGCCGGACATCGACAGCGCCGTGCGCTTCCGCGACGCATTCGGCAACATGACCCATCTGGTCTCTATTCCGCGCACCCATTCGGAGATCGCCATCATCGCGCGCGGCACCGTCGAAACGCATGACAAGGCAGGCTTCGTGCGCGGGCTGACCGAGGTCGCGCCGACGCGCGTGTTCAAGCGGGAAACGGAAAGAACGGCGCCGGACGACGCCATCCGGGAACTCACCGCCGATCTCAAGGCACCCGATGCCATCGACCGTCTGCACGAGCTGATGGCCGTCGTGGGAGAACGGGTCAAGTACGTGGTGGGGGCAACCAACGCCTCCACGACTGCGGCCGAAGCGCTCAAGGCCGGCCGCGGCGTCTGCCAGGATCATGCCCACGTGTTCATTTCGGCGGCGCGGCTGATGGGGGTCCCCGCCCGCTACGTCAGCGGCTATTTCGTCACCGGCGGCGAAAGCACCTCCGAGGCCCAGCACGCATGGGCAGAGGCGTTTATCGAAGGTCTCGGGTGGCTGGGCTTCGACCCCGCTAACCAAGTTTGCCCGACCGACCGTTACGTGCGCCTCGCCTGCGGTCTCGATGCGACTTCGGCCGCCCCTATTACCGGCAACCGCCGCGGCGGCATCGACGAGGTTCTTGACGTCTTCGTGGAAGTCCAGCAGCAAAGCAGCGCCCAGCAGTAGTAAACCCCCGGCAGAGGGGAGCGCTGGCGCATGGAAGTTCACTGGGGACGTTGCCGATGACCTACTGCGTCGCGATGCTGCTCAACCGCGGGCTGGTGTTCGCCGCCGACACGCGCACCAACGCCGGCGTCGACAACATCGCGCAGTTTCGCAAGGTCCACTCCTGGTGCAAGCCTGGCGAGCGCGTGCTGGTGTTGCTGACGGCGGGAAATCTTTCGCTCACGCAGTCGGTCATCAGCCTGCTCAACGAGCAGCTCGTCGAGCGCGAGGACGAGCCCGACGCCGCCAACCTCTACAACGTGCCCTCGATGTACCGCGCCGCCCGCCTCGTCGGGGATGCCGTGCGCAGCATCCGGGCGATCGACGGCGCGGCGCTCGAAGCAACGAAGACCGGCTTTTCCGGTTCGTTCATTCTCGGCGGCCAGATCGGCACCGAGCGGCCGCGTCTGTTCCAGGTCTACTCGGAAGGCAACTTCATCGAGGCGACCGACGAGACTCCCTATTTCCAGATCGGCGAGCACAAATACGGCAAGCCGATCCTCGACCGCGTGGCGCGGCCGACCATGCGGCTTGGCGAAGCTGCGAAGCTGGTCCTGCTCAGCTTCGATTCCACCCTGCGCTCCAACCTGTCGGTCGGCATGCCGATCGACATCCTGCTGTACGAGCGTGACAGTCTCGAGCTGCGCCGCGAAAGACGCATCTTTCAGGACGACGAGTACTTCAAGAAGCTGTCGGCTTCCTGGTCGGAAGCGCTGCGCGCGGCCTTCACCAAGATCGAGGAATTCAACCTTTAGGGGCGCCCTGGATGGCAGTTTGTGCGGGGAGGCGCGCTTACGCCGCAATTGCTACCCCGCTGCCGTTAGGCTAGCGCCATACAGTCCAGGTGCTGCACCAAGGTCGATTTCGAATACGTCGTGAGCAATGACGCTGCCCGGGCGCAGCTACGGAGTACGACATGAACATTTGCATGATTGGTGCGGGCTATGTGGGCCTCGTGTCGGCCGCCTGCTTCGCCGAGTTCGGCTGGACCGTTACCTGCGTCGACAAGGATCCGCAGCGCCTCGCCGAGCTCAACGCCGGCAAGTCGCCGATCTACGAGCCGGGGCTCGACGATCTCATCGCCCGCAACATGCAGGCCGGCCGCCTCGTCTTTACCGCCGACCTCGGGCCGGCGGCCAACAACGCCGATGTGGTGCTGCTCGCCGTCGGCACGCCGATGCGGCGCGGCGACGGATATGCCGACCTGTCGTACGTGTACGCGGCGGTGGAGGAGCTGGCCCCGCACCTAAAGGGCTTCACTGTCGTCGTGACCAAGTCGACCGTGCCGGTCGGCACCAGCCGCGAGATCGAGCGCCGCCTGCGCGCCAGCCGCCCCGACGGCGGCTTTGCCGTCTGCTCTAATCCCGAGTTCCTGCGCGAGGGCTCGGCCATCCGGGACTTCATGCATCCCGACCGCGTGCTGGTCGGCACCGACGACGAGCGGGCCCGCGAAATCATGGGACGGCTTTACTCGCCGCTCGCCCTGCGCAACGCCCCGGTGATGTTCGTCGGACGCGAATCCGCCGAGCTCGCCAAGTACGCCGCCAACGCCTTTCTCGCCTTGAAGATCTCCTTCATCAACGAGGTCGCTGATCTGTGCGAGGAGGTCGGCGCCGACGTGCAGGAGGTGGCCTCGGCCATCGGCAAGGACGGCCGCATCGGTGACAAGTTCCTGCATCCCGGCCCCGGCTACGGCGGCTCGTGCTTCCCCAAGGACGTATCGGCGCTCATTCGTACGGCGCGCGAGAACAAGTCGCCGGTGTCGATCATCGAGCAGGTGCAGCGCGTCAACGACGAGCGCAAGATCGCCATGGCGCATCGCGTCGAGCAGGCGGCCGGCGGCAGCGTGCGCGGCAAGACCATCGCCATCCTCGGCGTCACCTTCAAGCCGAACACCGACGACATGCGCGATGCGCCGAGCCTCACCATCGTACCGATGCTGCAGGAGCGCGGCGCCGTCGTGCGCGTGTGCGATCCGCAGGGGCGCCGTCACGGCGAGGCGCTGCTGCCGGGCGTCGTCTGGTGCGACAGCGCGCTGGAGGCGGCGAGCGGGGCCGACGTGCTGGTCACCGTCACCGAGTGGAACGAGTTCCGCGCCCTCGACCTCAAGGCGGCCAAAGCCAAGATGCGCGGCGACGTGCTGGTCGACTTGCGCAACGTGTTCTCCGGCGCCCGGGCACACGCCGCCGGCCTGCGCTACTCGGCCGTCGGCCGCAAGCCGGAAGCCAGCGACGCCGCAACCCCGCTAGTACGGCGCGCATAGTCGCGCGGCCGCACGATGATCTGGACGCGGGGTGGCCGCGCGTCGTTCGGTGGGGCCGAAAGTTGGGCGTGCAGGCGCACGGCGCTCTGGCGCACCATTGCCAAGCTGCGCCAATGCGCGACGGCCAGCTCCAGCGGCCCCAGGGTACGCCCCAGCATGATCGAAGCCGCGAACATGCTGGCGGGGTGGCATGCGCCGGTCATGGCGAGATAAGCGCCGAGGCCAAGCATCGCGGACTGCAGCGCGGGCCGCAGGGCACGCAACACGGCGGCGGCCAGCAGCGGAGATCGTGTGCTGCGATCGGCGAAGTAAACGCAGGCGATCAGCGATGCCGCACCGAGAGTAGCGAGCAGCCCGAGCAGGGCGTGCAGCACAAACATCAGACCGAGGTACAGCGGCGTCCAGGGCAGGTCGCATAGTGCCGCCGGGGCATGCCCGTTGAAGAAACCGCGGATCTGGTCGAGGTCGCGGTTCGGACTCGGGCCGATGCGGGGGCTCAATCCCCGGTCGATGCTGCGTGCGCAGCCCGAAAAGACGCTCAGGCGCGCGAGGTCGAGGCAGGCGCTTAGTCCATACATAACGAGCATGGAGGCGGTCAGCGCCAACAGCTTGTCGCCGTCATGGGCAGGCAGCACAAAGCCGTAGACCAGCACCATGTAGAGCGGGCCGGTGAGCGCCAGCGCGTTGATCGCGGCCGTGCAGAGCGCGGCGGAGGCCACGGGCCGCCACCCCCCCGTCAAGCGCCAGGCGAGAGCCCATACCGTGTCCGACGCCTCGACGACACCCTCCCGCATTCCATCCCCCTAGGCGCGGCGATGACACCTGGGCGCGTTTCTCGCGCGGGTGGATCAGCCACATATGCTATCTAAGGTTGAACTCGACCGCTCGCGCGCGGTCAACCCATTGGCGGTGGTGGACGGGCTGCGCTCAGGGCTGGCGCCGGCTGTCATGCTCGTCAGTAACTCTCCACGACATAAGCAAAAAAGCGCCTTGCACTCGATCGTCCGCGCCGACATGGCTAAGAAGAGAGAATGTGGCCGACAATGGCCCGGAGTTCGCGGCGATATCGCACGCCGTAGCAAAGGGGGGACTGCCTGAGCATGAACCAGCCCCAGTCGCTAGCCGCCTATTTCGCGGGCTGGACCGCCGCCCGTCCGGCACGCCTTGCCGTCGCGGCGACGATCCAGGCGCTGGCCGAAGCGGCGATCGAGATGGCCGAACTCGTCGGGCAGGGAGCGCTGGCCGGGCCGCTTGGCCGCGCAACCGGCAAGCGCGGGGAGGTCGACGAGCAGAAGGAGATCGACCTACTCGCCAACAACCGCATCGTCGACGTGCTGCGCGGCGCGCCGGTGGCTGGCGTCGCCTCCGAAGAGATGGACGCGCCGCTGTTGCTTGATGAGAAAGCCCCTCTGCTCGTGGCCGTCGATCCGCTCGACGGCTCATCGAATATCGATGCAAATGCCTCGATCGGCATGATTTTCACGGTGCTACCGGCGCTACAGCACAACGACGACCCCTCGGCTTTCCTGCAGCAGGGCGTCAATCAGCTCGCCGGCGGCTTCTTCGTGTATGGGCCGCAAACGGTGCTCGTCGTGACCGTCGGCGCCGGCACGCAGATATTCACGCTCGACCGGCGCAGCTCCACCTTTCTGCTCACGCAGCCCAAGGTGGAGATCCCGACGCGCTCCACCGAGTACGCCATCAACGATTCCAATTCGCGGCACTGGGACGATCCGATCCGCGCCTATATCGAGGACTGCCGGCGCGGCAAGGAAGGGCCCCGTGGCCGTGACTTCAACATGCGGTGGACGGGCTCACCGGTTGCCGACATCTATCGCATCCTGTCGCGCGGCGGCGTCTATCTGTACCCGGGCGACAAGCGCCGCGAGTTCCGCAACGGGCGCCTGCGGCTGATCTATGAGGCCAACCCCATAGCCTGGGTGATCGAGCAGGCGGGGGGCGCGGCCTCGACCGGCCGTGAGCGCCTGCTGGAGGTGAAGCCGAAGTCGCTGCACCAGCGGGTGCCCGTGATCGCCGGATCGCGCGCCGAGGTCGAGCATGCGGTGCGTCTACATGACGGCAGGCAAATGCGTGGCGAGCGCTCGCCCCTATTCAGCCGCCGGGGGTTGTTGCGCCGGTTTTAAATTAATCAATGATTATAAGGCATTCTCGCCGCGCCATGTCAGCTAAGCACCCGATCATCTCTGTTACAGGATCTTCCGGCGCCGGCACCACCTCGGTGCGTCAGACGTTCGAGAACATCTTTCGTCGCGAGCACATCACCGCCGCCTTCATCGAGGGCGACGCTTTTCACCGCTACGGCCGCGCCGAGATGGAGCAGGCGATCGTCGAGGCGCGTCTGAGGGGTAACAACAACTTCAGCCATTTCGGCGAGCAGGCGAACCTGCTTGCCGAGCTTGAGGATGTGTTCCGCAGCTATGGCGAGAGCGGCCTCGGCCGGACGCGGCAGTACATCCACGACGAGCAGGATGCGGAGAAGCATGGTGCCCCCGTCGGCACGTTCACCGAATGGCACGACCTGCCGCGCGGTACGGATCTGCTGTTTTATGAGGGCCTGCACGGCGCCGTGGTGACGCCGAAAGTCAACGTGGCGATGCACGCCGACCTTAAAATCGGCGTCGTGCCCGTGATCAACCTCGAGTGGATCCAGAAGCTCATTCGCGACAAGTCGGCGCGCGGCTACTCGCACGATGAAGCGGTTGACGCCATCCTCACGCGCATGCCCGACTACGTGAACTTCATCTGCCCGCAGTTCAGCGAGACGGACATCAACTTCCAGCGCGTCCCGACGGTGGATACGTCGAATCCTTTCGTCGCCCGCTGGATCCCGACCCCGGACGAGTCGATGGTCATCATCCGCTTCCGCGACCCGCGCGGCATCGACTTCCCGTATCTGTTGTCGATGATGCCGACGAGTTTCATGTCGCGCGCCAACTCCATCGTCGTGCCCGGCGGCAAGCTCGACCTCGCCATGCAACTTATTTTGACGCCTCACATTCTGACGCTCGTCGAGGGCAAACGCCGCACCTCCTAGGGCGCCTTTTACACAGGCTGCCGCTCAGGCAAGACGCGCGCGGCCGATGCCGCTAAAGTGCGCAAGCCGCGTAGGCGGAGAAGCGCTGAAGGACAATGCGATGGCCCGATCCGTGACGATTGCCCCCTCGATGCTGTCGGCCGACTTCGGCCGGCTGCAGGAGGAGATGGCAACGGTCGAAGCGGCCGGCGCCGACTGGATCCATCTCGACGTGATGGACGGCCACTTCGTACCCAACATCACGTTCGGTCCGCCGATCATCAAGGCGATCCGGCCGCACTCGGCGAAAGTATTCGACGTGCACCTGATGATCGCGCCGGCCGATCCCTACCTGGAAGCGTTCGCCAATGCCGGCGCGGACTACATCACGGTGCATCCCGAGGCAGGGCCGCATCTCGACCGCACGCTCCAGACGATCAGGTCGCTGGGCAAGAAGGCCGGTGTCGCGCTTAATCCGAGCACACCCGAGGACACCATTGCCTACGTGCTCGACCGGCTCGATCTCGTCCTGCTGATGACGGTGAATCCCGGCTTCGGCGGCCAGAGTTTCATCCCCGCCGTGGTCGACAAGATCCGCCGCGTCAAGGCGATGATTGGCTCGCGTCCGATCGACATCGAGGTCGACGGCGGCGTTACGGCGGAAACGGCGCCACTCGTTGCCGCGGCGGGGGCTAACGTGCTCGTTGCGGGCTCGGCCGTGTTCAAGGGCGGCACGCGCGAGAGTTACGCCGCCAACATCGCCGCCATCCGCTCCGCCGCGGACGCCGCGCGCGGCAAAGCCGCGGCCTGACCGCACGCGTTCGGCCGACTTATCCTCGGCGCCTGGCGCCATGCCTATCCTTCGCGCAGCAAAGTTTGCATTTCGCGAGGATCGCGTGGACGCGACGCCCAATCTCAGCCTGCCGTACATCATGGCGGCCCAATCCCAGAAGCACGTCACGCACAACGAGGCGATCCGTGCGCTCGACGCCATCGTGCAACTGGCGGTGCTCGATCGCGATCTCACGGCTCCCCCGGGCTCGCCGGCCGACGGGGCGCGCTACATCGTCGGCCCCAGTCCCACGGGTGCGTGGAGCGGACATGCGGGCAACATCGCGGCCTATCAGGACGGCGCCTGGATGTTCTATGCGCCGGTCGAAGGCTGGATCGCCTGGATCGGCGATGAGGACGTGGCCGTCGTGTGGGACGGTTCGGCATGGAGTGCCCTGACGACGGGAGGCGGGGGCGGTGGCGGCGGATCCGGCAGCTACACCACGCTCGGCATCAACGCCACGGCCGACACGACCAACCGTCTGACGCTGGCAGCGGATGCGACGCTGCTTAGTCACGACGGCGACGGGCACCAGCTCAAGATCAACAAGGCGTCGGCGGCCGATACGGCCAGCCTGCTGTACCAGGACGCGTTTTCCGGACGCGCCGAACTCGGTCTTGCAGGCGACGACGATTTTCATTTCAAGGTGAGCGCCGACGGATCGACATGGAAGGAAGCGATCCTCATCGACCGCTCCACCGGCAGCGTCAGCTTCCCGCACACATCACTGGGCGGCGGCGGTGGCCGCGAGGCGCTGACCGCCAATCGCACCTACTACGTGCGCACCAATGGCTCTGATGCAAACACTGGGCTTGCAAACTCGTCCGGCGGCGCTTGGCTCACGCTGCAGCATGCCTATGACTACGTCGCATCGCACCTGGACTTCGGCGGCTACACCGTCACCATCCAGGGCGGTAACACACCGTCGTTTACGGCTGGGATCGTCATTGCCGGTCCGTGGGCCGGAGGCGGCGCTGTCACCCTCGATCTGGGTGGCGGCACGCTCAATGTGACGAGCGGCGTGGCGATCGACGTTATCGCAGCACTTCCTGGCATCTTCACGGTGCAGAACGGGACGCTGCGCACCACCACGGGCGGAACCGTGATCCTGCATCGTGGTGCTGGCATCCTGTCGGTCGGCGCCAGCGTCACCTTCGGAGCCAGCGCCGACGTTCACATGGCCTCATATGCCGTCGGTGCTGTGATCCTGCTGAACTCCAACTACACGATCACGGGCGGCGTCACCTACTACCACTATTACGCCCACAACGGCGGCACCTTCAGGACGGACGCGGGGCTCACCGTGACGTTGAGCGGCACCTTCTCCTTCACGACG